>JAQUWX010000091.1 GCA_028692635.1 Alphaproteobacteria bacterium
CTTTCTTCCCCTTCCGCGCACTCACAACATCGGCATGGATCGGCAACTGCATTTTCTCAATGCCGGGAAACTTCTCCCGCAAATCCGCAATTCGCTTACCTTCTATGCGCCGCATCAGTCCATGCGTATCGCCAGCGCGATCAACCAATACCAGTTGGCCTCGCTTGCCTCGCGTCAGCACATACCCCGCCTTATTCAGCGCCGCGACAAATTCTTGCGCTGTATCGCTGGCGTTAAATATCGCAGTTACATCTTCCCGCATCTTGCACGGATCGACGCATGAGCGCTTGCTTCGCTGCATCTCCCACGTTCGCGCTGATTTGCCTTTGGGCGTTGGCGTATTGTGCTTGAATATTTCTTCCAACCCACGAGCAATTTTCCACTCTCGCAATTTTGTCCACTTCAGCTCATGAGTCTTGCCTGTTACGGGGTCAATAATGTTAAACACAAGGTGAAAGTGCTGCTTGCCTTTTTTCCAATGCTCGACCACGACGCGCTGGTGGTTTTTGAATCCCATGTGCTTGGCGTAATAATCAACCATGACTTTCTGTTGCGAGAAATTCAGCGTTTCTCCATACGCCGGAGCGATTATCGCATGATAAAGATTGCGCCTATCGCCCTTGCCATAACCTATGCATTCCATTTGTTTTAGGGCTTTTTCGAGATTCTCGCCCGTCAAACTGGATAAAGAAAATCCTTCCAGTTGACGGATAAAAACAGCTTCGTTCTCTATCTTCTGCAAATGCTTCGACAGAGCTTTGGCCCCACCGCGCCTCCGGCCCTCGATCCACATTAGACATCGCCCTTGGAAGCAAAGAACATTTCTTCCATAGCCAGTTTTGCTAAATCTTTGACATATGCAACATCGGTGTTTTGAATCTGTCTTCCGGTCAGAGCCGCAGTAATAGCCTCGGCTGCTCTGGCAATACCGGCAAGCGTAGCGCGAAGCTCCGATAATTCTGGCTTGCCCATATTCACGCTTCTAACAATGTCGTTTAAATTATATCCCGCATCGGTCAACGCGCCATCCAGCTTATAAAGATTGACGCTGGCCGGTATCGCCCTACCTTGCAGAGAGTCCGTGATCGCGGAAGCGGCGCGATTAATGCTCGCACGAGCCGCCCGCAATCCAACAACATCCGGCAGAGCGACCGCCAGCTGTTTGCAGTTGCCCCCTATAAGATTGGCGGTTCCCAGCAATCCATGCAGTTCATTAAAAAACGGCACCGGACGGCGTTTAAGTTTTTTAAGGCAACAATCGGGCAAGATACGCACGCGCACAAGGATCATAATTATAAAGCTTGAGATTTGCAGCCCCTCGCGCTCTGCCGCAGCGTCGATAAGTTTTTTCTGCTCCGCATCGACGCGAACGCCGATCATTTCCGAGCGCGATTTTCTTTTTGGTTTTTTGTTGGTCATGAATGCCTCATGGGGGTGCATGGGGGCGCAGCCACCTGCGGGACAAACGTTTAACGTTTGAGAATTGTTAAACAACGTTTAACAACCCACACCTTGCGAAGCCTGCGACGAACACTTTTTTAATTCCAATTCACAGAGTAAATAACAGGCTTATAATTTTGCACCGCGAACATAACGGACAATCCTTCCGATGAAGTCGCGCAAACCATATAAACACTTATCCCATCGACAATTTCTTTTGTTCCGTAATTGTCGGCCTCAATCCACTCTCTAATTTTATCTTCGAAGAAAGGCATAATCCGGGCTTTGCCGTCTTTGCCATGCGCGGCATAACATCCGATTTTTGCTTTTCCGAAAACCGTTCCTCCGATGCCGATAGGATCAAGGGGCTGAGGTTCTTTGGAAATCGGAACGCATTTATCTTTACCGATATTTTGCGTCGCCGCCTGCACCTGCGCCAGCTCCTCCGCGTTTAATCTGCGGCCCTGAAAGCGCTCAAGATCAACCGAAGATGCAGCAATATAACCATCGGGGCAAGACGCTGATGGATCGTCGGCTTTTTGAGCAAGCGCGGCATTCGCGGCGAAACTCAACAGCCCAGCGATCAGAAAAAGATTTTTAAAGTTTTTCATGGGATCAATCCTTCACGCAAAACATAAGCCATCCGCTGCCAAAATTGACGCGCCACATATTCAACCAATATCCGGGAGGGCATTTGCCGTTGTACGGAGAGTACCCCTTGCACTTTGCGCCAAAGTTGCCGTCATTTGTTTGCATCCCGCAAATAGTTCCGCTGGGAACCGCAGACGATCCGCACTCGACCCACTTATCGCCCGTAGCGGGATTTACCTTGTAAACAAGCGCATCGCCGTCATTGCACGACGCGACATTTTGAGGAGGAAAAACATTCCCCGCACTTGCAATCGCAGGAGAAATAATAATCACCAACAAAATGCCGCAGAGAAGTTTTTTGAAATTGAAATGCCCGCTCATGAACGCGCTCCTTTTTATCCGACAGAACGCGCAACCAGCCACAAAGGACTCTTCGCGCAAGCGTTGCCTGCACATAAAAAGCCTCAAAAATGATTGTTTGTTCCGATTTTTGGCAAAAGAAAAAGCCGCCAGAAAATTCTGCGCGGCCTGTTTGATTTTCTATTCTTTATCTCTCACGCTCGTTTCCGAGATGATGACTGAAACAATATCAAAAAACGTGACTAAATGCAAGGGAAAACCAGTGTTTATGCAAAAATAGTTCATGCGATTTTGTCTTTTTGTTTTTCATTATTCGCAATCGTTCGCTATCAAATCAGATGCCAATACCGCGCCATCCTATAAAGAGCGCGTTTCAAAGTTTTCCGCTTAGCTGTAGTTCCGGCAAATTCGTCACAACCGCATACCGCTATGACGACCCGCCTTTGAGATGGCGTGAGTATCTTATAAATCTTCCGCAGCAATTCTTCGCTGGCGATACCCGCGATCATTCTTTCTTCAGAATTCCCGCCGCCGACTTCGTTCAAAAACAAATTAGGCGCAGCATCGTCAACCCTGATATGAAAATTTACGCGCACATAAGCATAACGAAACTTCATCCCCGCCTCATGCTCGCGCTCGTCGATAAACAAGCGATGCAGATAGGAATCCAGTCGGCATTCATCCAAAACGCGCTGACGCTTGATATAAGCCCGACCGTCAGGATCGCGATCGACGACTTCAAGGATGATTTTATTGTGTTGGCAAAGTTCTTTAGGGGCAAGCTCGCCAAGGCGTATAGGCTGTGTCTTTCTCTTGCGTTGCCGCTTAGACATCTTATTCCCCGATCAGTTGATTGCCGGAGGCCAACCCTTATTGCTGCGCCGCATACAATAAAATGCACAATCAACTCAATAACTTAGAGTATACTCTTTTTGGGACAAAACTCAATCAATAATTTACGAATTATCCTTGGATTAATTAAGGTTTGTTTTACAAACAGCATTTTGATTTGCAATTTTGTTATATAAATATGGGACAGCTATAGGGACAATCTAAGAGACAACGACGGTTTTATCTAACATTCAACAGCGAACAATGATATACTCTCACACATAATGCAGCATAAGGATTTTCCCATGAAAACAAAAACCATCCTGCCCAACAGAGTCAAAGAAATCTGCGACGAGCGCGGGATTTCCGTCCGAGAGCTATCGCGCCTGGCCAAAATATCTTCATCGGAAATGGGCAGGATCGTAAGCGGCAAGGAACAGCTAACCCTGAAACAAACCATGACGATCTGCGGAATCCTGAACGTAAATTCCTACGAAATCTTCGACATAAAATTCCCAAAGAAATTCACATCCGGCTTCGACGATGTATTGCTAGGCTCCATAACAATCTGGCTATCCGAAGCCAGCTCCCGCTTCAAAGTAAAACTAACCAAACCCGAATATACCCGATGGACAACCTTCATCTACAAAGAATCCCTATCCCAAAACCTCCCCGCCCCCAAAACCCAATCCCTCACCACCACAGTCATCAAAATCTTGGAAATCGCGCAGAAGAAAAAGTAATCCACCCAAACCCCGGCGGCAAAATGCTTTGTAAAAATAGCTTCTAAGTGTCTGCGCCCTTTACAAAGAGGAATTGAACAAAACTAATTTTGGAGTAGACTTCATAAACCCTTAGAGTCTCGAAGAAATTTCTCTTGATAATGATCTAAGAAAAACCACAAAGGG
>JAQUWX010000031.1 GCA_028692635.1 Alphaproteobacteria bacterium
TAGAAAACGGTGCTTACCGTCGATAGCGCGAATGACGCAAGCGCAAAAACTTCTTTTGAAGAAAGCATGATAATCAGCCTTTGATTCTCTGGGGGATTTTGCGGAGCATGACATAGAAGGCTCCGTCTCCGCCATGCTTAGCCGCTGCTGGGCGAAGAGCAAGGATTAATTCGGATAGCCTCGGTTCTTCGCACCATCTTGGCGTATTTGTGCGGAGAACGGATTCTCCCGCACGGCCTTTGCCGGTTATTATAAGAAGCTTGCGATCTCCCTTCGCGTATCTTGTCGTGATAAAACGGTTAAGCGCCGCGTGCGCCTCTGCCTGAGTGCGGCCATGGAGATCGAGTTTGCCGTCGATTTCCAATTCTCCTTGCCGGATTTGCTTTTCAACGCGCTTATCCAGGACTATAGGCTGCGATTTCGCGGGTTTTTTGATCGATGGCGCAGGCTGTGCGCGAGGCTTTAGATGTGAAGAAGGTTTCCTTGGCGGTTTAGCGCCTTTCTTCACTCCGGTTGTATATTCGCGCCATATTTCTGCGCCGTCCATCAGTTGGCTCCGTTTACGGATACCGCTTTAGGTAAAAGTATATAATAACGGCCATTGCTTTGCAGCCCGCCAGCCATAGCTTCAGCTGCTGATCCGTTTCCGCAGAAAAGATCGCCGCGGACTGCTCCCTTGATCGCGCCGCCGGTGTCTTGCGCTATGACTAGTCTGCGGATGGCGGTTCCGTTTCCGTCGTCATTTATGTCCAGCCACAGAGGAACTCCAAGCGGGATAAAGCGCGGATCGACGGCCATGCTGCGCATAGGGGTGAGGACTGCTCCTTGCGCTCCGACGGCTCCGTCCTTGTCGCTTTTTCTGAAAAACACCACCGATGGATTGCGGTTCATCATGGATGTTGATTTGTTGGGATGCGCTTTTAGCCATGCTCGGATTTTCTGCATGGTTACCGGTTTTTCTATCTCTCCTTCGTCCGCCAGGACGCGGCCTATCGGAACAAATGGGTGGCCGTTTTGAGCGTCATAGCCAACTCTGACTATGCTGCCGTCGGGGAGATTTACTCGGCCTGATCCTTGGATTTCTAAAAAAAACGCTGAGACAGGATCATCTACCCATATAAGCGGCTGCGCTCGGGTTTCAAGGGAGTTTTGCGATATTAAAGCGCGGTCGTCATATGGCTTCAGCTTTTGTTTTACGATTTTTCCGGCGACTTTCTGGCCCTTAAGCTCGGGTTTGAATTCTCCAAGATCGGCAGTGATTAGATCGGATGGTTTCTGCCATAAGGGGATTTGGTATTTCCCCTCTTTTTGCAGCGAGCCGTTCAGCTCGGCTTCATAGTATCCGGTGAAAAGCGAGCCTGCCGGGCTGTGCGCGGCATAGGGGCGTAAGCGGGTTTCAATAAACGCTCGCGTATCAGCGTCGTTTGCAGCTGCTCTGTTTTTTAATTCAGCGCAGAACGATTGCCAGTCTTTTGCGCTTCCGGCTATGCCCATTTTAGAGTCGTTCGATTTTCTGGAGATAACGGCGCACGAGTTTCGTAAGGCAGGCATAACTTCGCTTGTGCGGTCGTCGTTCCATCCAGGCAGATCGCTGAACGATGCGGGAGTCAGCTGTAGCTTGTCCGTCGGAGGAGGCGGAGGAAATATGCTCGAGCAGGCGGAAAGATGCAGGGCGAAGACAACTATCAACGCTGCGCGAAGGAATTTCACGACTTAGTCTCAACTAACTGCCAATTGGGATCGGCGGATTTTGCGTCGCGTGAGAATGTCCATAAATCGTGGATTTCCTCAATTTGGTCTTGCGATCCGCTCAAGATCTGCCCAGCTGCGTCGCGGGCTATGTTGGTTTGTCTGCTTATGAATTTTACGGTCAATATGGCCGTGGAGTCTTTTGCTTTCGCCGCAACGACTTCGGCGTCCTTGATTTCCTTTATTACGGTTTCAAGAATTTCTCCGGTTTCTTTGCGTAGGGCAATGGCTTGCTGGAAGCTGTAAAGCACATTCGGGGCAAGCAATCTTTCAATGCGGCTAAGGTCGCTTTTGGCAAAATCCTCGACGATCATGGTAAAGGCAATCTTTGCGCCTTGAATAAAGCCCTTCTCGTCGAACGATGGATCAAGAAGCTTGATTTGATCCAGGCCTCCCGCAAGCGAATTCGGTGGCGCAGACGCCGTGTATGCTCCAAGCGGCAATATAACCGGCGGTTCAGACGACTTGTTGCGGTCAGGCAGCATGATTACGTTTTCGTCACGTTGCTTGGGTTTGTCCGGCGGTGGGGCCGGGCGAGCAAACGGATTCGGGCGCTGGGGGTCGTCTTCTCCGCGCTGGCCCAAGGTTGCCCACAGTCGTGCGACCAGTACGAGGGCTATAACGGCATATATTACAATATCAATCATAGAACCGATTTTATCTAACGAAACAGCTTAACGCCAATGAATAATGATTTCCATAAATGGCTAAAATTTAGTAGCTTATCCGCCTGTTAATTACCAGAGAGATCAAAAACATGACCGAAGCAAATACGCCTCCTTCGCCTCCCCAGATAGGAATCAGCGCTCAATATATAAAGGATTTCTCCTTCGAGAATCCTAATGCTCCCCAAATCTTCGCTCCAAGCCAGAAAGCTCCCGAGCTTAATATGGGCGTTAATATCAAAACTCGCACATTGGCTGATAATACCTATGAAGTTCTGCTGATGATGAAGCTTGAGTCCAAGCTGGATGGCAATGTGGCCTTTATCGGCGAGCTGTCATACGGAGGGGTGTTTACGGTTCCTTTCATGCCAGAGGATGCTTTGAAATTTATCCTTATGGCAGAGGCTCCGCGCCATCTGTTCCCGTTTGCCCGTGCGATCTTGTCCGATGCAATCCGTGACGCAGGATTCCCTCAGATAATCATTTCACCGATAGATTTTGTTGCTCTCTATCAGGCAAATGCCGGAAATCTGGATGCTGTAGCAGGGACGGCTTGAGATTCAGAGGACAGATTACAGGGATCGGGGATCAGGAAGAAAGAGCCGCTATTTGATTTATGAGTTGTCTTTGCGGGCAATCTTCCGAAGACTCTTGGCGTAGGGAGAATGCGGATGTTTCGTGTTTATATGGTTATGTAAGAAGTTCGTTATTGCTTCCAATAAATTATGACTATGCCTGCGCCACCTGCGCCGCCTGCAAATTGGCCATTATTTCCTTCGCCGCCACCGCCGCCGCCAGCTCCGTAAGTTCCTGCTGTGCCTGCACTTCCAGAATAATAAGAACCACCACCACTACCGCCTGTGCCATAGGAACCACCGCCACCGCCGCCACTACCACAGGGACAACCACCACAAACATTATATCCAGCAGACCCGCCACTGCCGCGCACAAACAACATATTGGTTGGAGCATATCCCGGAGAACCAGTAGTGCTTGATACTCCGCCGCCACCGGTTCCTCCACAAATTTCCGGTCCAATACCAAAACATTTTCCCCCAATTCCTCCGGAATTACTAGAGGAAGGGCCGCCTCCACCGCCATATGCAGTAACCAACACATTACCCGCCTGAGAAATTGTAGTGCTTCCTCCTGTGCTTCCGGTTGCAGCCGCAGCACCACCGCTACCACCCGAACCTATAGTTACTGTCAGATTTCCTGTAACAGGGAGGCTTTGAATCCATATCATTCCTCCTCCACCTCCACCGCTACCTCCATAACAAGTGCTGGTATTTCCACCACCACCACCTCCTCCGCCACCAACAGCAAATATAGAGATGTCCGAGTACGCGGAAGAATAAGACCACGTTCCAGATGAAGTGAACGTCTGACTAGTCCAAGTTCCGCCACCAGCCTTGGAATCCACATAAGCCTTAGTTGCGAGATGATTGGACGCAGTAGGAGTTGCAGCAGAAACATTCCCGGAGAACGTGCCGCCGCCAGTTGCGTTAAAGTTGCCCTGTACGTTCAGATAATCCCAAACCTTGATTTCACGGCCCATGCCGCTGTTACCGGAAACGCTGTTTCCAACAATCATCAAAGCTTTGTAACTGCCGTTATCGGTTATGATGTGTCCTGCCGTAGAACCAGAAGAACCGGCATCCCAGTTGGCGCTCCCAAGATATAAGATTCCCCCAGCCCCTGTTATCGCTCCGCCGTTAGCAGCTGGCACGGCATAGCTACCAACATTGTCGCTTGCCACCAGAGTCTTCCACGCTGTCCAAGAATTACCAGACGAGACATCGTAGTTACCGAAACGAACCTGTAATCCCGTGCCGCCATAAGTTGGACTATATGGAACATATAGCTGAAGAGCGCCACCGCCTCCTGAATAGGTGTTGACGTTGACTAAAGATCCATAACTTGGAAAGCTTTGCCCGCCGGATACAAACGATGTCTGAATTCCCAAGTTATATCCTGTCGGCAGTGTCGCAGCAGACCACACATAGGTCCCAAGATTGGCCAACAAAGGCGAACTGCCGGTTATACTGATCCCCCATGTTCCGCTGGCGCCACTGCCGGTTAGGCTCGGCGAATAAGAGGTGTAGTTGCCGGAATGAAGAACTGTTCGCCAAGGCGAAAACCCTCCGCCGGATGACCATGAGCCTCTGAAATATAAATTATCGCTTTGATATCCACCGGCTATTTGCAGCGTGGTATCAATGTTGTTAGCCGTAATTAACGAACCATAATTAACCGGAGAGTTTGATGGCGTTCCATTAAGTCCATACATGCCGCTTGTCAAAAGCGTATTAAGATCGGCAGAACTTCTTCCGCCAACAATAAAACTCTGCCCTCCAACCTTTAACGCGCCGACAAGCGCGGTGCCGTTGATATTTACATTACCCGATGCTGTCACAGTCATCCTGCTAACCCCCGCGGTCGCTATGCTCACGGTGCTGGCGGTGTCGCTGAATAGGCCGGTGGTTATGTCTCCGGGGCGAGCAGGGGCTGTGTTCGTTGCTGACGGTCCTAAAAACGAGCCTTCTCCGAAGGCTGTCCAGCTGCTTCCGTTGCAGCTCTTGAACGAGGTTCCTGTCCATTGGATCATCCCAGCTTTTGATGCGTCGCAATTTGTTGTGGCGTAGGGCGGGGAGGTTACTTTGCCTACGAATAATGGCGCTTTTTGCATGGTGCCTGTTGCGCTTGATGTGCTGGTGCACTGCGCGATGGTGTCGAAGTCAGTGGCCGAACCGCTGTTTTTGCAATCTATGCTGCCAATTGATTTTTCGCCGAACGTCGGCAGCGTTTGAGCAAAAGATGGGACAGTACTAACAAGCAACAGCAAAACTGCAAGAAAGGCTGCCTTCCTCATGGCGTCACCGTGCAGCAGCGGCAGACAATTTGATATTGTCCTGCCGGAGAGGCGCAAGATTGCGCAGGGCTTAGATTGCTGGTTACTCCAGAGCAAACTGCCTGTGACTCTTCGCAATAGTTATCGCAGCTTTTGGGTTGTTTAGCGTCAATCGGCGGAGGGTAAATGCTGAAGCAACTTAGCGCTCCCGACTTTATAGGCGTGACAACTGCTTCTGCCGCGATCGCCGGGGCGCATACAAAAAGCATTACCATAAGGCACAAAAAGGAAACCCCGAAATGCCGCATCCGATTTCTCCCATAAAAACAAGAAGCACCACCAAGAAAACCTTGGTGGGCTGGGAGTTAGTAAATCGCAAAGAGACGACTGCAATGGCCTTTGGGCCTTTCGGCCTTGGACATGCGCCACTGCCTCCCAGCCCTAAGGGCCGGAGGCAGCATTCGTGACGGCAATGCTCTACAACATTGGATCAAAAAACCCAATGCCGCATGTCATATAAATTCTGTGCGCGAAAACAAGATCGTCTGTTCTCGGACAGGCATAATATGACGAACCGCTCTTTGCGAGGTTACTACACCCCAAGGCGTCTTTTTTACGCCCTTGGTCGGAAGCATAACCGCAAATCAAAATGTGAGCAAGGGGATGTGATTTTTGTGAAATCAAGGGGATGACAGTTGCGTGTCATCCCGCTGAACAGCCTAGTCCGAACCTCGGCGCGGTTTGGCGATTTCGTTCGTGTTTTGATTCATAGAGTCGAAGAAATCGTTGTTGGTTTTGCTGTATTTTAGCTTGTCCAACAGGAACTCAACCGCGTCGGTAACTCCCATCGGCAGAAGTACGCGACGTAGCACCCACATCTTCGACATGGTTGCTTTGTCAACCAGCAGCTCTTCCTTGCGAGTGCCGGACTTGGTTATGTCAATCGCGGGGAAGGTGCGGCGATCTGACAGTTTGCGATCAAGTATGATTTCAGAGTTGCCGGTGCCCTTGAACTCTTCAAATATGACTTCGTCCATGCGGCTGCCGGTATCTATAAGCGCGGTGGCTATGATTGTAAGCGATCCACCCTCTTCTATGTTACGGGCTGCGCCGAAAAAGCGCTTTGGACGCTGCAATGCGTTGGCATCGACGCCGCCGGTAAGCACTTTGCCGGAGGATGGAACAACAGTGTTATATGCGCGGGCAAGGCGAGTGATGCTGTCCAGAAGAATAACAACGTCGCGTTTGTGTTCGACAAGGCGCTTGGCTTTCTCGATCACCATTTCAGCGACCTGCACATGGCGGGCTGCCGGTTCGTCGAAGGTGGAGCTTATAACTTCGCCCTTCACCGAGCGGGCCATGTCCGTGACTTCTTCGGGGCGTTCGTCGATCAGAAGAACGATTAAATATACTTCAGGATGATTCTGCGTGATCGCGTGCGCGATGTTTTGCAGCATCACGGTTTTACCGGTGCGGGGAGGAGCCACGACAAGCGCACGCTGTCCTTTGCCCAATGGCGAGATCAAATCAATGACGCGGGTGGTAAAATCTTTTTTAGTAGGGTCTTTTAATTCCAACACCAAACGTTCGTTCGGGTAAAGCGGGGTTAGGTTATCAAACCCTATGCGGTGACGCATATCGTCAGGGTTGCCAAAATTTATGGTGTTTACCTTGAGAAGCGCAAAATATCTCTCGGCGTCCTTGGGGGAGCGGATTTCTCCCTCGACGGTGTCGCCGGTGCGCAGGCTGAATTTCCTTACCTGGCTTGGCGAGACGTAGATATCGTCAGGTCCGGGAAGGTAATTCGATTCAGGAGAACGTAGAAAACCAAAGCCGTCAGGAAGAACTTCAAGCACTCCCTCGCCGTATATGGCGCGATCTTGCTGCGCCAGCGCTTTTAATATGGCGAACATCATCTCTTGCTTGCGCATCGAGCCGGCGTTTTCAATTTGCAGCTCTTCGGCAAACGCCAGCAGCTCAGCAGGAGTCTTTTCTTTTAATTCTTTTAAATTCATGGCGACCTTATTGTTTTGTTGTAGATTAATCGAGATTGTTTGTTGTCAGCGGTCCATTGTTGGATGAAATGTGCGCGTAAAATCCGGCTAACATGCCCGCCTATCAGCGGACCGGGACTTGCGCACTTTTAAGTGAGGAAACAAAAACGGTGAGGAAAAACCTTCGTATTTTTCGGAAAATACCGCACCGAAGTTAACAATCGATTAAACGCTTTTTCCCTATGAGTCAAAGATATTTAAAACTTTCATGGCAATTAACCATAAAATTATCAGGGAGTGTGCGCGAAAGGCTTGCGGCCAATGGTGGGGAGGCTTTCCTGGCGCCGTATGGCTTGGCTTATTGGGGCGAACTCCTCTACTACCCGCGTATAGACCGCTCGTTTAAACGGAACTATCAGATTCGGCGCTTCATCGAGAGGCGCCCATCTCCATGAAATAAATTCAGGATACTCGGGTTCGTTCTCTCCTGAGAGATCTATGTCCGCGTCGGTTCCTAAAAAGCGCAAGGCAAACCAAATTTGCTCCTGCCCGCGATACTTGCCTTTGAAAACTCCGTTCTTATATTGCATGTAGTCCGGGAATTCATAACGCAGATTTTCCGAAGCTTTCGCTATAATCTCCGCGTTGTCGGTTCCTACTTCTTCTTTCATTTCGCGGAAAGCGGCTATGCAGGGGTCTTCGCCTTTTTGCACTCCGCCTTGCGGCATTTGCCATGCGCCTTTGCTGTCTCGCCTTTCGGCAATAAGGACAAGACCTGCGGGATTGAATATGCAAAGCCCGACGCTTATCCGATAAGGCAAATTGCTGGATTCCGGAGCGCTTGTCATAGTGTTGGATACATACGGCGGCTTATTCATTGTTCGTTCCCACAACTGCTGATAAAGGCGCAAGCGCAATCCCCCTTTCTGGCAATTGTTTGATCCACGCTTCCAGCCTGTCGAGAGTCACAGGAAGCGGCGATGCAAGACCAACTGCTCGGCCATTTACTCGCGCAGTCTGCTCAAGCTGGACAAGCGCTGTATCTATGGCCTCCGGGGAGGGGTTGTCGTCTATTCTTCTGGTGTTGCTGGCCATGGGAATGCGGTGTTGTCTGCTTAGGTCAGAGAGCACGCTATGCGGAGCGACGTGCGCGTCAAACACCATCAGGCCGCGCTGTTTTAAGACAAGCAGTATTGGATTAAGTTTGCCCGTTTCGGTCGTGAAGCGTGAGCCGCTTAATGTGGTGACGCCCACATATCCAACTCCTCTCCGTAAGGCCCAGTTCAACCGGTCCAGGTTTTCGGCGTCGGGTAACGATGTCAGCAGAGTCCTGGATCCCGGGTCGCTTCTTGGGTAATCGAAAGGTTCCATGGGCAAAGATAGCAATGTTTCGTGTCCGACCTGTCTCGCTCGCGTGAGCCACGATCCTATGACTTTGCTTTGAACGTCAAAGGCCAGAGTTACAGACGAGGGCATTCTTTCTACCGTTGTCATCGTCGCCACATTGGATAATCCCAGCTCCGATATGACGATGGCTATGCGCGGCCTGCGGTCGGCTTCGTTAAATGGACGAGCGTAAGCTTGCCATGGCTGGCGATTGTTGTCTCCAATGCGAGGAAGGCTCCCGTCGGGAGTTTCTTCCGTCAATCCGCTTTCCGGGGCGCGAGGCATGCGAGCTCCGTGATCGTCGGCGTCGTTTTCTCTTATGGCATTAAGCGTCGTTTGATCTTGAGATGTCAGCTTCTGATCGGTGGCAATTGCTTGCTGGGTTGGCGCGGGTTCTGTGGAGAAATCTTTGCTGGATAACTCGTCTAGCGGATTTTTCTCGCGCCCGGTTATGCCAGCCAGTTTGCCTTTCAAAATTACGCTGTTCGCAAGATTCTCTTTAACTCCATCGAACGAAAACCATGGCGCGATCACAAGCGCAAGTATGACAACGGTTACTCCAAGCTTGAGCTTTCGCGGGTATCGAGCCAGAAAAGTTTCTTTGCGCTCTTGCTCTATATCGCCATCGCTTTTTCCGCTTTGGATCACTTCTTAGCCTCCTCGGTGGGAGATGGAGCCTTCTGGTTTTTAGCGTCAAAAAGATACAGCCCATGGATAAGATCGAGAGAACGCTCAAGCTGATAATCGACCGGAGCTTTTTTCTTGTCGTCTTTTCCTGCATCGCCTTCCTTGGGTGAGGCGTCGCTGTTCGCGCTATTTTCTTCGCGGTCTTTTTTATCCTTCTTTTTTTGATCCTTACTCATGGTGTCGTTTTCCAAGGCTCCGCGCAGATCGGCTTCGCTTATGCCTTTGCCCATCGCAACTTCCTCGACTTTTGCGGGCATTACCATGATGTCAGGCTCTATCCCCAGCTGCTGTATAGAGCGGCCAGAGGGCGTGTAATAACGCGCCGTCGTCAGGCGCATCGCTCCAGCTCCTGCCACGGGGATTATGGTTTGCAC
The DNA here is from genome assembly GCA_028692635.1 of Alphaproteobacteria bacterium. Taxonomy (GTDB): domain Bacteria; phylum Pseudomonadota; class Alphaproteobacteria; order UBA9219; family UBA9219; genus JAQUWX01. Next base: position 9,707 of record JAQUWX010000031.1, read on the forward strand.
CGAGCCTTTTCCAAAGCTCTTGGTTCCAAGAACTATGGCGCGGCGGTGATCTTGCAGCGCTCCTGCTACGATCTCGGACGCTGAGGCGGAGCCTCCGTTAATCAGCACTGTGATCGGTTTGCCGTGAGTGCGATCTCCTCCCTTCGCTACGAAGGACTGATCTTCCTCTTTGTGGCGGCCACGGGTCGATACAACTTCTTTTCCGGCTTCTATGAACGATCCCGTTACGGATACGGCTTGATCAAGCAGACCGCCGGGGTTGTTTCTTAAGTCGATTACATAGCCTTCAAGTTTGTCGCCGATTTTTTGGCTGGACTCTGCCAGTGCCTTGTCCAGGCCGATCTGAGTTTGCTCGTTGAATGTCGTTATGCGCAGATAAACTACATTCTGTTTGATTTCCCACTTAACCGACTGGATTTTTATTATCGCTCGGGTCATCGTGACTTCGAAGGGGTGGCCGCTTATGCCTCCTCTGCGCAGGGTGAGCGTTACCTTGGTTCCGGGAGTGCCGCGCATGCGGTCAACCGCCTCGTTAAGAGTCAGCTCGGTAACCAGCTTGGAATCTATGTGCGTTATTAGATCGTTCGGTTGAATCCCCGCTTTTGCAGCAGGCGTGTCGTCTATTGGAGAAACAACTTTTATCAAGCTGTTCTCTAACGTAACTTCAATCCCCAGGCCGCCGAATTCTCCCTTGGTTTGGGTCTGCATGTCCTGAAAGCTTTTCTTGTTCAAATATCCCGAGTGCGGATCAAGCGAGGAGAGCATTCCGTTGATAGCCGACTCTATGAGCTTTTCATCGGTTACAGGATCGACATAGTCCGAGCGAGTGCGTTCAAGCACGTCTGAAAAAAGCGTCAATTGCTTAAAAGTGTCCGTGCTTTCGGGATCAATAACGGATTGCGGCCCAGACTTTCCATTAGGGGCGGCGGTCACGGAGTTCAGAGAAAATCCGACAACGATAAAAGCGATCAGAAAAGTGTACACAAGGCGCAATTTATTGCGAGACATGGAATATCCTTAATGAGAAAGAAGATATAGGCTGGACCCCACTTTAACGACGATTCACCATTTGTAAAACAGGTTTGCCTTAATTTTGTTCCCCAAGAGGGTTGATTGGCTCGCCGCGCTTGCGCCATTCAAAGTAAAGCTCAGGCCGGGAGCTGTTTGAGGCGGTTTTTTCCGGCAATGTTCCTAAAGGTTCTCCTGCCGCTACTTCCTGGCCGATTTCTGCGTCTATCCGCCCAAAACCGGCTAGAAAGCTGTGATATCCGCCTATGTGCGCCAGAATGACTATCTGTCCATAGCCCTTGAATGGTCCGGCAAAGACTACTCGTCCGTTCTTGGGGGCAACTATGGGGCTTCCTGTGGCTGCGGCGATGGTCAGGCCCTGGCTCAGGACGCCGTATGAGTCGCGGACTCCGTAGGGGCGGGTCATTTTACCCGATACCGGCAGTTTTAGTCCTTGCCGCAGGGTCGGGGATTTAGCTCCCTCTTCGACGCCTTTGGGCCAGCCAGCGCTCTGGCTTACTTTCTGCATCAGCTGTCGCAGGTCTTGGGCCTCGGCGGTTAGGGCTTCCAGCTGTTTGGCTATGGCGGCGCGCTGGGACGATGTTTTTTGCAGCAGGCCCTGCCGCGCTTTTATCAGTTGGTCCAGGTTACTTTTCTGCCATGTCAGATTTTGCTCAGAGGCTTCGATAAGTTTTTTCTGCTCGGTCACGGATTCGCGCAGCTTATCAAGCTCATCAAGGTCGCTGGCAATCGAGTTGGTGGCGGACTGCATTTGCGGCAACAGCGTGCGCAGGAGAATGCCTCGGTGGATTTGATCCGTAGTTATGCCCGTGTGCAGCAAGAGAGCTTCTGGCGGCTCCCGGCTTATTTGCAGTAAGGCGGCAACCAGCGAGGAGAGTTTTGCCCGGGAAGATTTAAGCGTTGAGGATTTGGTTTCGCTTTCTTTCGTTAGGGCTTGAAGTTTATCCGAAAGTTCTTCGGCCTCTGTTTGCTTGTCCTGAAGCGCTTTGGTCGCGTTTATTAGCTGTTGCTGCAATTGTTGCAGACCGGCGGATGTCGTTTGCTCCTTTTTTTTAAGAGCGGTTTCTTGGGTTTTTTGAGACTCAAGCGTAGCTTCCAGCTTCTTCAGCTCCTCGGGAGATTTTGCATGAACCGGGAACGACAAAAGCAATGAAAATAAAATAAAAAGAGGTAATGCTGCGCCTTTAGACAATTAAGCTCTCCCCGTCCATTTCATCGGGCTTGGGCAGGTTCATTAACGACAAAATTGTCGGGGCTACGTCGGCCAGCTTTCCGTCACGAATATTTTTAATTTCTTCAGGAGCGTTGATTAGTATGGCTGGAACTCGCTCTAGAGTGTGCGCTGTGTGAGGGCCGTCGGTCGTTTTGTCGTGCATGGTTTCGCAGTTTCCGTGATCTGCTGTGAGGAATATGGTTCCTCCCGCTTTCTTTATGGATGAGATCAGTCTTCCGAGGCAGGCGTCTATCGTTTCTACGGCTTTTATGGCGGCGCTAAGCGATCCTGTGTGGCCTACCATGTCGGGGTTGGCGTAGTTGAGGACTATAAAATCGAATTCTCCGCTTTCTATGGCGCAGGTGACTTTATCCGTTACCTCGAACGCGGACATTTCGGGCTTTAGGTCGTATGTGGCTACTTTGGGAGACATAATCATTATTCTGGATTCTTTGTCGTAGGGTTCTTCCCGGCCACCGTTGAAGAAGAAAGTTACGTGCGGGTATTTCTCCGTTTCGGCTATGCGGAGTTGAGTTAATCCTGCGCGGGATATCAATTCTCCGAGGCCGTTGGAAATTTCTTTCGGTGGAAACAGCGCTTCCATCATAGGATTCAGCTGGTCAGAATACTCGACCATTCCAAGCGCAACGCTGAACCGCACGGTTTTCTTGCGGTTGAAGCCGGTGAACGATGGATCGATAAGCGCCGTCAGGATTTCGCGTGCGCGGTCTGCCCGGAAATTTGCGAAAAGAATTCCGTCGCCGTCTTTCATGCCGCTGTAGCTTTTGTGCGCTGCGGGTAAAACAAATTCGTCGAAGACTCCCGCGTCATAGCTTGATTTTATGGCCGATAGAGGATCGGTGAATTCAGACCCAGACCCCTGCGTCAAAAGGTCGTACGCTTTTTCTACACGCGCCCATCTTTTGTCGCGATCCATTGCGTAATATCTGCCGCATATTGTTTTTATTTCGATGCTCGATAAGTCGTTCTGAAGTTTGCCGATCTGCTCTAAAGCGCTTTGCGGCGGCACGTCTCGGCCATCCAGAAATGCGTGTACCGCAACTTCTATCCCCGATGCCGATAGAATTTTTGCTAACGCGACGATGTGGTTCTGGTGGGAGTGGACTCCTCCAGGAGATGCCAGGCCCATAATATGGCAGGTGCCGTTGGCGGCTTTTAATTTCGATATAAAATTGAGCAGGGCGAGATTCGTCGCAAGCTCGCCTTTGGCGATGGCTTTGTCGATCATGGGTAAATCCTGGAGCACTACGCGGCCAGCTCCAAGATTCATATGCCCAACTTCCGAATTGCCAATTTGGCCTTTAGGTAGCCCCACATATTCTTCAGAAGCGTTCAGAAGGGCGTGAGGATATTTCTCCCAGCACTCATCGAACACAGGGGTGTTCGCGCATGTGACTGCATTGTCTTTGTCGTGAGGGCGATTTCCCCAGCCATCCAATATGCAAAGCACCATAGGGCGAGGAGTGGAATTTGCCGAGTTCATATAATGCCTCAATCCCGATGATAGGGGTGTCCGTCGTTGATTTGTTGAGCGCGGTATATCTGTTCCATAAGCATTGCTCTTGCCATCATGTGCGGCCACGTTTTCTTGCCCAGGCTTAAGGTGAAGCTTCCGAGCTTTCGCACGTTTTCAGCCAGACCGTCCGCTCCGCCTATTACGAAAGCAAGAGAGTGTGCCCCTTGATCTCTAAGCTTTGCGAGTTTTACAGCCAGCTCTCTGCTGGTCAAGTCTTTGCCGTTCTCGTCCATCAGGATAACCGTCGAGCCTTCGGGTATGGCTCGCTCTATTGCTTCGCCTTCGGTTTTCATTACCCCAGTGGCAAGCTCCCGCACGGTCACTCCTCCCTTTATCCTTTTGCCGTATTCCGCGCACAGATCGGCATATGCTCCTCTGGCGCGGCCTATGGCTATCAGGTGGAGCTTCATTTTCTCCGGCTATTGCCGCGATTGTTCGACCATAAATCGTCAATCGCATAGTATTTACGCACTTCAGGGCGGAACAGGTGGACAATTACATCTCCTGCATCAACCAGCACCCAGTCGCCCTGCGGAAGACCTTCAACGTGGATGTGCTTTACTCCAAGCTGCTCAAACGCCTGGCGGAGATAGTCCGCGATGGCGGAAGATTGCCGCGAGGATTTGCTTGTCGCGATAATTACATAATCGGCGACTACGCTTTTGCCGTGAAGATCGACGGTGACGACTTCGTCCGCCTGTCTTTCGTCCAGAACTTTTAGCGTCGCGGCCAGCAATTTTTCTTCAAAGGTTTGCTCGGCGGCTGGTTTTTGAGGGGCGGGCAAAGAGATTTTTTTGGCGACCTTTTTTGCAGCCGTTTTTTTAGCGACAACTTTTTTTGCCACTGGCTTTTTGGCTACTGCTTTTTTAGCAGGCGCTTTCTTAGCCGGTTTAGCTACTTTCTTTTTAGCAGGTTTTGCTGCCTTCTTTACGGGCTTGGCCGGAGCTTTCTTTTTCGCGGGTTTTGCAGCCGCTTTCTTTGCGGGCTTCACGGCCTTTTTCGCTTTCGCCTTGGTTTTTGCTTTCTTTGCCACTGTTTATAGTCCTTCCATTCATATGTTAAGTTTGTTGTCGGATTTTCTTATTTTACTCGCAGAAATATAGTTGGGCGGATTATTCAATATCAACCACGCCGGAGCTTCCATGTTCGCCAGGTCCTTCGCTTGTTCTGCCGGTTTTTTGCTTGAGGCAAAATGGCTCGCTGCTGGACTTGACGCGCTCTCTTTACCATAGCCGGGGCGGTTGAAAACGGCAATCGCTACTGTGTGGAAGATCTCTTCCCATTCTTTCCATAAATGAATCTGCTCCAAATTGTCCATTCCCATGAGCCAGACAAACTTGGTTTCTTTAAACCGCGACTTGATCGCCCGCAGAGTGTCTATGGTGTATGTCGTTCCCAGCTGGGTTTCCAAATCGGTGACAATTATGCGCTGTTCATACTGCGCTACGATAGCCGCTTTTTGCAGGCGTTCGTCGAGCGGAGCCATATCGTCGGAGGGTTTTATCGGATTCTGGGGGCTTACCAGCCACCATACCTGATCCAGCTGGAGCTGTTTTAGCGCATGATCGCTCATCTCCAGGTGCCCGTTATGAGCCGGATTGAAAGACCCGCCGAGCAGTCCTATTCTAAGACCGGAGAAGCTCATCGGATTAAGGGGAGTAGGTTGTGTCATGTCTGTTTCTAAGTATGGTATATTGCGTCTCATGAACGCAAGACAGCACGATAATGCGCCGTTTGGCAATAAGGACGATAGAGAGGACGCTATCGGACCTAAAACCGGCGTGGCCGTCAAGTCCAGAGCTAGAACCGAAAAGCCCCGTTTATATAAGGTATTTTTGCTTAACGACGATTATACCCCTATGGAGTTCGTCGTTCAGCTTTTGGAGACTGTTTTTAAAAAAAGCCACGAAGAGGCTATGCGGATAATGCTGCACGTTCATAAAAAAGGATGTGGACTTTGCGGGATGTATTCTCGTGAGGTGGCCGAGACTAAGGTGGAGCAGGCGCTCGATGCCGCCAGGAGATCTCAACATCCATTGCAATGCACTATGGAGCGGGAATAACTCTTTGCTTGTTCAAAATACGTCGTTGCAATATCATAATGTTTCTTTGCTCGGAGGCTGATTTTTATGCTGTCGCGCCAACTTGAAAACAGTTTGCAACAAGCTTTGGCTATCGCGGGCGAAAAGCTTCACGAATTTGTGACTCTTGAGCATCTGCTGCTCGCTCTTACGGAGGACAAGGACGCCGTTCCCGTTATGCAGGCTTGCGGAGTCGATATGGACAAGCTGCGCGTCGATTTGGAAAAATATTTAACGGAAGATCTCGAGATACTGGTCGTGCAGGGCGCTGTCGATCCTTCTCCTACGGCGGGGTTCCAGCGCGTTTTGCAGAGGGCGATCATTCAGGCTCAATCTTCCGGGCAGGATGAGGTTACTGGCGCTAATGTGCTGGTGGCTCTGTTCTCCGAGAGGGAGAGCAATGCTGTCTATCTCCTTCAAGAACAGGAGATGACGCGCCTTGATGCAGTTAGCTATGTCGCTCATGGCATAACTAAGTCAGGCGCAGCTCCTCGCGTGGAGAGGGCGGCCTCGGAGGCTCCTAAAAAGGGAGCGGCGTTGATTGATACTTATTGCGTCAATTTGAACCTTAAAGCGGCTGAGGGAAAAATAGATCCTCTGATCGGCAGAGCTGCCGAAGTGGATCGCACAGTTCAGGTTCTATGTCGCCGCCAGAAGAATAACCCGCTTTATGTGGGCGAGGCAGGAGTTGGCAAGACTGCTATTGCAGAGGGGCTCGCTCGGCGCATCGTCAATAAAGAGGTGCAGGAAGTCCTTCAGGACGCCGTGATATATTCTTTGGATATGGGCGGGCTTTTGGCCGGGACGCGCTATCGCGGAGATTTTGAGGATCGCTTTAAGAATGTGCTCGCTGAGATAAAGGCGATCCCGGGATCTATACTGTTCATAGATGAGATTCATTCGATTATCGGCGCAGGGGCTACCTCCGGCGGGTCCATAGACGCTTCTAATATACTAAAGCCAGCCTTGATGAGCGGCGGGTTGCGTTGTATCGGGTCCACTACTTACAAGGAATACAGAAATTATTTTGAGAAAGATCGCGCCTTGTCTCGGCGGTTCCAGAAAATAGACGTGAGTGAGCCTTCCGTGGAAGACGCTGTGAAGATACTTAATGGATTGAAGCCGTATTATGAAACTCACCACAATGTGCGCTATTCATCGGATGCTATATGCGCGGCGGTGAAGCTTTCGGCTCGTTACATAAACGATCGCAAGTTGCCGGATAAAGCTATCGATGTGATTGACGAAGTCGGGGCGGCTCAGATGCTTGTGGCTCCGTCAAAGCGTAAGCGCACTATCGGCGTTAAGGACATCGAGGCGGCAATCGCTAAAATCGCAAGAATTCCCGCAAAGTCGGTCAGTCATGACGATCTTGCGGCTCTTAAAAGTCTCGGGAGCGATCTTGAAAATATGATCTATGGCCAGGATGAGGCAATAGCTTCGCTTGTGTCCGCCATAAGGCTTGCTCGGGCAGGGCTGAGAGAGCCGGAAAAGCCGATAGGTTCGTATTTGTTTGCCGGTCCTACGGGAGTCGGCAAAACCGAAACCGCTCGGCAACTGGCCAGCAATATGGGCATAGAACTGAAGCGCTTCGATATGTCGGAATATATGGAAAAGCACAGCGTATCAAAATTGCTGGGCGCTCCTCCCGGATATGTCGGTTTCGAGCAGGGCGGCCTTTTGACTGACGCTGTGGATCAGACGCCTCATTGCGTTTTGCTTCTGGATGAGATTGAAAAGGCTCACCCGGATTTGTTCAATGTTTTGCTGCAAGTTATGGATCACGGCAAACTCGCGGATCATAACGGTAAGAGCGTCGATTTCCGCAATGTCATTCTTATAATGACGACTAATGCCGGGGCTGCCGATCTGGCAAAACATGCAATTGGGTTTGAGCGCGCCGGAAGAGGCGGGGACGATAAAGAAGAAATTACCCGTCTGTTTTCTCCAGAATTTCGCAATCGGCTTGACGCTATTATTTCGTTTAACGCGCTCTCCCCCAAGGTAATGGAGCGCGTCGTAGATAAGTTTGTGGCGCAGCTTGAGACTCAACTGGCGGATCGCGCCGTTACTATATCGCTTACGACTTCTGCCAGGTTGTGGCTTGCTAAAAAGGGATACGATCCTGTTTATGGCGCTCGCCCGCTCGGGAGAGTCATCCACGAAAGCGTGAAAAAGCCGCTGGCCGAAGAGCTTTTGTTCGGAAAATTGGTAAAGGGCGGGGCTGTTTCCGTAGAGGTCAAGGAAGATAAGCTGATTTTTGTCAGCGAAGCCGCTAATGGAAACTCAGAAAAATCCAAACGCAAAGAGCGCGAGCTGATCGACGTTTAAGGGCTTTTCGCTAACTGGCTCCATGAACTGAACGTCTCGTGTCAGAGAGTCAGATCATGGGGCCGTTAGTAGCAATTATTTCTTGGGCGTGTTGGGATTGTTTTCTTTCCGCAGCATCATGGTCATCATGAGCTGTCCTCCTGGGCCATGACCCGAGCGGTTATGGCCATCTTCGGTAGCAGCGGCGCGGAAGTAAGCCATCACAAATACTCGTATGGCTGCCGTAAGAGAACTACCGTTAGGTTTATGTCCGGAAATGACGGTGCAGATTTCGTGCATCGACGCGCACTCGCGGCGACAGATCTCCGCAAGTCCGTTCCACATCTCGGGTTCAAGTCGCACGCTCGTGCGATGTCCCGCGATGGTTACGTTGCGACTTACAAGCGAGGATTTTGACCGCGTTTGTTTGCTCATTCCTTCATTTACTCCAATGACAGTAGGCCGCGAAGTTGTGGCTTGATTGGAATTAGATACTTCAGTGGTCGGCGTAGTTATGTTTGGTTGCATAGAAATCTCCATTTGCGTGTGGATATTATACGTATGCACTTCATGGTTGCATATCATTATATACACGCGATGGTTTATCAAGAGCTATTTACTAATTCGTAATAATTTTTTACATATCAACGTGTTAAGTGGCATTTTTAACATACGAAAATGTGTTAATTGTTATTAACATACTACTTATAGTAGTATTTTACTTTAGGCCACCAGATCCGATAACGCTCAATCTCCAACGAGTTATTCGGCATTGCACCTAGAATACTGACGTAGGATCAAAGGGGCATCATCTTGTTGCACTATTATAGTACATTTGCGGCTTACAAAAAAGCTCGATTTTGAGGGAACGGGCCATATTTTAGGTATTATCCGTGGATGGCCATGTTTTCCGGTGGCATATTGGCCGGTATGTGCGCGGAAAAATATAACGATCCATTTTTGGCTACGCTGGACCGGCCTGTAAAAAAGCGTCTTTGCGATCATCCCAATTGCGGTCAGGCGGGAGATTTTCGTGCGCCTAAAAGCAGAGAGAATCTAAACGAATACTATTGGTTTTGTCTCCAACATGTTCGCGAATATAACGCGGCATGGGATTTCCTGTCCGGCATGTCGGAAGAAGATATCGAAAAGCATATAAGAAACTCTACCGTGTGGGAGCGCCCTTCATGGCCGCTTGGAGAATGGCGCAAGTTCGAGCGCATGGTGCGCGATTTCATAGATAAGGATTTCTTCGGCGGAGAAAAATCCTCAGGCGCGGAATCCGAATCTCAAATTCATCCTGCGCATATAGATAAGGCGATGAAGGATGCTCTGGTAGAGTTGGAGCTTCCTCAGACTGCGGATTTTGCCGCGATAAAGGCTCAGTACAGAGTGCTGGTAAAGCGCCATCATCCTGACGCCAATGCTGGCAGCAGAGAGTCCGAAGAGAAATTTAAAAGAATAAATCAGGCTTTCGCCATTCTTCGCGCTGTGTACGAGGACGATGATTATTCTATTTAATTGAAAATCAGTATCGCGCTGAGGAGCCATGACACAGCAATTCTTAATCGATTGCCATTGTAAGCGTTATTCGCTAGCCTGAAGCTGAAGCGGCGAAAAAGGTTGCTTTGGGGTTAGTTACCTCGACTGGCGAGCATTCATCTGCTCGAAAATCCGATGTGTCTCTCGGCCTTGGCCGGGGAGGCAGCGGAATACAATAGCGCTTGCGT
>JAQUWX010000092.1 GCA_028692635.1 Alphaproteobacteria bacterium
AAATTTCTGAGTTTTGCCCATCTTCTACGCGCATCGTGTAATAATACGTTCGTATGATTTTGTTTGTTTTGTAACTGATAAATCAGAATCAATTTGCGCTGCTTATGCGCGACCATATAGGCTGTATGCTTGGCAATGGCAAAAAATAAAACAGTGGGAGGACATGGCTATGCCCCTTTTTTTATGGAAAGAGGATATGAGTGTGGGCGTCGCTGCTTTGGATGAAGAGCATAAGCAAATCATTGATATAATAAACCAGCTTTACGAAAGCGTCTTAGAGGGTGGCGCAGGTTTGCCGGGCCTTGATGATGTGTATAAAAAACTGGTTGGATATATAGATACTCATCTTGAGCATGAAGAGCTGCTGTTTGAGCAAACCGACTATCCTGAAGCCGAAGTCCATGTGCATGAGCATGAACGGTTGGCAAAAAGAGTCATAAAGGCAATACAGGATCATGAATCGGGAGGCAAAGATAGTTCTCCCATGGATCTGATGATTTTCTTGAGCGATTGGCTCCGTTCGCATGTTATGATTTGCGACAAGAAGTACACCGCTCATTTCAATGCCCATGGAATCTTCTGATTTTTAGGGCTGGCTGGCTCCCGTTGGGCTGATTTGCTTCGTGCCTGGGGTGGGTCTTTATACCCCTTCTTATATTCACAAATTTTGCAAAATTGGCGGAAATCCTTGCTTTTTTGCGGTTTGACGGAAAAGAAGGGGGAAAAAGGACTCTGGAAAAGCGCTTCCCATTCCCCCTATTTGTAATGATTTGCTTGCACTTGTCGTATTTGATCGCTAACAACAAATGATAATGAACTGCTTATGTTTTCGAAGCAGAGTCAACCACACAAGGAGCAAATAAAATGGCCAAGAAAAATAAAGGGTCAGAAAAGACTATTCGCCCGGTAAAGGAAACCCTAACCAAGTCAGCTCTGGTCGGTTTGATCGCCGAACAGAACGAGCTTAGCCGTAAACAGGCTGCTGGCGTCATCGCCACTCTGGAAGGCGTAATGTTGGGTTCCGTTCATCCCAAGGGAGCCGGTGAGTTCACTATGCCGGGTCTTTTCAAGGTCACTTTGCGCAAGGTTCCGGCTCGTAAGGCTGGCGCTCTGGTTCGTAATCCCGCTACCGGCGAGATGATGAAAGCCAAGGCTAAGCCCGCTAGCGTGCGCGTCAAGATCCGTGCGTTGTCTAAGCTTAAGACCGCTGCTGCTTAATATATAATATAAGAATATGGAAAGGGCCTGGGATTACTCCCGGGCCTTTTTTATGTGGTTTCCATTTTCTTCGAAGAACAGTCGGAAGATTTCCAGCGCGTGGGAGAGGGGGCATTGGTTGGTTTTTACCAGCGGCCAGTTTGCGGCCTCTTCTTCTCGAATCTTCCAGTTGTTACCTGGCAAAGGTCTTACGGATAATGCGGTGGCTCCCAGGTGAGCCAGCACGGCAACGCGGTGATTGCCTTGGAGGACTATGAAGCGCTTGTCTCCGGTCTTCGATATCAGCCACGTTCCGTTTATAAACGAGTTGGGGTATTTGTACGGTTGATAGCCCGTTTGGCGCAGCTTTCGGTAAAGGGCAATTATTCGATTGAATTCTTCTTCTATGAAGTCGTCGCTAGAGGGACCGCAGAAGCGTGATTGCCATGCATCTTTTGACGATGCCGTTTCGCCTTTTTTGAACGTTCCCCACGGATAGACAAAGAGCGGAAGTTTTACCGTCGATCCCGGAATTAGGTCGGAGATGCTTTGCGGTTTAAATTCTTTCAAAAAACGGTAAAGAGAGCTGTCTTTGAAGTTTAAATTCGGATTATCGTCAAATTCTTCCAATGTGCGGCGAATGTGGTGCCAGCCCGGTTTTCCAAAAGAGCTTGCGAACAGTGTCGAGCACTGATTTATGTCGGCGGTCTTTTGCAGCCACGGACTCGATAGGAGTCTCCATGCGTTGCCGACATAGTAATGAAATCTTTTCCAGATCTCAGGCATTTATTCTTCCAGATAGTATTCCTATGACGGTGTTGGCAAATCTTTTGCTGTGGCTTAGGAGTATGCGCAAGCGGCCTCTGGAAAATTTAGTCGCGGGTTGCTCAAATATAGGGTGTTTATTTCTTCCGGCGACCATGATGGCTCGGCGCTGGCGGGGGTCGTCTATGCGGTGGAAGAAGTTGAACCCTTGACGAGTCAGCATGCGCTCCAGCGCGGCGAAGCTTAGGAGCCAGTATTCAGTTCCGTAATAATCAGCCTCGTTCACGGGCTTTGGTGTGAAGTAGGCGAAGGCTTCGTCGTGGGGGCCGAATTTCAGGGCTTTCCATTCGAATATTATCATGTCCGTTTTCTTTGCCAATGCGGCTACTACGGAGAACGGGTCCGGCACTCGGTGCAGGAAACCAAGACACAGGCACAGGTCGGCGTGTGGGAGGTTGTTGAATTCCTCGGAATAGATGTCCATTTTTTTGAAATCGACATTGTTCTCGCCCAGAGCTGATTTTACAAACAGCGCTTTTTCTATCCGGTGTTCGTCTATGTCGAGGCCAATTACTCGCGCTCCTTCTTTTGCCATCTCAAGCGAGAAAAAACCCTCGTTGCAGCCAACATCGATTACGGCTTTGCCTTTGAGGCCGATCATTTCAAACAATGGGCGCAGGCGCTTTATTTTAACCAGATTCTTTCCATGCGATGTTTGATGCCCGGGACGAGTCTCCAGTCCATCGGGCAGGGAGATGTTGTGATTCCACGGCTGGATCTTTTCATATTCGGCTATTTTTTGCGCTAATTGTTCGCGGTTCATTGTGTTGTTTACCTGTTTTGTTGGCTATTTCAGACAAAAGGTTATTTTGCGCCGTTGTTCGCACTGGCTTAGATAGAATAGCATTTGCGCGATATAGTCCCACTGCACAAATGGGACATCGTCTATTCCGCTTAATGCCCGGGCTTTTAAAAGCGCGGTGATTTCTGAGGCAGGCTCAATCTTCGCAATTAGATCCAGCTCGGTTGACGAAAGCTTCTTTCGTCCTTTTCTGGTGGTGGGCATCATTGTGTAATATCTGCCTCCCAAGACATTTTTTGCGGCAGATCGGAGAAAATCCCATCTTCTTTTCTTGCGGGGCTTGAGGGACTTTTCGTTTGCGCTTGTAAACGGAATGTTGGCGAGCCGTGTGTCAAAACAGCGAATTCCCTCGCGCACTATTTTGAAACCTTCCTTGCTTTCTTGAGCAAGCGCAAAAACCAGACGGAGAAACTCGTTGTCTAAAAAGGGAAACGGTATGGCAAAATACTGCATTAAGTCATGGCATCTTTTGCCATATCCATTGGAAATGTATGTCTGATAGTGGATAAAATCTATACTCCCGCAAAGATTATTGAAGCGGGCGGCGTCTTTTATGAGAGTTTCAAAAAACTGCTTTTGAGATTTTTTGTTGTATTCTTTTATTCCAAGCTTTTGCGCAATAGCTTCTATTATAAGGGGATCGATGCCGAAGACGGCTTCGCTATCTTTTTCAATGGAAAGAATTTGCTTATAGTATTTACCTTTATGAGCTTCTGCGCCCAATCCCAGTATAATGCAGGCGGGCATTTCTTGACGAATCCAATCAAGATAACGATGCCATCTTATTAAATTTTCTCTATATGGACCGGATTGGAGATCGATCAGGTCGGCATCCAGAAACATTTCCCTTGAAGGCTCGGCAAAATTGGTCCTTCGTTTTACTGTCAGGTGAATCTGAACAGCTTCGGCGACCGTCCGGGCAATTTGATACTCATCTTCGTCTTTGTATTCGTGAAAACCACGGACAAGATTTCCGTGTTTTTGGGAAAAAAATGTGGCTAGCGCAAGATTAAGCCGCGAATCAAGGCCTCCTGAGATCAGCACAGCAATTGGCGCGCCGGTTTGGAAAATGGGATCTAATTGAACGGCTATTCTATCGAGCGCTTCGCTGATTGAGGTTTTCGGTCCGCCTTCTAATAAACTGCTTTTGCGCTCCAGCGCTCCGTTTTTGAAAAAATAGTTTCCAGACGCTTGTAATAAAGAAATGTTCTTTAAAATATTATTTTGCGGATAGGG
>JAQUWX010000032.1 GCA_028692635.1 Alphaproteobacteria bacterium
GCAGCTCACCCGCACCGGCAACGCAAGCGCGCCCCATCCCGCGAGCAACCACTGCGGCATGACTGGTCATTCCGCCACGGCTGGTTACAATGCCCTTCGCAGCGTTCATGCCATGAATATCTTCGGGACTGGTTTCCACACGGCAAAGAATGACTTTTTCTCCCTCGGCAGTCATATCTTCCGCCTCGTCCGCGCTGAACACCACCTTACCTGATGCCGCTCCTGGCGATGCAGGCAATCCTTTGACTGCGACATTGCGCTTAGCCTTGGGGTCCAACGTCGGATGAAGCAATTGATCCAGAGATGCTGGATCAATACGTTTTACAGCCTCAGCTTTAGTGATAACGCCCTCGCTCACCATATCCACCGCGATCTTCAGAGCCGCAGGAGCGGTACGCTTCCCAGTGCGAGTTTGCAGCATATAAAGCTTGCTCTGCTGGACCGTAAATTCGATATCCTGCATGTCGCGATAGTGCTTCTCAAGCTTCAAGCGCACGTCGTTAAGCTGCTTGAACACGCTTGGCATGACTTCTTCCATGGCAGGCAGGCGCGAGCCGTTTGCATCCTTGCCTTTGATCGTAAGATGCTGCGGAGTGCGAATGCCAGCCACGACGTCCTCGCCCTGAGCGTTGACGAGATATTCGCCATAAAAAGCGTTCTCTCCAGTAGATGGATTGCGAGTAAACGCAACGCCGGTGCAGCAATCGTCTCCCATATTGCCGAACACCATGGCTTGCACGTTAACCGCAGTGCCCCAGTCGGCAGGAATATCGTTCAATTTGCGATACGTGATAGCGCGCTGGTTCATCCACGATCCGAACACGGCGCCGATAGCTCCCCACAATTGCTCGTTCACGTCTTGAGGGAAAGGCTTGCCGGTATTCTTCTCGACCACCTTCAAATAGCTATCGATCACATCCTTCCAGTCCTCCGCCTTAAGCTGCGTATCGAGAGTATATCCATGATCGCGCTTTACGTCGTCCAACACCTCTTCAAACTTATGCATAGATACGTTCAAAACGACATTGCTATACATCTGTATAAATCGGCGATAGCTGTCATAAGAAAAACGTGCGTCTCCGCTGCGCTGCTTTAAGCCTTCGACGGTTTTCTTGTTAAGGCCAAGGTTCAGGATAGTATCCATCATCCCCGGCATAGAAGCCCGAGCGCCGGAACGAACGGAAACAAGAAGAGGATTTTTTTCGTCTCCGAATTTAGCTCCGACGATTTTCTCGACCGCCGCCAGCGCTGCTTCGGCTTGAGCCTTAAGCGCATCGGGATACTTATTCGCATTGTCATAGTAGTGAGTGCAAACTTCGGTGGTTATCGTGAACCCGGGAGGAACAGGTAATCCGAGATTGCTCATCTCTGCCAGACCGGCTCCCTTGCCTCCGAGCAAGTTGCGCATATCTGCGCGACCATCCGCTTTACCGTTACCAAAAGCGTAAACCCATTTCTGCTGCGCACTCATATCTATAAATCCCTCATGTTAGATCAGGAAGAACACGGTCCGGAAAATAGCCGCAGATTGCCCATTGAGCAATGCAGGATTAAGAGATTCTTCATCTCTCCCAAAGAAATCATATTTTAGCCACTTTCCGGCAGCTAAACGGCTGATTAGACCAGCTTTTGAGCAATATAAGAGCTTACCTTATCCAGGGCCACGCGCTCTTGCTGAGCCGTATCCCGGTTACGGATAGTCACGTTTTGGTCCTTCAGCGTCTCCCCATCAACGGTTATGCAGAAGGGGGTCCCCGCCTCGTCCATACGAGCATAGCGCTTACCTATGGACTGCTTAGCGTCATATTGGCAGGTGTAATTCTTGCGAAGGTCCAGATAGAGCTTCTCAGCCACCTCGGGCATTCCGTCCTTGTTAACCAGAGGAAACACCCCGGCCTTAATAGGAGCAAGACTTGGCTTTATCTTTAACCATTCAGGCGAAGCTCGGCTCTCATCATATTGATATCCCTCGCAAAGCATCACAAGGACGCCTCTAGTCAAACCGCTGGCAGGCTCCACCACATGGGGGATATAGCGACGACTGGCTTCTTGATCGATGTACTCAAGGTTGGTCTTGCTGAATTTCTGGTGCTGGGTCAAATCGTAATCGGTGCGATAAGCGACCCCCTCCAGCTCCCCAAAGTTAGGAGCAGTGAACGGATATAAATACTCAATGTCCGACGTGCCTCTGGAATAATGCGACAGGTCTTCCTTCGCGATTATGTGGCGGAACAGATTCTCTTTCTTGACGCCTACGCTCTCCCACCAGCGCATACGCTCTGCAACCCAGAATTCGTACCACATCATGCCGTCTTCAGGAGGGCAGAAGAATTCCATCTCCATCTGCTCAAACTCGCGAACACGGAAGATAAAGTTGCGCGGAGTCACCTCGTTACGGAACGATCTCCCAACCTGCGCCACACCGAACGGAATGCGCACGCGAGAGGTATCGACTATGTTCTTATATTGTAGAAAAATTCCCTGAGCGGTTTCGGGACGCAAATAGACTTTGGAATCCTCGTCCTGGAACACCCCGACATAAGAGTGAAACATAAGATTGAACGGACGAGGCTCAGTCAGAGTTCCGGCAGTCTCCGCATCCGGGCCAATGACGCGATCGCGCACATCGGGAGATATAGTGGTAAGATTATCCGCCTTTTCCAGATCGATAGGTAGAACCTCCCCGCCCCCCGCCTTCTGCGCAAGCTTTTTAGCTTTTTTGGCAAAAGCGCTTGGAGCCTCATCTCCATCCAGAGCGCTGAGAATACCCAGGGACACAGCCTCCTGCTTTCCCTTAGGAACAAAGAAAACTTCTTTCACGACGACATGATCCGCACGATATCGCAACTTGGTTTCTCTGCAATCGACCATAAGGTCAGCAAATCCGCCCACATGCCCAGAAGCGACCCACGTCTGAGGGTGCTGGATTATGCAGCTATCCAACCCCACAATAGAAACCGGCTTGCCGTCCGGCCCCGTGGGAGAGCATTCAACCATAGCGTGCCACCAGGCATCGCGCAGATTGTTCTTCAACTGCACTCCGAGCGGACCAAAATCCCAAAAACCGTTTAAACCGCCATAGATTTCCGAAGCCGGATAAACAAATCCACGGCGCTTACAAAGGGAAACTATGCGGTTCATAACGGAAGAATCTGGCTGTGACATGGCAACTCGCTAGGGTTAAGTAAAAAACTGGATGGAAAAGAGCATACTATTTCATTAACGAATGTGGAAGTGGGTATAGTGTATATATAAAGTCGGAAACAATATGGTGTATATTACCTCCTATGCTGTACCGACTCTTATCCAACCTTGCCGCTCCGGCAATCTCACGCTACCTGCGCCGCCGCCTTGAAGAGGGGCGCGAGGACGCATCTCGATTTAACGAAAGACTTGGACAATCCCAAACGCCGCGCCCTCCCGGCAGCCTTGTCTGGTGCCACGCCGCCAGCGTCGGAGAAGCCATGTCCGTATTGAGCCTTATATCGGCGCTTAAAGAAAATTATCCTGAAACAACCATACTTATAACCACAGGAACGGTGACCTCTGCCGGGATGCTTTCAAAGCGGCTCCCCAAGGATGTCATTCATCAATATGTCCCGGTAGATCGCGCTCCATATATCAGAAAATTTCTCGATCACTGGAAACCCGACATTGCTCTTTGGATAGAGTCCGAGTTATGGCCCAACACTCTTGACGAAATGCGCAAACGGCGAATTCCAGCTGTGCTGCTTAACGGAAGAATGTCGGAAAAATCTTTTCGTCGCTGGCTCTACGTCAAGCCGTGGATCAAAAGCCTTTTAAGCACATTCCATATGTGTCTGGCCCAAACTACCGACGAAGTGGAGAGATTTAAAAAGCTTGGGGCAAAAGACGCTCTTTACATGGGCAATCTCAAGTACGCGGCAGCGACTCTCGAATACGATCAGGATATGCTGGAGCATCTTCAAGCTCAAATAGGATCTCGCCCTTTATGGCTTATGGCCTCCACGCACAAGGGAGAAGACGGCATAGCGGCAAGAGTTCACAAGCAGCTGGCAAAACGCTGGCCCGATCTGGTCACCATAATTGTCCCACGCCATCCTTCTCGAGGCGAGGAGATCGCGCTTGAAATCGAAAACCTTGGGCTAACTTGCTCTTCAAGATCGAAAAACCAACCCATAACGCACCTGACTTCGATATATCTTGCGGACACCATGGGAGAGCTTGGTCTTTTCTATAGGCTGGCTCCCGTAACATGCATTGGCGGATCGTTCACATGGGGCGGACACAATCCGGTTGAGGCCGCTCAGTTGGGATGCTCGATTGTATTTGGCCCTTTGATGACCAACTTCTCCGCGATCGCTGCGGAAATGGCAATCAACAATGCCGCGATACAGGTAAAAGACGAAGATGAATTGGCAAAAACCATAGAGCTGTTATTCAACGACCCTAAATCCGCTAAAGATCTGGCTCAAAGAGCCGAAGAGCTTGCTTTGGAAAAAAGCGGGGTTCTTCCCGATATAATGAAAATGCTTGAGCCGTTGCTTAAACCTCTCAAAGGACAAAAATCATGAAAGCTCCCGCTTTTTGGTATGATGAGAAAAGCGTCGTCGCCTCGCTGCTAAGTCCGCTTGAAAGAGTTTATTCATCCATAACCTCATGGCGGCGCAGGTTTACCTCTCCCTATCGCGCAATGGTCCCCGTTATCTGCATCGGAAATATCGTGGCTGGCGGAGCAGGAAAAACTCCAACCACGCTCGCGCTTGCCAACATGCTTAAACAACAGGGCGCGAAACCGGTCATTGTCTCCCGAGGATATGGCGGAAGCGAAGCCGGACCGCTTCGCGTCGATCCAGCACTACACACTGCCAATATGGTGGGAGATGAAGCTCTTTTGCTGGCTCAAACGGCTCCGTGCTGGATTGGCCGGAATAAAGTGGCAACCATCAAAGCGGCAGAAGCAGGAGCCACGCATATATTGATGGACGATGGATTTCAAAACCCAACAGTCGCCCACGATCTAAGCTTATTGGTCATAGACGGCCATACCGGCCTTGGAAACGGACACCTTATTCCGGCAGGTCCTTTGCGTGAAACTCTCGCTGACGCCCTTGAGCGAGCGACCGCTGTGATAATGATCGGAAACGACAGATATAATATCTCAGGCAGGATCAATAAGCCCATATTTAACGCGGATGTTTATCCTCGCTTGCCGGAAGACTTTCCGCGCTCGGCCAGATTTTTTGCCTTTGCGGGAATAGCTCGCCCGCAGAAATTTTATACTTCATGCGAGAAATCCAAGCTCAAAGTGGTAGGCACGCATGATTTTGACGATCACCATTTCTTCAGCTTAAGCGAGCTTAAAGAGCTTGAGAGAAAAGCCAGTGAGAACGACTCCATTCTCCTGACCACCAACAAAGATTGGGTTCGTCTGCCGGAAGATTTCCGGGCGAAAACCCTCACGCTTCCGGTCGAGCTTGTGTTTAAAGACAAGAACCGCGTCCTTGAATTTTTTCAATCCGATATAACGGCAACGCGTGATCCGTCCTGAAGCTCCAGCTTTATCGCGTCCTGCCGTTTAAGTTTTGCCGCTTCGGTAACAAGATGGCCTTTGCTGTCATATATCAAAGCATATCCGCGCCCAAGAACCGCTCGCGGAGACAAGACCCCCAACATAGCGGTTAGTTTTTCCAATCGCCGCTCCATGTGCAAAAGACGCTCTTTCATATTAGCGTCCAGTTTTTGAGAGCAATTCATCAACCTCTGCCCAGCCAACTGAAGCACATCTCGAGGATGGCGCAATTTACCAGACGCCTCAACCACTCCGCCTAAACGGTGCTTCAGATAATTCTTCCACGCCATAACCAGGCGTTCGGAACGCTCATCGAGCCGCTGGACCAAAGGCTCTATTGCCCGAGCAGGATCGCCTAACGATCTGTTCAACATGACCAGCCGTTCGGACTTTTCTTTTATCATCCGCGAGGCTGCGGCTTCTATCCGCGCTCCCAGAGTAAGCGTCTTTGATAAAAGATCCGCCCGCACCGGCACCGCCATCTCCGCAGCAGCAGTAGGCGTAGGAGCCCTTACATCGGAAGCGTAATCTATCAACGTAGTATCCGTTTCATGCCCAACAGCGGATATAAGCGGGATAGAACTTGATGCGGCGGCGCGGACTACTATTTCTTCGTTAAATGGCATGAGGTCTTCGACCGAGCCTCCGCCACGCGCAACAATTATAATATCGGGGCGCGGAAATTCTCCGCCTTTTGCAAAATTGTTAAATCCGTTTATGGCATCGGCGATCTGCGCAGCAGCGCCCTCTCCCTGCACAGCGACCGGCCATACTATGACGCGGCGGGGAAAACGATCGGAAAGGCGATGAAGGATATCGCGAATAACCGCGCCAGTAGGAGATGTAATCACTCCGATGACATTCGGTAAAAACGGCAGAGCTTTCTTACGGTCGGCGTTGAACAATCCCTCGGCAGCAAGTTTGCGCCTTCTCTCCTCGAGCATTTTCAGCAAAGCGCCGACCCCAGCCATAGCCATGCTCTCGACCACGAGCTGGTATTTCGACTGTCCTGCATAGGTGGTGATTCTCCCCGTACAGACGACTTCCATGCCAACTTCGGGGCGCAGCCCAAGCTTACCCACCTGCCCACGCCAACAAACGGCGGAAAGGACGGCATTGTCGTCTTTCAGCGAGAAATATAGGTGTCCGCTTGAGTGATACTTGCAATCTCCGACTTCGCCGCGCACGCGCACCAGACTGAAGTTTTCCTCGACCGTACGCTTTAGTTGCCGAGATATGTCGGTAACGCTAAACTCCGGCAGGTTACTGCCTGGACGAGGAGCGTCAAGCAGCTCGGGCTGGTATATATCAAGCGGTGGTTGCGTAGGTTTGCGCGGCATGCCGAAACTTTAGCGCGGCACAACGATAAAAGCGAGAGGCACAATTATGAAAGTTCTAGTGGTAGGTTCCGGCGGTAGAGAGCATACGCTGTGCTGGTCTTTCAAGCGCTCTCCCTTATGCGAGAAGCTATATTGCTCTCCGGGCAACGCTGGAATATCGGAACTGGCAGAATGCCTGCCCTTCGCGGTTAACCAGACGGATGAGATAACGGAAGCCTGCAAGCGCCTCGCCATAGATTTCGTAATGGTCGGCCCTGAAGAACCGCTTACCCTGGGACTGGCCGATAAGATACGGGCTGCTGGCATACCCTGCTTTGGACCAAGCAAAGAGGCGGCAAGACTGGAAGGCTCGAAGGGATATATGAAGGACCTTTTTGCCCGCGCCGGAGTCCCAACGGCAGCGTACAAAAGATTCAACAATCCTGAAGAAGCGAAGAATTACGTCCGCTCAATCGGAGCGCCCATCGTCATCAAAGCTGACGGCCTCGCCGCAGGCAAAGGCGTGACAGTCGCTCGCACCATTGATGAAGCGAACAACGCTATAGACGACGCGATGGTGAAATTGATTTTTGGAAACTCGGGCAAAGAAATTGTGGTGGAGGAATTTCTGGAAGGCGAAGAAGTAAGCTTTTTCGCGATAAGCGATGGAAAAACCGCCGTTCCCTTCGCCGCAGCCCAGGATCACAAAACGGCATATGACGGCGACAAAGGCCCCAACACCGGAGGCATGGGAGCGTATTCTCCCGTTCCAGCGTTCAACATGGAAATGCAGGAACAGGTGATGCGGGAGATGATTATTCCCACCGTAAACACCATGAGAACGGACGGCACTCCGTTCACAGGAATCCTGTTCGCCGGACTCATGCTTACTGCCAAAGGCCCAAAGATTCTGGAATATAACGTGCGCTTTGGAGATCCCGAAACTCAGGCAATGCTGCCAAGGCTTAAATCGGACCTTCTGGAAGTCCTTTATGCTGCCAGCAAAGGAGAACTCGGCAACGCCAAGCTCGATTGGCATGATCGCGCAGCGCTTTGCGTAGTGATGGCATCGAATGGCTACCCCGGAGAATACAAAAAAGGCTCTGTGATAAAAGATCTGGATAAAGCCGCCAGTATCGCAAACAGCTTCACCTTCCATGCCGGAACCAGAAAAGATGGGAACGGAAACACAACCTCATATGGAGGCCGGGTGCTCGGAGTAACCGGCTGGGGATCAACAATCGCAGACGCTCGCGCCAGCGCCTACAAAGCCGTAGATTCCATAGACTGGAAAGAAGGCTTCTGCCGCCGCGATATAGGATGGAGAGCGGTTAAGTAACCTATCTCTTCCCCTCGAAAAAATTTTTCAGCAGCTCCGAAGCGCGGCGTTCTTCTATTCCGCTTATGACTTCCGGCGAGTGATGGCATGTGGATTGAGAGAAGAAACGAGGTCCATGCTCCACTCCTCCGCCCTTAGGATCATATGCAGCAAAAATCACCCGGCGCAGCCGCGCAAAACTTATCGCAGCCGCGCACATGGCGCATGGCTCCAACGTCACATACAGATCGCAACCCGACAAACGCGGAGACTTCATCAACTTCGACGCAGCGCGAATAACCAACATCTCGGCATGAGCGGTAGGATCGGATAACTCCTCGGTACGATTGCCCGCCTCGGCCAGAACCTTTCCATCGGCATTAACCAAAACGGCTCCGACGGGAACCTCTTTACGAGCGGCGGCGGCATGGGCCTGTTCAAGCGCCAGAGCCATAAAATCAGGCATGGGCAAATCCTCTTGCATATTCTACATTCCCATCATGACAAAAAAACCTGAAAAAAGCGAGAACCCGGAAAACTCCCCAAAAGGCGAGCGAATAGCCAAACGGCTGGCTCGCATGGGCATAGCCTCGCGCCGCGAAGCCGAACGCATAATTGAAGCAGGCCGCGTATCCGTGGATGGCAAAACGCTAACCTCCCCAGCTCTGAACGTCACTGAAGCTTCTGTGATTTACGTCGATGGAAAACTGGTCGGAGAACCGGAAGAAGCTCGCGTGTGGAGATACCACAAAAAAGCCGGAACCCTGACTACCAATAAAGACCCAGAGGGCCGCCCGACCATATTCGAAAAACTGCCGCCCGAGTTGCCGAGAGTCATCACCATAGGAAGACTGGACTTCAACACCGAAGGACTGCTGCTCCTGACCAACGACGGAGACTTGGCCCGTCATCTTGAATTACCCCAAAACGCATGGATAAGGCATTATCGTGTCCGCGTTTATGGCGAAGTAAGGCCGGAAAAACTTAAAGCCTTAGAAAACGGAGTAACAATCGACGGCCTCACCTACGAACCAATAAAAGTTGAGATCGAAAAAGAAAAGCAGGAAGGCGCTAACAAGTGGCTTTCTGTCAGCATACGCGAAGGGAAAAACCGAGAAATCCGCAAAGTGATGGAGCATCTTGGATTACAAGTAACCCGATTGATCCGCGTAGATTTTGGCCCATTCCAGCTTGGCAAACTTGCCAGGGGCGGAGTAGAAGAAGTCCCCGCCCGCATTTTGCGCGAACAGCTTGGAAAATTTTTCTCGGACAAGCGAGCCAAAAGAAAATAATGCGTATTACCGGCGGTATATTATCTGGTCGTAAGCTGGAAGCTCCTGAAGGAGCGTCCACTCGCCCTACAAGCGACCGTGTGCGCGAAGCTATTTTCAACATTCTTGCCCACCGCGATTGGGGAGACCACATCAGCGACGCATTCGAAGGCGTTCACGCGCTCGACGCATTTTGCGGGACAGGAGCGTTTGCTTTAGAGAGCCTTTCATACGGAGCCAAGCAAGCCACCCTTTTCGACATAGATCGCAAAGCCCTAAGCTTTGCAAGAGTGAATGCGGAAAAACTGGGGTTGCTGGACCGCTGCGCAATCATGCCAGTCGATGCTACTCATCCACCAGCCGCAAAATCCCCATGCCAGCTGATTTTTCTAGACCCGCCGTACCGGAAAAATCTAGTGCCACTAGCGCTGAAAGCTCTTGATGAAGCAGGATGGATCGCGCCCCACGCGCTAATCGTCGCAGAAACCGGGAAAAGCGAAAAAATACCATGGCCAGATAGTTTCACCGAAATCCTCAACCGCGCATACGGAGATACTGCGGTGTGTTTTTTGGTGAAAAACATTTAACGACGGTCAAAAAGCTTTTCCAGATCGTTGAGCTTTAGTTCGACATAGGTCGGACGACCGTGATTGCATTGGCCGCTGTTTGGAGTCTGTTCCATCTGACGCAAAAGAGCGTTCATTTCATTGGAGTTCAGGACACGCCCAGCCCTCACCGAGCCATAGCATGACATAGTGGCGCAAAGCTTTTCCATCTTGTCGCGCAAAGAGTCCGTTTTTTGATCCTCGATCAGTTCGTTGGCAAGGTCGCGCAAAAGAGCTTTAAAATCGGTTTTTTCGAACAAAGTCGGCGCTTCTCTAACTAAAATTGCTTTATCGCCGAAGCTCTCAATCACTAACCCCAATTCGGCTAGATCATCAGTTCTTGCTAATAAACGACGGCAATCGCGCTCATCCATCTCGACCACTTCAGGAATAAGCATTATCTGCCGCTCTATGCCTCCAGCGCGCAGACCGTCTTTCATTTTCTCATACACGATGCGCTCATGAGCAGCGTGCTGATCGACAATAACCACGCTGTCTGCCGTTTGAGAAATTATAAAAGTATTATGCACCTGCGCTACCGCAGCCCCAAGACGGCCCATATTTTGCGGCAATTCTTCGGATTCAAAATATCGCGCAGAAGGAGACAACTCATCCCACAATCCCGATGAAGGAACAATGTGCTCTGAAACTCCATAACTTGTCGTTGGACCAGAGCGCAGCATCCTAAGCGCCTGCGGAGCCAACGTGCTCGAGGTAAACTGCCCGGATTGCTGTATAGATTGTCTGACAGCAGTCACAATCAACCCGCGCACCAGATTGCCGTCGCGAAAACGCACTTCGGATTTTGCCGGATGCACGTTTACATCCAATTCATCGGATGGCACTTCAAGGAATAGCACTGCGGCAGAGTGCCTTCCGGATGGGATAACGTCGCCATAAGCTCCGCGCAAAGCGGATAGCAAAATCTTATCGCGCACAGGGCGGCCATTCACAAAAAAGTATTGCTCACGCGTAGTGGCTTTATGAAAAGTCGGCAGCCCCACATATCCGACAAGCGATATATTCTCGCGCACAGCTTCTACCTTAGCCGCATTGTCGATAAAATCCTGTCCCAGCACATCGGAAAGCCGCGTGCGCATGATCTCTTCGGCCTCAAGCAAACCTTGCGTTACAGCCGCATAATGCACCTTGCGGCGGTCATCCTCTTGAAATGTAAAATCCACATCGGGATGAGCCATAGCAAGACGATCCACCACATCTCGCGCAGCATCGCTCTCCGAACGCACGGATTTCAAAAACTTCAATCTTGCGGGTGTAGCAAAAAATAAATCGCGCACTTCTATTTGAGCGCCTTCCGCTAAAGCCGCAGGACGCAAAGCGGAAGCTACTCCACCCTCGACAGAAATCTGCCAGGCATCGTTGCTATCTCGAGCGCGACTGGTTATGCAAAGCCTTGAAACAGCTCCGATGGACGGCAACGCTTCGCCACGAAATCCAAAGCTTTTTATATTGAGCAAATCATCGTCAGGCAGTTTGGACGTGGCGTGACGTTCGATAGACAGCGCCAGATCGTCCGCGCTCATTCCGCAACCATTATCCGTAATGCGGATGAAAGCCTGTCCGCCCTCACGCAGAGCTATGTCGATCCTGGTCGCTCCGGCATCAAGAGAGTTTTCAATCAGCTCCTTCACCGCAGCAGCGGGACGCTCGATCACCTCTCCGGCAGCAATGCGATTTACCAGAGTTTCCGGCAGCCTGCGCAAAGCGCTCACCCCAGCACTCCATCTTCTCCGCGCCCGACCATAAGCTGGCTTTGATTTATTTTAGCCCCGACAAGCTTGGCCTCGGAAAAATCAGCTCCGGTAACGTCGCAGCCCATAAGATTTGCGAAAGAAAGATCGGCTCCTCGCAAATTAGCCTGACGCAAACTTGCCCCAGAGAAGTTAGCATGCCTTAAAATCGCTCCGGACAAATCGGTAGTCATGATTTTTCCACCGCTTAGCGTAAGCGGCTGCAATTGAGCGCCCTGGAAACGAGCGTTGTTCATATGCGCTCCGCTGAAATTAGAACCGCGCAGATCGGCGGATATAAAATCGACATGGCGCAAATCGGCTTCGTGCAGATCGGCAGCCTGAAGCTGAACGTCGGAGAAATCTTTGCCATAAAAGATGGTCCCTACTCCGCGCATCATCGTAAGGCATGCGCGAGCGAACGGGGGAGCCTCTCTAAGATCAAAACGGCTAACGTCCATGCGCTCGCCAATCTGGCCGTTGCTTCCTACCCACATGGTATGAAATCGCATCATCTCATCAAGCGGCAAAGCGAGATCGGCCATAGTCTGGCCCTTTGGTTTATCCGTCAAAACGCCGACCATGTCCGCGCCGTCAAGATTTGTAAGGCTCAGCATGGCGCCCACAAGAACGGCGTCCCGCATATTAGCCTGGCGCATATCGCACATGCTAAGATCGGCTCCTTCAAGATCGGCGCCGGAAAAATTCGATCCCTGCAAACTGGCTCGTATTATCTTGCATCCCTTAAGCGTAGCATCGCTGAAATTGCTGTTGATAGCCACAGCGCCTGACAGCCTTGCGTCTGTAAGATTTGCTCCGGACAAATCGGCA
Source organism: Alphaproteobacteria bacterium (assembly GCA_028692635.1). Lineage (GTDB taxonomy): Bacteria > Pseudomonadota > Alphaproteobacteria > UBA9219 > UBA9219 > JAQUWX01. Next base: position 12,650 of record JAQUWX010000032.1, read on the forward strand.
TCTCCGGTATCCGAAGAGCGAGTTATATCTCCGGACTCATCGGTAGAAGCAATCGATCCTTCGCGCAGATCCACACCGGTCATGTCCGCTTTTACCAGAGTTGCTCCGCGCAGGCAGACGCCTCTCATGTCAGCGCGAACCAGGCTCGCGTTCTGCAAATTAGCCTGCCTTAAATCGGCTCCGTAAAAAACGGCATAATCCAGTTTCGTGTCGTTCAGTTTAGCCTGATAAAGAATAGCCCCGGATAAATCGGCATGGGATAAATCGCTTCCGCTTAAGTTCATGCGCGAAAGATCGTGATAGGCAAGAACGGCTCTTGCTCCACCGATGCGGCCAGAACGGAACATCGCGTGCTTGCGCACTATCGCGTCCAACTCTACCTGATCTATCTTTATCAACTGCGCCATAACCAGCCATTAACTCTTTAGCGAAGGGGTATCGAGACAGTATGCAAAAATTACCTGCCAAACTATAAAGATTTTTCACATTTCCATTTTAGCCGCCAGTTTTTTACCTAACTGGACCCCCCATTGGTCAAATGGGTTAATTCCCCATATAACGCCTTGAGTGAAGGTCCTATGCTCATAAAAAGCAAGCAAAAGGCCAAAATTATAGGGATCAAGCCCATCGAGCCACAAAATGCTGCATGGCCTGTCGCCGGGATTGGTAAGCTGCGGAGACTTATTGTCCACATAACCATAAGTCAAAGCGTCAGCCTGAGCCTTAAGATTCAGGATAAGAGCCTTATGCTGCTCCGGCAGGCCCCAATCATCCCGTATAACTCCAATAAAATCAGATGGAATTCTGTCTGTGCCCTGATGCAGCCATTGGTGAAAACTGTGCTGGCTTACAGAGCCGCACTCGCCGAAAGTTATAGGAGCGGTTTGATATTCTATTGCCTCTCCATCACGCGTAACGGATTTTCCGTTGCTCTCCATCTCCAGCTGCTGCAAATACCGGGGCAGATCGCGCAACCGCTCGTCATATGGCATCACAGCCCGACCATGCGCTCCCCAGAAGTTGCGATACCAAACTCCAATAAGCGCCGACAGAACCGGCATATTTCTATTCGGAGGAGTCGATATAAAATGATCGTCCATTGCCGCAGCGCCCGAGAGCATGGACTCAAAATTATTCCAACCTATGGATAGAGCGATGCAAAGCCCCACCGCCGACCATAAACTGTAGCGCCCGCCAACCCAATCCCACATAGGAAATATATTGGAAGAAGCAATTCCAAAATTCACAACATTGTCTTGATTTGATGAAACTGCGACAAAGTGCCTGGCCACGGCAGCATCGCCCAAAACGCTCGTCAACCACCGACGAGCCGCCTGCGCGTTAAGCATAGTTTCCTGCGTGGTAAAAGTCTTGGAAGCTACAACAAACAAAGTCGTGGCAGGATCGAGATCCTTTAAAACCCCAACCAACTCTGCGGCATCGACATTGGCGACAAAGCGCACCTCTGGACCATCGGCGTAATTACGCAAAGCGCTTACCGCTAGGCGAGGCCCCAAATCAGAACCTCCTATGCCAATATTCACGACATGTGTAATGGCCTCGCCAGTAGCTCCAAGCCATTCCCCGCCTCTCACATCGGCAACAAACGCAGCCATTTTCCTCTGCGCCGCACGAACCAGAGGAACGACATCAACTCCATCCACAAATACCGGATCGTCTTTTTGCGTCCTTAAAACGGTATGCAAAACCGCTCTATCCTCAGAGTTGTTTATTTTTTCTCCGCCGTACATTTTGCTGCGCCACTCAGGCAACTTCTGGTCTTTCGCAAGACCTATCAGCAAAGAGAGCGTTTCATTGGTAAAATGATTGCGAGAATAATCCAACGTCAATCCGTCCAATTTAATGGCAAAATTTTCCGCACGCGACTTATCCGCGAGAAAAAGATCGGACAAAGTTCTCGTCTCAAAACCGTTGCGTTCGGCCTTTAATTTTTCCCATACTGCCGATGCGTTGGGCTTTCCCATGTCTTACTCCTGCGTTTGCTCTTGCATTTTAGTGTATGCGATGCCTTCCGGCTCACCCACAGCAACCAACGTCATAGCGTCCGGGTTAAACCAACGTCGCAGAACCCGATTAACATCATCAACGCTTACTTGCCGCATCAACATATTACGCCGATCCAGATAATCTATTCCCAACTTTTGTAGTTGCATATCCATCATAGCGTCAGCAACAGCCGAAGTTGAAGTAAGAGTTAGCGGCAAATGCCCCATCAGATAATCTTTGGCAGCGCTAACCTCCTCATATTTCGAGCCATTTTCATACAAATCCCGCCAGACCTCCTTAACAACATCAAGCGCGCTTCCTGCCTTCAAATTATCGACATCGACGCTTCCGATTATCATCGAGCCGTTGTTCATGGCAACAAGCGACGTATCTATCCCATAGGTCATACCCTCTTTGTCGCGAACAGCCTGCATCAGACGTGAGGAAAAGCTTCCCCCACCTAAGATATAATTCGCGATCTCGGCAGCATACCAGTCAGGATCTTCGCGGCGCGGCGCAGGCAAGGCAAACAACATGCTCGCCTGTTCTCCATTCCTACGAACAATAATGGTTTCAGGATTGTCCGGCCACGAGACATCCTGAACCGAAGTCAATTTAGCTTTTTTGGCAAGGGAACCAAAAACCTCATCAAGCGCCAACGACAATTCATGCGGACTGATAGAGCCGGCAACAGCGACAATCAGATTATCTTTAGCCATTCTATTAGAAACAAAACTTGTTATATCGTCACGCCCTATATTCCCCAGAGTTGTCGCCGTCCCCAAGGAACGCATAGAATACGGATGAGACGGGAATAAATTAGAAAACAGCGCATACCTCGCCTGCCAATCCGATTTACCCAGCATAACGCGGATTTCAGTAGATTGCTGATTGCGAGCTCGCTCAATCGCGTCACCGTCAAACCGAGGTTGCGTTAAAGCAAGTCGCAAAAATTTAAAAGCATCTTTGCGCTCTCCCCTTATGGTTTTCAAATATCCTTTGACAACATCTCGTCCGGCAGAAAAATCCATTTGTATAGAACGGTTCGCCAGTTGCTTTTTGAATTCGGAAGAGTCGTAAGGCCCCGCTCCTTCCATAAGCAATCCTGCCGCAAGAGAAGAAAGCCCTTGTTTTTCCGGCTGATCCTGCTCGACCCCACCCTTCCACGCGAAGCGCATGGTGATTAGAGGGAGATTGTCATCTCTGACCAGCCAGGCCGTTATGCCGCCCGGGCTTTTTACTTCCTCTATTTTCACCGACGCAGCGCTGGCCGACGAGCAGAGGCATAAAAACAAAATCTGAATGATAAAAAAGCGTTTCATTCGGATTTCTCCGGGATCAAAATACCGACGACTTGCCTTTTATCTTTCAGCAGCTTCCTTAAAACCGAATTAACTTCATCTGAAGTCACCGCGCCAATTCTCTCAGGCCAGCTTTCCACATCAGATACGCCTTCTCCAGTAGAGAGGGCCGCCCCAAACACATTACCGGAAAAAGCGATGCTATCCCGAGCGAAAACAGCCATGCGCTGTAAACGCTCTTTTGCCGCGGTAATTTTTTTAACGCTTAATCCTTGCTTTGCTATTTCCAGCAATTCCTTGCGCAAAACCCTCTCCAATTCGACAACATCGTGGCCGGGCTGCGGCGTGGCGGAAATAGAAAACACAGACGGTCCGCGAGAGTCAGGCTCATAATGCGCAGATATATCGCTGGCAATTTTTCTCTCCACTACCATGCGCCTGTACAATACGTCGGCATCGTCTCCATCGAGAGCTTCTCTAAGCACCTCGAAAGCATATGCCTCATTGCTTTTTTGCGTGGAGTAGGATGGAGCCACAAATTCCCATACAAATTGCGGTTGCTTCACCCGCTCATCTCTAACGACTACGCGCTGCTCTTTTGGAGTCTTCAAGGGCGGCAACTTCACATCGTCAGCAACAACGCGTCTGGGCACGCGCCCGAATGTAGCTGCTGCAATGCGCATGACTTCATTCGTCTCGACGTTACCGCTTATAATCACAACAGCGTTATTCGGAGCATAATATTTTTTATAAAAATCCCACACATCTTCAGGAAGAGCTTTTTCGATTTCTTGTTTCAATCCAATTATTGGAATTCCATAAGGATGATCCGGGAACAACGCGCTTTGCATTTTTTCATGGAATTTTCCTTGAGGATTATTGTCTATGCGCTCATTCCTCTCGCTCAACACCACGCCAAGCTCCGGCGCGGCAACGTCAGGCTCTATCCGCAGATTTTGCATCCTGTCGGCTTCAAGTTGCATAATCATTGGCAAACTATCGGCAGCGACAACCTCGTGAAAAGCCGTGTAATCATGAGATGTAAAAGCGTTGTCGCTCCCTCCGACGGAAGCTATTAACGAGCTGAACTCTCCCGGTGGCACACTCGCTGTGCCCCTGAACATCAAGTGCTCAAGATAATGCGCAAGGCCGGATTTTCCGGGAGGCTCATCCATACTGCCAACCTTGTACCAAACCATCTGCGACACAGCCGGAGACAAGCGATTTTTGACCACGACAAATTGCAGCCCGTTAGCAAGCGTAAAAGTTTCAGGATTAAATACAGCGGCGCAAGAAACGCCAGGAGACAATATTGCCAAAAGCGACAGAATTAAAGAAATGCGCATCCGCAAGCGCATACCCTTATAACCCCAAAAGACCGCGCTTCTGTTTCTCAATCACAGGAGTTGGGCCTTTGTTCACAGGCTCTCCCTGCTCCTTGACTTCCTTTAGTCTTTCTTTTTCTGCCACAGCGTCAACCGTAGCCGCCGGAGGCTGCTTAGTGCGCCACCATAGCAATTCATCGACCAGGTGCTCCGATCCCGCGACCTTCTGAGAAGCTTCGCGATCGACAATGTCTCGAATTCCAGCCTCGGCCTTGGCAGCTCCAGCGCCTTCGAGCAGAGCTTTCTCGGCTCCGCTTTGTTCGCCGCCTTCGAGTTTAGACTCGGAGCCGAAAACAACGGCGCTTGCGCGCTTGGTCATGTCAACTTCCTGAGGCCTTGGCGCTCCGGGTTGAGGCGGACGCAAAGAAAAATCCGGCGGCAGCGACAACGGAGGACGATCTACAACCGAAAACTCATCGGGAGCGTTTCGCCCAAGCCCTAAAGCCTCTGACGCTCCGCACCCGGCCAACGCCATCACCAATCCTAAAGAGATAATCGCCGCATGTTTCATATGAATTCCATCCTTTACTAATTCTAACTCTTTTCCGGCTTATTTACCAAATGGTCAATTAGCAACAATCCTACGCCGCAAACAATGGCGCTATCCGCCAGATTGAACACATACCAGTGATAATCGGCTATATGAAAATCGATGAAATCGACGACCGCTCCGAAACGCAGCCTATCGATAACATTTCCAACAGCCCCTCCCATAACCAGCGCTAACGCCATAGCTATTAAAGTTGAGGTGGTTTTCCACAGCCAACTTGCAAGCATGCAAAGAATAACCGCAGCCAAACCCGTGAAAACGTACTGCGCCCACGGACTTCCCTGATTCAAAAGCCCGAAAGTTACGCCTCTATTCCAGCTCAACGCAAAATTAAGAAGAGGGTTAATCTCCACGACCTGAGGAGGAACCATCACGCGCTCCACGATCCACCATTTTGAAAACTGATCCACAAGCACGACGATCGCCGCAAGATATGCGCCTATTCTGATATAGCGGTAATTCATGCCTTCGCCTTAACTGCATCGCCGCAGCGAACGCAAAGATCGGAATGTTTTTGCCCGACTTCCGGTAAAATCTGCCAGCAACGCTCACACTTTTTGCCCTCCGCCAGAGCCATCACCACTCCAACATCCGCAACATCGCTCAACTTGAACGCATCGTCAGGAGCCGCCTTTTGATGCAGAGTCAGCGCGGAAGATATGCAAATTTCCGCAAAATCCAGACCAGCAAGCAAATCCACATGTTCTTTAGTCACATACACATGAGGAGCCGCGCCTAAACTAGAGCCTATCTTCTTCTCGCTTCGAGCAAGCTCCATTGCGCCGGTAACGACGCGGCGGATAGAGCGTATCTGCTCCCACTTACTGCCCAATGCGTCATTTTTCCACTCGGCAGGAGCCGCAGGATAAACCAGCAAATGAACGCTGCCTTCTGTGCCAGGATTGCGAGCGAGGTATGCCTCCTCTGCGGTAAAGCAAAGCGCAGGAGCCAGCCATGTGACCAGATGATTAAACACAATCTCCATCACGGTGCGGGCAGCGCGACGACGAACGCTATCGGTGCGATCGCAGTAAAGGCTGTCCTTCCGGATATCGAAATAGAAAGCCGACAGATCGTTAGCGCAGAAGTTGTGAACCTCCGTCAGCATATTGTTGTAATCGAACTTAGCGCAATCGGAACGCACAACAGCATCAAGCTCATGGATGCGATGAAGCACCCACTTTTCCAGCTCTGGCATTTCAGAGAAAGGCAAACGCTCGGCAGCGCTCATTCCGTCCAAAGCTCCCAGCATATAACGCAGCGTGTTACGGAAACGCCGATACAAATCGCCCATTTGCTTGAGAATTTCAGGACCTATGCGCAAATCCTGAGAATAATCCGATGCCAGAACCCACAGGCGCAGAATATCCGCGCCCATCTTTTCGAAAACCTCCTGAGGAGCCACTACGTTGCCCATAGACTTGGACATCTTCCGGCCCTGCTCATCCAGAG
>JAQUWX010000033.1:0-12085 GCA_028692635.1 Alphaproteobacteria bacterium
GCACGCAAATGCGATTGAAACAAAACGGTTTATTAAACGACCCATTTAAAAGCGCTTCTTTTCAAAAGCAATTGAGCTTGGCAGGCGATCTTCATGAAATGAGGCATCTGCTTCAAGTTACAACGTCAGAATATGGCGCGGTCGAAAAATTTTATAACGAAATGGATGCGGATATTTTTGCACGCGATGTTCTTAGGCAGTCAGAAGCGTGTGCGGATTTAATGGAAGCTCGGCATCATATGCGATATTTAGATATGCTCGTTTGTCAGCGCAAATATCTTTTTCCTCCGGTGATTGACGCTATAGAGAAAAGACGCTGCGATCCGAGCGTTTCCATTCCAACATTTGAGGAAGTGGTGCAATCCGTTGCAGTTCTAAGAAAGTCATTGGCAGCGTATCCTGCGCTGGTTAAGAATGGAAGGGCTGATACGGACTTTTCTCTGAGGCTTTCTGTTCTTTTTAAGATTGCTCAAAACGAGACGTTTTCTAATCCGCTTGCCAGGGATATTTTTCTTAAAATCCAGGATGCGGCGGAATATTTCTGTCCTGGAATTTCTCAGGAGAGAGGGCTTCCGGTAAGGAAAGATAAAACAAGCTCAGGGATAAGCCAAAAATTTCCTGCCGTTCAGGTTGGGTGATGTGGGGGCATGAGTCTTGAAACATGGGCTTTTGTCTTGATTCTGTAGAGTCATGTGTCGTGCGGACGCACGACGCTGGATTCCCGCCTTCGCGGGAATGACTCGGGTTTTAGAGTTGGTTTGGATGTTGGATATCTAGTTTAAGAACACATGGTCTAAACAGGAAAGAAAATTAATGCCCATGGCGGCTCGCCATTAGAGCCACTTGGGTATGGAGTCCCAGGATATTTGTTCGGCTACGGATATTCGGCGGCGCGTTTGCGCAAAGACTTCTTTTAACACAATCACTTCTGGTATGAGCGGGCGGGCGTTATATGTCGATGACATTGCGCTGCCGTAGGCTCCTGCTTGCAGGATGGCGATTAAGTCTCCGGCTTTTATTGTTGTGGGGAGGGCAAAGTCGTCTCCGAAGGAGTCGCTGGTTTCGCAGACCGCTCCGGCTACTGTGGCGAGGGTTGTTTCTCCGCTCTTGTTAAATTCGACGGGGATTATGCTGTGTCTCGCTCCGTACATCGCGGGGCGGACAAGGTCGTTCATTGCTGCGTCTATTATTACAAAGCGTTTGCTCGGCGTGTCTTTTACATAAAGGACTCGGCTTACAAGTATGCCGGCGTCTCCTACTAATCTGCGGCCCGGCTCAAATGACAGGTGGCAGCCAAGGTCGCCTACGGTCTCGCGAACTATTTTTGCGTATTCGGAAAATGGCGTCGTTTCATCGTCTTTGTCGTAGGGGATGGCTACGCCTCCGCCTAAGTCCAGGCGCTCTATCTTCACGCCGCGTGCTCGCCAGTCTTCTACTAGCTCTCTCAGGCGCGAATAGGCTTCTCGGAAGGGGGCGTAGTCGTTTATGTGGGAGCCTATGTGCATTGTGAATCCTTTGAACGATACTCCGGGGAGCGTCGTTGCAAGATTCATTGCCTCATAAAGTTGCGAGATTTCTATGCCAAATTTTGTTTCTTTGTGGCCGGTCGAGATTTTTTCGTGCGTGCCAGCGTTTACGTCAGGGTTTATCCGTAAAGCTATTGGCGCAGTCGTTCCGGTTTCGGTCGCTATTTGGCTTATCAGTTTTAATTCAGGCATCGATTCTACATTTAACTGATAAATGTGGGCGATTAACGCGGCTTTTATTTCATCCTCGGTTTTCCCGGCGCTGGAGAATACTATTTTTCCAGGGGGAATGCCGGCTTCGAGAGCCCGCATCAGTTCGCCAACCGATACTATGTCGGCGCCAGCTCCGCAGGCGGCCAGCGTTCGGATCGTTGCCTGGTTGCCGTTCGCTTTAATCGCGTAATAGATGGTGGCGTTTAGTTCGTTAAAGGCTGAGGAAAATGATTCGTAGTTGTCGCGCAGTCTTTGTGCGGAATAGCAATAAAACGGCGTATCGACTTTCTGCGCAATCTCAGGAAGCGGGACAGATTCAGCGCGCAAGACGCCGTTTGAATAATCGAAAATTGTCATTTGGTTTCTTCTGAGGGCTTGGGGTCCGTGGATAGATCCGGATATACGCGATAAAGCTCCGTGCCAGATACTCCATCCGGGGGATCAAGCAGGGACGGCTTCTTCCCGCAAGCACTCAATCCAGAGAGAAGGGCTGCTGCGACAAGTATGGTAAATGCCGAGGTCAGGCTGAGATTTTTCATATGGTTAACTCGCTTGTAGATACACACACCATAAAGTGTTTCGGGGGATTCCCGCAACTATGCATTTTTGAGGCGATTTGTTTACATCCCGGCAAACGTAGAGGGCGCTGGGTCGATGGCTTTGTTGCCGGTAGGCGTTAGCTCGTTTATTGCCATGCCTCTTTCTATCGTTCCTTGCGGGGTTAGGCGGAATATGCCATCCAGGCCAGCAAAGCCGCTTGGATTCAATAAAGCGGCGCTGTTGAAATTACCCCCCCTTCTTGATAACACGACCGCAAGAGCTGTCGCGTCATATGCCAATGTTGCAAGTCTCGGCGGAGTGGCTCCATAGGTCGCGGTGTAGTTTTTTATGAAGCTTTCTCGCGCTTCGGGCTCTGCTGCCGCATACCAGCCTCCAATAAGAATCTCCGGTTTTGCCGAAGAAAGGTCATCCCATAGTCCTGAGCCGAGAAGTTTTACTTTGTTTTTGTCAAAGCCAGCTTCGGTTAGTTGCGCGGCTATTTGTTTTAGCTCAACGCCGCTTGCCGGGATGAACAGGGCGTCTATTTGATCCAGTTTTGCTAAAACGCCTTTTGTCGCACGAGTTATGTCTCCCGTTCCGGCGTAGGTTTCAGCTATAACCATCGAGTTGCCCTGTCTGGTTATGACGTCTTTGAACGACTGCTTCATCAATTTGCCGTATGCGTCTGACGAGAAAATGCCCGCAAATCTTGTCATGCCGCGCTTTGCTGCAAAATCGAGCGTGCGCTCTACCATCGGGGCGGGAGCGAAGCCCATGATGTATGCTCCCGGTTCTGCCACGGAAATATCGGATGAAAGCGCTAGCATGCTCGTGGCCGATTCCTGGACCACCGGCTTTACCGCAGAGACATCCGCTGCGAATAGCGGACCGATTAGCAGTTGCGCTCCGCTTCCTATTGCGTCTCTTGATGCCAGAGCCGCGCTCTCGGGGTTGGCTCCTGTGTCGCGGGGCATAAGCTCAAAATTGTCTCCGGCCATATCGAATACTGCCAATTGCGCCGCGTTCAGCATTGCCTGTCCCAAGCTCGCATTCTTGCCGGATAAAGGAAGCAATATCGCCACATGCGTTTTGCCATCTGATACCGGCGCTGCCGTCACTGTTTGATCTTTTAATGATGGCGTTGTCAGCGCGCCGGTTTTTGCGGAGAAATCTGTCAATGGCGGCGTTTTTGGTTTTGCGGGAATGGCGGTGCGGGTTGCTGTTGGGCGTTTGGCTTGTTTCTGGGAGCTTCCAAACCATGTTGTTGAGCAGCCTCCAAGCGCGACGGCGGCCAGGCAAAAAACGCATATAAGGCGCAGAGAAAACACGGCGCGTAAAAAAGAATGGGCGTTTTTTAAAATATCCGTCATGATGTTCCTCACGTTTAACTGTGAAGCACAATAAAATGTTTCAGCGCTACAGGAAACAAAGAAAAAGCGTTTATTATACGGGTCTTGTCGCCGAGGCTTTGTGTCGGCTTGTTCTTCGACTCAAGGGATACTGTATCGTTGCTAGCCGATATAAGACTCCTTTGGGGGAAATAGATATAATCGCGGTAAGAGCCGATACTCTTGCTATTGTGGAGGTTAAGGCCAGACCTTCTTTGGACGTTGCCGCAGATGCCGTGTCTCCGCGCCAATGGGGGAGAATCTTTCGTGCGGCCAGCCTGTTTGTTTCAGCTCATCCGCGCTTCTGTAATCACAATGTCCGTTTCGATTGTATGCTGGTTGCGCCATGGCGGTTGCCCGCGCATTTTACAAATCAATTTTCCGAGTCAAGCAATGTGGGCGGTTGATCCAGTTTGTATTGTTCGGCAAACTGTCTGGCTAGTTTCTGTAGAGTGTTTATTAGCACTCGCCCATGCACGCTTTGCGAGCTGGAAACCTGTAGCCCGCTTCGCCAGTATGTGATTATTACCGATCTCGGGGTTTCGACCGGCGGTATCCTTAATGTGTTTTGACTTTGCGCGGTTAGCGCTATCCACGATATGCAATTGCCGGACTGGTCGTCGAGCGTCACAACTTCCGGAAAAAGATCAATGCGGGCCTGGCCTATTACCGGGGGCTTGATTTCCGCAATCGGAGTTACCGGCATACCTTCCTGTTTGAAAAGTTTGCTGAGCGTGTCCATGGCTTCTCCGCGATAAAAGCCGCAGTAGTCCGCCGCTTTGAGATCGCCGATACGCGCATGCTGGAGCACAATTTCTTTTACCTCCAGCATCGCGTTGCCGGAAGTTTGCGCGTGGGCGGAGGATGCAAGGCCCAGAGCTGCGATTGCCAAAACAATACAATACAGCGGCTGGCGCATGCTTTATTCCCTTTCGTCCAGTTGAGTGCGCTCCTTGCGCTCATGGCGCTCCTGAGCTTCGATGGTCAGCGTCGCCACGGGGCGAGCTTCCAGGCGTCTGATCCCGATGGGTTCTCCGGTGTCTTCGCAATATCCGTACTCTCCGTCGGATATTCTTTTTAGAGCTTCGTCTATTTTGCTTATCAATTTGCGTTGACGATCTCTCGCTCGCAGCTCCAGCGCGACTTTCGTTTCTATCGATGCGCGATCCGCTTCGTCAGGCTCCTGTAGGCCGCCTTCTTCTTGCAGCTCCTGTAGCGTTACGTTCGCGTCCTTCAGTATATCCGTTCGCCACGCAGTCAGTTTAAGCCGGAAGTATTCCAGCATAACCGGATTCATATACTTCTCTTTTTCAGTAGGCTTGTAATTGGCAGGCACTGTCACCACAGTCATCGCGGCAGTCTCCTTCAAAGATGGTTTCTTACTGGTGCTCTTTAGCATGGGAGTATTTGGCCAATTCTACTTGCGCACGCAAGTCTATTTCGTCAAGAATCTGTCCAAGCCGCGGGTCTGTCACTTCCAGCCTCCGCGCATTGACCATCTTCATCATGTTTAACAGCTTTTCACGCGGAATCGCTCCGGCAAGAAGATCTAGCCTTAGCTCATCAAGTTGTTCGAGTATGTTTTCGGCTCTGAGCTTGCCTCTTGAGGCGCGTTCGGTCGCGTCGTCAACTTCCTGGACACCTATAACGCCAGAAACCATGCCTGCGGCTCCAACTCCTGACGCTCCACCTACAGCGCTGGCTTCAGAGGTTTCGTCAAGCTGTTTGGCAAAGCTCGCACTCGTGCTTCCGCTCTTTGATGTGCGGCGCACCGGTTGGGAAGAACGTATCGAGCCTGGGCCTTCAACCTTAAGTATCACTATATTCTGACCTTAACTTATGTATCGGGGTGATTTGGCTGCATTCTGCCAGAAAGCAGCTTAAAGATATATATTAAAGAAGAAATCAAATGCCGGGCGAGGACCATATGTTGTGTTGCTTTCTTGCGGGAAAGGCGGTCGGCAAAATGTTCCTGGAGGGGGGAAGACGCGGTCGTTGCTATGGGGGCTGACTCATGGGATTTTTCATTGAAAGAGAAGAAAACAAAACACAAAAAACATAATCATTTCAATGTGATGTTGGGGCTGTGAGGGGTGGGGCGTGGCGAGTTAGGGCGGTGTGGCACAGGGGTTGCAGGAACCTGGGCGGAGAACTGAGGGATTTTTATGCCTGCTTTATTTAACAATGCTGAATTTTCGCCACGCTTGTCGTCAGTCAATGGCGGTTGGCGTTACGCGCTTATGGTCGTGTGCGCGGCGGTTGGGTTTTTTGTTATGCCCTGCCATCAGGCTGAGGCCGCGTCTCGCATTAAGGACGTAATCGATTTCGAAGGCGTGAGAAACAACATGCTTATTGGGTATGGGCTTGTCGTGGGTCTGAACGGATCCGGGGACAGCCTTACCAACTCTCCTTTCACGGGTAGAAGCATAATGGGCATGCTGGAGCGTCTCGGGGTTAACACCAAGGGCGACACCATGAAGACTAAGAATGTCGCTGCGGTTATGGTGACTGCTACGTTGCCTCCTTTTGCGGCTCAGGGGACAAAGGTCGATGTGATTGTTTCGACGCTCGGCGATGCCAAGGATTTGCAGGGTGGGACGCTTTTGGTTACTCCGCTTCTCGGCGCTGACGGAGAGGTTTATGCCGTTTCGCAGGGACCCGTTGCTATTGGCGGATTCAGCGCAAGCGGCGCGGGGGCTTCTGTAACAAAAGGAGTGCCAACTTCCGGGAGAATTTCTAACGGCGCTATTGTCGAGCGCGAGATAGATTTCAGGCTTACCGATCTTGGTTCTATGCGTTTATCTTTGCGCAATCCTGATTTTACGACGGCTCGCAGGATAGCCGATGTTATTAATAAGCGTCTTAAAGGGCAGGCGGCTGAGGCTGTCGATGCGGCTACCGTCAGGTTGCTGGTACCTGACGAACGCAGGCACGATGTCGTCGGGCTTATGACCGATATCGAGCAGCTTATGGTGGAGCCGGATCAGGTCGCTCGCGTGGTCATTGACGAGCAATCCGGCGTAATCGTTATGGGCGAAAATGTGCGCATAAATACTGTCGCTATCGCTCAGGGAAATCTGACCATTCGGATAACAGAGACTCCGCAGGTGTCGCAGCCGGCTCCGCTTTCTCAGGGCGGGCAGGCGGTTACGGTTCCTCGCACCAATATAAACGTGAATGAGGAAGAGGGAAATAAGCTGGCGCTGTTTAAGACCGGAGCAAATCTGCATGACGTTGTGCAGAGCCTTAATGCTTTGGGAATCGGGCCTCGCGACATGATTACTATTTTGCACTCCATTAAGGCTGCCGGCGCTTTGCAGGCAGAGCTGGAGGTGATCTGATGGACAGCTCTGTAGCAGTATCCGGGAATTTTATTCCCCTTAATCGCACTGGCTCTGCCGTCAGCGGCGCTGATTACGCTCTCTCTTCCGGGCAGAACAAGGGCAACATAGATAAGGCCGCAGAGGATTTTCAGGCCATGTTTATGTCTCAGATGCTTAAGCCGATGTTCGATAGCGTTGAGGTCGATGACTCTTTCGGCGGCGGTCATGGCGAAGAAGTTATGCGCGGACTTCTGGTGCAGGAATATGGGAAAAGCCTTGCTGCCGGAAGCAACTCATATCTGTCAGACGCTATTAAAAGCGAAATGCTGAAGGCCCAAGAAAAATCTCAGAGCAGTAACGGTTTAACCAAAGAGGTGATGTAATGACTTCTGCACCCAAACCCCCAGCCGATCCCGTTCGCAGTCAACAGGTGGCTCCGTCTTCTGTCGCAAAAGCCACGGCTTTGCTTACCGCTACGCTTGATGTGATGGAAGACTTGACCAAGCTTTTGAGTCTTGAGCTTAAGGTTCTTGAAAAACAGGATATGAAAGAGCTTGGAGAAATCTTACCGAAGAAGCATCGGCTTATTACGAGCTATCAGGCTAATTTAAAGTCTCTCGATAACAATCCAGAGCTTGTGAAGCTGGCCCCTGAGGAATTGCGGGCTAAAGCTAAAGCAGTCGCGATCAAGATGAGGGATGTTGTGGAGCATAACGCTAATGCCATGCGGGGCGCTATATGCGCTACTCGGCGAGTCATTCATAACGTCATGAGCATGATACGCGAGGAAGCATCGCCGTCGTTTATGTCATATGGCAATTCTCGAAATCCTCAATCTGTGGCGGCTCCTTACAGTCCTACTTGTCAGCCGTTAGCAGTGAAGTGCACCGCTTGAAACTACAACATTAATAGGAGGGCCGATATCATGCAGGCGTCTCAGACCAATCAAACTTCGACAATAAGCAGTGCAGTTCAGGGCTTTTTTGCAAGTTTGCGAGGGAGTGGAACGGCAAATATCGTCGATGCTGCCTCCGCTTCGCTTGGTATAGAGAACAAACTCTTTGCCAGTATTCTTGCGGCTTCTAAAGATGTCGATGCGGCTATTGCTCGCGCTCAACAGCTTGCAAGCGAAGATGTGAGCGTAAAACCGACGGATTCCAATAGCGCAAAAAAAGCGGCTTTTGGTGAAAATAGAATCGAAAAAAACGAAACTATTAGCAATGCGTCTAAAGATGCTGCCGATGAAATGAAAGAAGGACAGCAAAGGCTGCATGAGTTGAAAAAAGAAAGAGTCGAAGAAGTTAAAAAGCGCAACGAGACTAAAAAAATCGCTGCGCAGGCGGACGAAACCACCGACGATGTGGCGGTCGATGAAAAAACAGACGAAACGGAAAGCGTTGTCGTTGCCGATGTGGCAACCCCGAAAGAAGATGTCGTTGTGGTTGAGGAACGGGCCCCGGAAGTTCTTGTTGAGGATGAGCAGAAACCAGCGGGGGTTTGCCTGGTGACTAACGCTGTCATTGACGAGGTGGAGCCGGAAGTTTGTTTGGATAGCGATAAACCCGCGGAGGATTCGTCGGACTTAGATGTCGAAACGCTTCTTATGATGCAGCAGGCGTTAATGGGGCGGATGGCCGGGGCTACTAAAAAGGAAAATACGGAAGAAAACGCTAGCGCTGACGCTGACGATCTTCTTTCTGCGCAGAACAAGACTAATGCGCCGGAAATAAAAACGGCAGATGCGTTTTTGGCGCTGCGTCCGACTTCGAAAGGAGAAGAAAAAACCGATGTTGCGGCAAAAACTTCTCTTGAGGATGCGCAAGACTCCCTCTCAAACGTGGCGGACAATGCGACTAAGTCCGGGCAACAGACGGTCACTTTGAGCGCGAGCGAGGACAGCAAGAATAAAATTTCCGCGTGGCGCAACTATGTCATGAACGAATTGATGAATAACGAAAAGGGCGTTTCGGAAATTAAAACTCAAGCGCCGGTGGTCAATTCAAACATAACTGTTGCTGCGGTTGCTCCAGTAAACGGAGGAAATGGCGCGGCGCTCGATTCTGCTACCGCCGGGTCGGTTCGGACGCTTGGCTCTACGGCAAGCGCTTCGCAGAATACGGTTGTTGCTGAGGGGACTCAAAAATCCAATCCGTATAATTTTGCCAGCCAATTGTCTGCTACACGCGCTTCTCGCGGAGGCTCTTCCGGGTTGCCAAGCGCAGTTGAACAGGTTTCTTTGTATTTGCATCGCCAGGTTAAGGCGGGCAACGACAATATTACCCTGCAATTGCGTCCCGCCGAGCTTGGTCGCATAGAAATCAAATTGCAGATCGCAGACGATAATCATGTGCAGGGCTTCGTGATCGTGGACAATAAGGCCACTTTAGAAATGCTGTCTCAGGATTCCGGCAGCCTTCAGCGCGCTTTGCAAAACGCCGGATTGCAGGCGGATGCCGGGTGCATGCAATTCAGTCTGCGCGAAGATGGCGGATCGAGTTTGTTTAAGTTTAATTCTCGGTCAATGGCTAAGGATACTCGCGAAGATAAAGAAGGCGCCGCTTTGGCAGAAGCAGACGCTGCAATAGCGGCTGCCGATATCTATTACGTGGCTCCGGGCCGCGTTAATTTTAGAGTATGAAAAAGGGAGAAAAGTCATGACAACGGTATCTTCAGCCACTTCCGGCTCAGGCGTTTTGCAGAGTTATATTGATAAGCAGGCGGCGCTGGCAAGTACATCTACTGCTACCACGACAGATACTCAGACGGCGTTGCAGAAAGCTACTGCCGATTACGATACTTTTCTTAAAATTCTGACCGCCCAGCTTACAAATCAAGACCCTCTTAGCGCTGTGGACACCAATCAGTTCACTCAGGAGCTTGTGCAATTCTCGGCCGTCGAGCAGCAATTAGCTACAAACTCAAAGCTTGATACTCTTATTGCTAACAGCCATGCGTCAGGAACGCAGGCGCTTCTCAGCTATCTGGGCAAGTATGTGGAGGTGCCTACTACCGATCAGCTCATCGTGCAGAATGGTAGCGCTCAGATGGGATACTCTTTGGATAAAGCGGCTAAGAGCGTCACCATAGATATTTATAACAGCGAAGGCGATAAGGTGTCCACGCTTAACGGTTCAACCACGGAAGGGCTTAACCGGATTTTGTGGGATGGTTCCCTTACCGACGGCACCACAGCAGCTAGCGGAAATTATACCTTTAAGATATCGGCTGTTGCGGAAGATGGAACCAAGATGACGGTTTCGGATACTCGCTTGATTGGCATCGTGACCGGGATGTCGGTCGATGCTACCAACGGAAATCAACTTACGATCGGAAATATTAAAATTTCAGATACCGATATAGACGCGGTTTTTGAGAATTTTAGTTAAAAAAACAGCCCAGTCATGGTTAATGTGGGGCACCCAGAATGAAAGTATTTATCTTTTGGTGCGGTCTCGCCATATAATTTTTATGAAATGAAATTATATGCCTATCGCAGTTCAAGAATTGGGTTGCGATGATTATATGACGGAACGATTTTATGGCGAGCTTTTTAACCGAAGATGATTTTGCGCAAGAACTGGTCGAATTTTTTCAGTCGAAGCCTCCACGGCCTTCTAACCTGAGAATGATTTGTCATGATGGCAGCGTTTTATACTCGATCAATAAGATGGATTTCCTGATAAATTTTTGTATGAAATATGCGGGTATTATTGACCATAAAAGCGATCCGCTAACTACCGATCCGTTTATACACTCCGATTTAAAACATATTAAGAGCGTCTTGTATAAAATTGTAAAAATCGTGAACGGCAGATTGTTGGGCAATAAAAATTCGGAGGCCGGGACACTTGTCGATTATTCCCGCAACGTATTTGACACAATGCCGAATGTGCTTTCCAACTGGGAACGGTTAATCGATGAAACGCGGAAAAGTGCGGAAAAAGCCAGGAAAGAATTGGATAAAAAAGAAAAAGAATTCGATCGCGTTCTTAAAAGAAAAGACATTTATGGATTGGCTTCTTTTTATCCTGAAGCAAGGCGCAGGCTTTGCCATGTGAAAACGAATAATTTCCGGGTTTATTATAAGAATGTCAGGTCGATAGAATATTTCTTTATGATGAAGGATTTTAAACAAGCTTTGGAAAAAGAGGTAAAATCTTTGCTTGTTTCTTCAGACAATATTTTTGATAAAACCGTAATAACTGCCGTTCTGGGAAAATCGGAAGCGCTTATCTATCTTGAGGAAAAAGCGTTTAAGCTGGAAGAAACATGCGAGGATTATTCAAAAACGCTTTCCGACGTTCGGGAAGCTATGGATCCGCTTAAAGATATTTTTTCAAACAGGACGCGTATGTTAAAAAGGTGCTCCCTTGTTCGTAGAGAGCAAAAGCTTGAGTCGCGTTTGTAAGATTCTGCCTCAACCACACATCGGAGAAGGTAGTTACAGAATCACTTTTAATTCTTACTGCCTGCCATTGAGTGGATGGTCTTAGCTCTGTTGCCTTAAAAATGCCTTTTTTGTATTAGTTTTTGGCCCAAAACCGCCATTGCATATATGCAAAAACACACAACCGTTGCACTCTTGTCACGCAATGGCAATCAATCGTTAATCATTGGAAAAACCGGGTTTTGGCCCTTGATTCATAAGTCTTAGCCGACTAATTTGACTGCGGAACAATGTGTTGTTTTGCCGCCGCTAGGTGTTGGTGTCGTCAAAGTGGTGCTGCGTTTCAGGCGTCGTTCATGTATCGGCTTTAATCGGTCAGTCCGTGGGCGGCAATCCAATCAATCATCTTGGCTAAGGCTAGTTCCCGGGATTTGCACTGGTTCTGCCGGATCCGCCAAAGGTTCACGAAGGGGGTAATAATGTTTAAGAAATTTTTGTGCCTGATGGCGGCGCTCGTTCTGGTAGCCGCTTGCGATACAACCGGTAGCAACGATGGCGTAAATGGCGCCAACGGAGCTGGCAATGGCGCCAACGGAGCTGGCAAAGGAATTGCCCGTCCCGGCACGCAAGAAGACCTGACCGTCAATGTTGGCGACCGCGTTTTCTTCGGTTTCAACAAGTCTGATCTAAGCCCAGAAGCTCGCGCCA
>JAQUWX010000033.1:12185-19217 GCA_028692635.1 Alphaproteobacteria bacterium
AATGGCGCCAACGGAGCTGGCAAAGGAATTGCCCGTCCCGGCACGCAAGAAGACCTGACCGTCAATGTTGGCGACCGCGTTTTCTTCGGTTTCAACAAGTCTGATCTAAGCCCAGAAGCTCGCGCCACTCTCGATCGCCAGGCCGCTTGGCTGAAGAAGTATGCCACCATCAAGGTGACCGTCGAAGGTCATGCCGACGAACGTGGCACTCGTGAATACAACTTGGCTCTCGGCGAACGTCGCGCCGTTGCCGCTAAGAACTATCTCGTCGCTGCCGGCATCACTGCCGATCGCGTCAAGACCGTCAGCTACGGCAAAGAGCGTCCGGCCGTGTTGGGCAGCAACGAAGCTGCTTGGGCACAGAACCGTCGCGCCGTTGCGGTTGTTCTTCAATAATCTAAGCTTTACAGCTTAAAAAGATTGGGCCGCAGTCCTTAAGGGATTGCGGCCTTTTCTTTTGCTCGCTCGACGTAGGGCGGGACGCGTAGATAAAATTCCGATTCTATTCGCTCTCAAAATAGGTTAGCCTTTCAGCGCCTCAATTCACCCAGGTTTTTCCGATGAAAAAAAATCATTTGTCTGTCTTTGCGTTTGCTTTCGCGACGATGCTTGTTTCCTCCGCGGCTCTCGCTCAGGATGGGTATGGGTACATGGCTCCTGGCGGCGGGTCTGGCGTGGGCGTTAATTATGAAACTCGGTTGTCCAACATCGAGGATCAGATACGGGCGCTTACTGGCAAGACCGAGCAGCTCGAATATGCCGTCCGTAGAATGGACCAGGCGTTGCAGCGCATGCAGGCCGATTATGATGCGAGAATTTCAAAGTTAGAGACGGCTCCTCCGGCTCCTACAATTATTCAACAGTCTCCTACTGCCGATAATGGTAGAGCTGCCGCTCCTCCCGATGAGGAGGCCGAGGTCGAAGAGACTCCAAGCGGAAGGCTTGGCGATCTTAAAATGCGCGGCGGTCGCGTTACCGGAGCGGAGAAAAATCCTAGAGCCTCAGCGTTGCCGGTAAAGCCCGATGATTATGGTTTGACCGCTCAGGAACAGTACGATCGGGCTTTCGGGCTTTTGCGTCAGGCTAACTATGACGATGCGGAAAAAGCTTTTAAGGGATTTATTGATAAGAACCCTAAGGACAAGCTCCTCGATAACGCTAAGTACTGGTATGGCGAGACGTTTTATGTGCGCGCAAAATTCAATGAGGCTGCGGTTGCTTTCGCTGATGCATTTCAACAAAATCCCAAGGGATCTAAGGCTGCCGACAGTTTGCTGAAGCTGGGGATGGCGCTCGGGGCTTTGGGAAAGACTACCGATGCCTGCACTACGTTTGCTTCGTTGAAAAAGGAATTCCCGACTGCTGTTTCTCTTCGCGCTCGGGCTGAGCAGGAGCGCTCTAGACTGAAATGCAAGTAGAGAAAACTCTGCCTATTGCAAGCCAGGAATTTGCCGGTTTGATTGAGCCGTTGTTTGAGAATTCTGCGCGCTCGCGGGTTGCTGTCGCTGTGTCCGGCGGGCCGGATAGTATGGCTTTGGCTTTTTGCGCTAAGAGATGGGCTGGAGAGAATAATTATCCGGCTCCTATCGCTCTTATTGTGGATCATAAACTGCGGGCCGAATCTACTGAGGAGGCTGAGACGGTTAAGCGACGGCTCGGCGAGATCGGGGTTGAGACTGAAATTTTGAGTTGGACTCACGATCCCGTGAAAAGTCGCGTGCATGTTAAGGCTCGGCAGGCTCGGTATGATTTGCTTGTTGAGGCATGCCAGAAACATGGGGCGTCGATTCTGCTGATTGCTCATCAGCGCGAGGATCAGGCGGAAACTATTCTTATGCGTATGGCTAAGGGCAGCGGGCTTGATGGGCTTGCTGGGATCGAGCTGTCGAGCGAGCGTGACGGGGTAAGGTTTTTGCGGCCACTTTTGACCGTTCCTCGGGAGAGGCTGATTGCTACGTGCGAAAGCGCGGGGCTTGCGTATGTAACCGATCCCAGCAATGTGTCTGAAAAATATGCTCGTGGGCGGCTGAGGAAAGTTTTGCCTCTGTTGGCTTCAGAGGGATTTACGGTTGAGCGTTTGGTGGATCTTGGCGATAGGGCGAGAGAAGCGAAAGAAGCTTTGGATTATTACACGCAAGCACTGATGGAAAAAGCGGTTGTTGTTGATCCATACGGAGTTATCGCTATTGATCTTGCTGATTTTTGCTCGGTTCCTGAGGCTATATCGGGGCGCGTGTTGGTTAGGTGCTTGCAGGCCGTTAATTCGGGAGGTTATTCGCCGGAGCGAGCTTCCGTTGTGCCGATTGTAAAAGCTTTGAGGGGTGGCGATGGTATGCCAACTCGTACTCTGCACGGATGTGCTATAAGCGTTAGCTCGGGCAAGGCATTCATTATGCGCGAGCTGTCGGCTATTGCGGATGTGAAAGAAATTATGCCGGGAGAAACTGTCGTTTGGGATGAAAGGTGGAGCGTTACTCTTTCTGCCGATCATAAAGAAGCTCTCGTTGTGAAAGCGCTTGGGGAACAATCGCACGAGGTTACAGATCGTCTGTCTCCGGCTTTGCGGCGGGAGGTGCCTAAAGGGCGTGCTCGCAGGAGCTTGCCTGCTCTCTGGCGGGGTGGGGAACTCGCTGTTATTCCTTGCTTTTCTGACGCTTTGGGCCAGGCGGCAACTGCCAGATTGATGTCTATCATAAAGTCGTGACATTATATTCTATACCTATCAAATCTCACCTTTAAGGAAAGTCGCTTTGAATAACATCGGAAAAAATATTGCTCTCTTGTTCGTCATCGGATTCATGCTGGTGGCGTTGTTCAACATGTTTCAGGCTCCCGGCGGCATGACGTCGCAAGCTATGATGCCTTTTAGCGATTTCGTTTCTCGCGTCGATGAATCCAAGGTTGCGGATGTTACTATAAAGGGAGATTTTATAAGTGGGCATTTGACGGATGGCGGGACTCCGTTTGTGACTTTTGCTCCTCCTGAAGCGAATATCGTTTCTAAGCTTTTGGCTAAGAACGTGAAGATCGTGGCTCAGCCGGATAATGGAGATACTCCGACGTTGTGGGGGGTGTTGCTTTCGTGGTTTCCGATGCTCTTGCTTTTGGGCGTGTGGATTTTCTTCATGAAGCAAATGAATTCCAGTAACGGACGGGCTATGGGATTCGGGCGCAGCAAGGCAAAGCTTTTGAGCGAGAAGACCGGCAAGGTCACTTTCGACGATGTTGCTGGGATCGATGAAGCTAAGCAGGAGCTTGAAGAGGTTGTCGAGTTCTTAAAAGATCCGCAGAAGTTTCAGCGGCTGGGTGGAAAAATCCCCAAGGGAGTTCTTCTGGTTGGTCCTCCGGGAACGGGTAAGACGCTTACTGCTCGGGCGGTTGCGGGAGAAGCGAATGTGCCGTTCTTTACTATATCCGGCTCCGATTTCGTCGAGATGTTCGTGGGTGTCGGCGCAAGTCGTGTGCGCGATATGTTTGAGCAAGGCAAAAAGAATGCGCCTTGCATCATATTCATAGATGAGATCGATGCCGTAGGTCGCCATCGCGGAGCTGGGCTTGGCGGAGGCAACGATGAGCGCGAGCAGACTTTGAATCAGTTGCTTGTCGAGATGGATGGATTTGAAACCAACGAGGGCGTGATTCTTATCGCGGCTACTAACCGTCCCGACGTTCTTGATCCCGCGCTTTTGCGGCCCGGGCGCTTCGATCGGCAGGTGGTGGTGCCTAACCCGGATATTCTCGGGCGTGAGAAAATTTTGAAAGTTCATATGCGTAAAATTCCGCTGGCAGACGATGTGGACGCTAAGGTGATCGCTCGGGGTACTCCGGGATTTTCCGGGGCCGATCTTGCTAATCTGGTCAATGAGGCCGCTCTTCTTGCTGCCAGGGCCAATAAGTCCGTCGTCAATCTGGCCGACCTTGAGATGGCAAAAGATAAAGTGATGATGGGCGCTGAGCGCCGCTCTATGGTGATGACTGAGCGCGAACGCGAGCTTACGGCGTATCATGAGGCCGGGCATGCTCTTGTGAGCATTAATGTGCCGCAGGGCGATCCTTTGCACAAAGTTACGATAATTCCTCGCGGAAGAGCTTTGGGGCTGACTATGAATTTGCCGGAGCGCGACAAATACAGCCAGAATCGGGTCGAGCTTGAATCTCGGTTGGCTTTGTTGTTCGGTGGGCGCGTCGCTGAGGAAATTATTTTCGGTAAGGAAAATGTGACTACGGGCGCGGGTAACGATATTCAGCAGGCTACGTCTCTTGCGCGCCGCATGGTGATGGAGTTCGGGATGTCCGATAAGCTCGGGCGCGTGCGCTATAGCTCGAATGAGCAGGAGGTTTTTCTCGGGCACTCGGTTACGCAGCAGAAAAACTTGTCCGAATTTACAGCCAAGATTATCGACGAGGAAGTGCGTCGTTTGATCGAAGATGGAGAACAGACTGCTCGGGCTATTCTTACCTCGAAACTCGACTCTTTGCATAAGATAGCAAAAGCGCTGCTGGAATATGAAAGCTTGTCCGGCGATGAGGTGGCTGCGTTGCTGCGCGGGGAAACAATCAATCGTCCAGACGAAGATGCGGCGAACAAACAGGCTCAATCCATCGTTCATGGCAAACGGGCTTCTGTGCCGGGGGCTGCGGCTGAGCCTCAAGCTCTGGCGCCTTCCGTGTCTCAGGTTACATGATCTTTTCGGTTTCCGCCGCCAAAGCTATATCCGATTTTGTTTCTTCATCTTTAAGCGAAGAATCGCCACGTTTGTTTTTGTGGACTCCTGTGGTTCTCGGGGTCGGCATCGGGTATTATTTCGGATGGCCGTTCGAGCCTGATATTTTCTTTTCCGCATTTGCTACGCTGCTTGCTGGAGTAGGGGCGTTTTTTGCGCGCAAATCGCTTTCGGCTAAAGCTTTGTTTCTGGTTCTTTTGGGTTTTACTTTGATGTGCGGGGCTAGCCGCATATATGGGACTCCTGTTTTAGATAGGCAATATGGCCCTGTTCTGGTTGAAGGATCAATCGTCGATATAGAGCAGCACAGGTCAGGCAAGAGATTGCTTTTGGATGATCTTAATATCGATAAGCTTCAACCCGAAAGGACTCCGCGGCGCATTCATTTGGTGCTTAGCGAGCGGGCGGCCAGGCAGGAAAATCTTGATGCTCTGCGCCCGGGAATGCGTGTGAGCGCGATAGCTCAACTGCTTCCTCTGTCCGAGCCGCTTTCTCCCGGAGGATTCGATTTTCGCCGTAATGGATTTTTTCGAGGCATAGGCGCTACTGGCTATGTTATGGGAAAATTTATGGCGGAGAAAAACGTCGCTCAGGAAAATGAGCCGACTGTATTGATAAATCAATTGCGGCAGAATCTTCAAAAAGAAATCAAGCGCACTTTAAGTGGCGATCAGGCTGGGCTGGCCGCCATTTTTCTTACTGGAGACAAAACCTTTTTAAGCCCCGAAACGGCAGAGGCTATGCGGGCGGTGGGGCTTGCTCATCTTCTTGCAATAGCAGGGCTGCATATCGGACTCGTTGCCGGATTCACGTTTTTTCTTTTTCGCGGGTTGTTTGCGATGTTTCCCGCTTTGGTCCTTAGATTTAATATGAAAAAAGTGTCGGCGCTGTTAGCTCTTGCGGCCATAACTTTTTATATGCTGCAAGTGGGCGCTCCTGTTCCTACCAGGCGAGCGCTTCTTATGACGGGCCTTGTTCTGGTTGGCGTTATGTTCGATCGCGTTAGCGTTTCTTTGCGCACTGTCGCGATGGCGGCTCTTATTATTTTGCTTATATGGCCGTATTTGATGATAAATCCAGGCTTTCAGCTCTCGTTCGCGGCGGTGATCGGCATAATTTCTATGCACGAGTGGGGGAGAAGAAAGGGCTGGGCGGTATTCCCCGATCGGCAGGGGTGGCTGTGGTCGTTCAGCCGTCATGCTGTGAGTCTTGCTGTTATGTCGTTTGTGGCAACTATAGCAACGCTTCCTTTGTGCCTTTATCATTTTCAGGAAGCTGGGATTTACAGCATGCTGGCGAATACTCTCGCTATTCCGCTGACCAGTTTTTATATCATGCCGTTGTGCGTGTTTGTGGATATTCTTTGGCCGTTTGGGTTGGCGTCATGGCCACTGCTGCTGCTTGAGCCGGGGATAAATCTTCTTATTGGCATATCTCAAAATATTGCAGATCTTCCCGGGGCTTATTATACGCCGCCGCCTATGTCTGTGGGCTTGCTGATTGCCGCGACGCTTGGCGGGTTGGCGTTTTGTTTTATGATAAATCGGCTGCGCTGGGCCGGGTTGGCGGTTATGCTTGTTTCTATAGCTCTGACGTTTATGTCGCCGCGCCCCAGTATTCTGATCAGTCCCGATGGCCATGAGATCGGTTGGAAAAACAACGCGTCTCTAAGGCTGACAATTATCAGCGATGAAAAGCCTGACGATTTTCTGGCGGAGTACTGGTCGCATCTTTTGGGGTCGGGTAAAGATAATCTGGAGTTTACCAATAGCAATCCAGATCTTAATTGCGACGATATGGGTTGTGTGTGGAAGGGCGGGGCGCAAACAATTGCGTGGGTGAAAGATCCAGCGATAATGAATGAAGAGTGCGCTATGAATCATGCGCTAATCATCAATCCGCAAAGCGATCTTGTTTGTCCGGGTGGGACGCCTGCGGTTATCTCTCGCGCTACGATAAAGGAGCGCGGCGCTCAGGCGATATACATCAACGGAGACGCTTTGCGCATTAAATCAGAACGTAACGGCGAGGCGCTGCGGCCTTGGAGCGTTGGGTGGAGATAGAAAAATTATTGTCCTCTGACTCTGCGCAAAAGAGGTCTTTTGGTCATGATGAGCCATAAGCCGCCGGATATTATTCCGAAGACTATGTTGAGCGTGCCGATAACTTGCACAAGATCGTGCGGGTCGAAAAAGGAAATTAGGACTATTCCTAGGCTTCCCATTATCATTCCAACCGCAATCATAAGCGATGATGCCGAGCCGGAGTCGGCTACTTGCTGATCCAGCATGAGAGATGTGCTTAGCGG
>JAQUWX010000093.1 GCA_028692635.1 Alphaproteobacteria bacterium
ATAATATAACCACAGCCCCGCTTTTTTAATCCTCATTTCACCCGACCAATCCGCGCACAAAATTTTCTGCGCGTGTTTTGGTCTTTTTGTTTTCAGGAGGCTTTGATGATAGTCGAAGTCGATTACAAACATTTTCAGGGATTGTTGAACAAACACTATCCCGATAATCCAGTGACAGAGGCAGAAGCTGCCGAGGCGTTTCATAATCTCGTCGGCTTCGTAAATCTGCTTATGCAAATAAATAATCGCGTCGGACTCGTGCCGCATGATCCTGAAAACTAAGGTTTTTCGCGGGAAACTGCGCATTTTTAGAACTAATATCCCGTAGGGGTATATTGACTCCCCGCCTCAAACATTCATGATTTAAGCGGTTTCTTTCATGAGGTGTCCCCATGCGTCCAGCAGTTATTCTCGCTCGTGTATCCAGCGCCGAACAGGAGGCCGGGCATTCTCTTGAAGCGCAGCTTTCCAATCTTCAAGAATATGCAGAGAGGCATGACTTAGAAGTAATTCAGGTCTTCCGCATTATAGAAAGCTCGACCAAGGGCCACCGCCCGGAATTCGAGCGCTTGATAGAATTCATCGGCAAACAAAAACAGCGCACGGCGCTGATCGTAGATTGCGTTGATAGATTGCAGCGCAGCTTTACTCATACGCCTGTCCTGAACGCGCTGATGGAGAAGAACCTGCTGGAAATCCACTTCGTCCGTGAAGGCAACTTCATCGACAAAGACGCAAACAGCATGCAAAAGCTGATGTGGAATATGGGTACAGTCATGGCGCAGTCCTATACCGACCAGCTCACCGATAACGTCCGGCGCAGCATTAAACACAAGTTGGATAAAGGCGAATGGATAGCTCAAGCTCCGTTGGGCTATCTCAACAGCGTGGATAAAGAGACGGGGCGCAATACGGTAATTCTTGATCCTCAACGCGCAGCTCTGGTTCAAAGGCTTTTCTATGAATATGCAATAGGCGTTTCATCCATGACCGAGCTTAGGGATAAAACGAATGAGTGGGGATTGCTAAGCCGCAAGAACAAACCGTTGGGTTTGCAAACGGTAGCCGGGATTCTCAGTAATCCGTTCTATTGCGGCCTGATGAGGATTAAAGGGCATCTTTACCCTCACACCTATCCGCAGCTTGTCGAGCACAATGTGTTCAGAGCGTGCGAGAAACGCAAGCGCAACGCCAACATGCCGCAACAAGCCATTAAAAAGACCCGCCATCCGTTTCTTCTGCGCGGGCTGATAACTTGCGCCTCGTCGGGCAGGAAGGCCACCTGCGCTCTACAAAAAGGGCGCTATGTGTATCTTATGGCGCGTGATCCTAATGACAAGGATAAGGTGCTGTGGGTCAAAGAGGATGTGGTGATAGAGCAGATAATGACCGTTCTGCGCTCGTTCTCTCTGCATGAAGACCTTCTGGTGGATGTTATAGACTATATAAGGCGCAGCCATGAGGCCGAAAAAGAAATGCACATGGAAAGCCTTCGGGAACTACGGGCAGAGAGCAGCAACCTGACGATCAAGCTGAACCGGCTGACGGATTTACTGATTGAGGGCCATATCGAGCCAAAGCTTTACGACCTAAAGCACCAGGAGATGTTTCTGCGCCAAAGAGAGCTTGGCTGCATCCTGAATGACAACCACTCCGCCGACGACAAGTTCAAAGAGGCTCTGTCCAACGTCATAAAGCTGGTAGGAAAAACGTATGACTTGTTCGGGAGTTCTAATACAGCCGAAAAACGCAGTTTGCTGGGATTCGTGTTTTCGAACCTGAAACTGGAAGGGCCAACCCTAAGATATACCTTAAGAAAACCATTCGACGTGTTCGCTAAACTACCTAACAATCCAGAATGGCGTCCCCTACGGGATTCGAACCCGTGTTACTACCGTGAGAGGGTAAGAAAAGGCACTTTTTGAGGGGGCTTGAAAAATCATAAAATCAATTAAATGCAGGTTTTGTTGGATTTATCATTCGTGCTTGTATGCCCAGGTTTTTCACTGTATATTACCTAAAAGTTACCCAAAACTTCTAACGGTCGATGGAGGGTAAAATGGCTCGGCAAGTTCGGGATGCTGTTTTAGAGTCACGAGAGGCTAGAAAACGATTAAAAGTTCAATCCGAACCGCATTGGCGCGGGATCGATACGGGGCTGCATCTTGGTTATCGCCGGAGGAGCAATGGCGGCTCGTGGATTGTGAGGCGTTTCACCGAGGCGGGTAAATACATCAAACATAAGTTGGGCGTGGCTGATGATTTTCAAGACGCAAACGGCACTAAAACATTAAATTATAAACAGGCGCTGAAACAAGCTCGTGATTGGTCTGAATTAGAAGTCCGTATAGAAGCAGGGGTAGAAGAAGTAAGCGATGGCTCTTATACAGTAGCCGATGCCATGCGTGATTATCTGGCTCAGTATTCGGTGGAAGGGAAGGGGCTGGGGGTTACTAAAGCCGTTACCAATGCCCATATTCTGCCAGCGTTGGGGGCGGTTAAGCTGGACAGGCTCACCACAAAAAAGATTACGGCTTGGGTGCATAACTTAGCGTCGGCTCCGGCGCGGCTGCGCACTGGGAAAACAGCCAAAAAACGCAATGTCTGTGAATTGGGCGACGATCCAGAGGCCATACGCCGTCGCCGTGCTTCCACTAATCGCGTTCTAACGGTTCTTAAGGCTGCCCTGAATTATGCATGGCGGCAGGGAAGGGTTGCAAGCGATATGCCTTGGCGCAAAGTTAAGCCGTTCAAAAATTCTGATGTGCCCATTGTGCGTTATTTGACTGAAGCTGAATGTGTCCGGCTTATAAATACATGTCAGCCCGATTTGAGGGCAATGGTACAGGCGGCATTGTTTACCGGATGCCGCTATGGGGAATTGGTTAAATTAAAAGCTTCTGATTTTAACCCTGATGCCGGAACACTTGCAATACGCACCAGCAAAAGCGGTAAGCCGCGTCATGTGGTCTTAGCCGATGAAGCAAAAAAATTCTTTCATGGGGCAATTATCAACAAAGAAAGCGATGCCCTGATTTTTACTCACGAAGACGGAACAATGTGGGGAAAGTCTCATCCTCATCGGCCTTTGCAGGAAGCTTGCATGCGCGTTAAAATCAAACCTGCTATCAGCTTTCATATTCTGCGTCATACTCACGGCAGTCTTTTGGCGATGAAGGGTGTTCCAATGCCTGTTATTGCCAAGCAGTTAGGCCATGCAGACACGCGTATGACGGAAAGACACTATGCTCATCTTTCTCCGTCTTATGTCGCGGATACGATTAGACAGAATTTCCCGATTTTTGGCGTGGTGGAGGAGGGGACTGTGGCGTCCTTAGCCAGCAAGAATAAAGGCAAGAAGAAGTAAGTCTTTTCGTCGCAGGCTTCGCAAGGTGTGGGTTGTTAAACGTTGTTTAACAATTCTCAAACGTTAAACGTTTGTCCCGCAGGTGGCTGCGCCCCCATGCACCCCTGTAGGGCACAGTGATTTTTATAGGTTGGTGCGATGTTGCGCAAACGCCTGCATCTTAGGTAGATCTCTTTCGTGTGCGACGTTTCAATCCACGCTCCCGTGAGGGAGCGACGGAGCTACTCCACCGAGTCCAACCACTACATATGTTTCAATCCACGCTCCCGTGAGGGAGCGACTCTCTACAAGATAGAGATTTAGCTACTCTTAATGGTTTCAATCCACGCTCCCGTGAGGGAGCGACCTTAACAAGGTTCTCAATGTTGCCATTGATGGTGTTTCAATCCACGCTCCCGTGAGGGAGCGACGGAGGAACACAGTTTTTTAAGCTTTATTGGTCAGTTTCAATCCACGCTCCCGTGAGGGAGCGACTCCGCTTCGTTCTCAGGCCGGGATTAAAAAAGACGGTTTCAATCCACGCTCCCGTGAGGGAGCGACAGAGGAACAGGCTTCGTCGTTCAGTAGCGAGCTGTTTCAATCCACGCTCCCGTGAGGGAGCGACCCCCA
>JAQUWX010000034.1 GCA_028692635.1 Alphaproteobacteria bacterium
GACGGAAGATACACGCTTCAAGCAAGCGCGCAGATTGAAAAAGACATATATGAAATTCACGACATCGCAAAAAAGCGCCCCATTGAATGGCTCAAGGAGAACGCCAGGTCGGGAATGAAAATAGGCTTCGATCCCCGGCTGCATTCTTATGAAGAGATCGATCGCTGGAGAAAAGCGCTAAGCAAAAACGGCATCGAGCTGTTAAGCGAAGAAAACAACCCGGTTGACAAAATATGGGCCGACCGCCCGGCATCGCCGATGGCTCCGGTTCGTCTGCGCGATCTTAAATTCTCAGGCAAAAGCAGCGCCGAAAAAAGACAAAGCATAGCGAACGACTTGCAAGCATCCGGGATTGCCGCCGCAGTTATCATCGATCCCGCGTCGATAGCCTGGCTTTTAAATGTGCGTGGCAACGATGTGCCCAACACGCCAATTGCTCTAAGCAGCGGGATTATATGCGACGATTCAAAATTTATCTGGTTTATCGACAGCCGCAAAACGAACGACGAACTTACGCATCGCCTGGGCGACCAAGTAATCTACCGCGCCCCTTCTGAGTTTCCCGCCGCTTTGCGCGAACTCGGCGCGAACAAAACCCATGTCCGCATAGATGAAAGCGAGACATCGTATTACATAGTGGAAACGCTAAAACAGGCCGGAGCAATTCTCGATTGCGGAGTCGATCCCTGCGCCCTGCCCAAAGCCATCAAGAATCCGGTTGAAATCGACGGAATGAGAACCGCGCACAAAAGAGACGGCGTCGCTCTTTGCGGATTTTTATCTTGGCTAGATAATCAGCCCCGACTAAGCGACATCTCTGAGCTTACCGTTGTGGACAAACTGGAATCGTTCCGCTCCGAGCAGGATCTATACTGCGGGCCAAGCTTCGACACCATAGCAGGAGCGGGCAAGAACGGCGCGATGATACACTATGAGCCGACGCGAGAAACCAACCGAGCGCTTGATGAAAACTCGTTCTTACTTTTGGACAGCGGCGGCCAATATGAAGACGGAACGACGGACGTAACGCGCACAATCGCCACCGGAAGCATAGACGAAGAAAAGAAAGATCGCTTCACCCGAGTGCTGAAAGGATGCATAGCGCTTTCCAACATTCGCTTTCCCGAAGGAACGACCGGCGCAGAATTGGACGTTTTAGCCCGACAGTATTTATGGGAAATTGGCCAGGACTACAATCACGGAACGGGCCACGGCGTCGGCAGCTATCTTTGCGTACATGAAGGGCCGCAAGCGATCTCGCGCAGGAACGACATAGCGCTAAAACCCGGAATGGTCCTCTCGAACGAGCCTGGCTATTATAAGGAAAACGCCTACGGCATACGCACCGAAAATCTTCAGCTAGTCATAGATATGCCGGAAATAAGCGAAAAGAGCCGCAAAATGTTGGGCTTTGAAACGCTGACGCTAGCCCCCATAGATACAAGAGCAATTGCTATAGATATGCTCACAACTCCGGAAAAAGAATGGCTAAACCAATACCACGCCAAAATACGAGAAACTCTCCGCCCCCTGATAAGCGACGAAAGAGTCCTCACCTGGCTGACTAACGCGACAAAACCAATAGACTCCTAGCCACTCCAATTACCATGATCTCAAAATCAATATTCATCCCCCTCCACTACCGAGTCATTCCCGCGGAGGCGGGAATCCAGCGGCCCGCGTCTGCGGGCCACATGAGTCCTCACAAAAGAAGCCATTTAATATGAACTACCGCCACATATACCACGCAGGAAACATCTGCGACGTAGTCAAACACAGTGCGCTTACGCTCCTAATCGCGCACATGCGCAAAAAAGACGCGGCATTCACGATCCTGGACACTCACGCAGGAACAGGAGCGTACGATCTCAACGACGAGCGCGCAGAAAAAACCAACGAAGCGAAAAGCGGCATCCTGAAATTACTTGAAGCTGCGCCTATCGAAGGACTTGAAGAATATTACGCCATCATCCGAGACCTTAACCCGAACGGAGAGCGCCGATACTACCCCGGCTCTCCGACGATAGCTCGCAAGATGATAAGACAACAGGATGTACTTATGGCATGCGAGCTTCACCCCGAAGACTCGCGTGAATTAAAGCGCCGTTTTTTCATGGACAAACAGGTTCAAATTCACCACCGCAACGGATACGAAGCATTAACCGCGCTGCTTCCTTTTGCGACAAAGCGTGGGCTGGTCATGATTGATCCGCCATATGAAGATGAAAAAGAATTTTCCAATCTCACCAAAACGATAGGCGCCGCGCACAAGCGCGCACCGACCTCGCAATTTATGATCTGGTATCCCATAAAGGAGCGTCCCGCCCTGTGGCGCTGGCACGAAGAAATGGCCGCGACAGGAATGCCAAAACAGCTCTGCGCCGAGTTTATGTATCTTCCCGAAACGCAAAGCGATCGCCTAAACGGCTGCGGGCTGATACTCATCAACCCGCCATGGAAATTCGAAGAAGAATTATCCGATTTATTTTCCGCCCTTCACGCCGCGCTGGAAACCGAACACAAAGGCAGCGTTATAAAGTGGCTCACAAACGCGGGCACATAAAAAATCCCCGGAATTTCTTCCGGGGATTAATTACAGCTTTTTCAAAAAGTCCCAATAACTGAGAGGACGATAGCCGAAATAATCGACTACGCCGCCCTGGCAGTCTTAGCGACCCTACTGATGGCAGTATTCATATTCTCCGCGACGGGATTAAGAGCATCCTGCGCGATACGAGCGGAGATTTCCGAAAGTTTGTTAACTCCAGAAAGCATACTATCCGAATTAGCTTTAAGAGCCGAAGCCTGAGCGGACATCGCTTCCTGAATTGACTTGGAAGAGAAGATCGCCTTGCTTGCGCTCATCGTTGTTTCAAAATTATTTTTTGCGAGACTGCCGATGGATGAGAGGAGTTCCTCATATCCTTTGGTTACGACCGAAGCAGATTGCATTGCAGCATTTACGCTGTCACTGGCGATCTGGCTCATGTCCTGATAGGCTTTCATCATATTGGCCGTGGCGTTTTCCATCTGCTCTGTATTTGCTACCATTGGTTGTCTCCTCAGTCGGTGTGCGAAGTCATAAAAAGCTGCTGACATTTCCGCGTTAATGGGACGAGCAACATTATTATCGTTAACGCCCAGTGTCAACGAATAACATGAAAGAGCACGCTTAATTTCTTGCGTTATTTTCACTTTAGAATAATCCTGACCACGTCTTTTCGAATCGCGCACAGTGAAAACATTATGGTCGATCATTCCCCCCTACTCAGAGCATCGAAGTTTCTATTGGTTTTGCTCGGTTTTTCATTGGTTTTTTATCCGATTCAGGCGGACGCGAAAGTTCGTCACACCAAGCATCGCATACATCAATCCTCACAACGTCGCGCAGCGCCGGTTTCTCGAGGCGCAGAGTATGCAGACTTGGTTGTAGAAGCGGAAACAGGAATGGTACTACACGCGACAGACCCGGAAGGAATAAGGCACCCGGCGTCATTGACAAAAATGATGACGCTTTATCTGACCTTTCAAGCCCTAGATAGCGGGAAGCTAAAACTCGACCACAGGTTGTGGATATCGAGCAACGCAGCAAGACAGTCGCCCTCCAAACTCGGACTCAGGCCCGGACAAAGCATAAGAGTTGAAGACGCCATTTTAGGACTGGTAACAAAATCCGCAAATGACGCGGCGGTCGTTCTGGCTGAAGGAATAGGAGGCACCACCGACCACTTTGCCCAAATGATGACTCGTCAAGCGCGTGCGCTTGGAATGAACAGCACAGTATTTCGCAATCCATCTGGTCTACCGAACCCGAAACAAGTAACAAGCGCAGCAGATATGCTGAGACTGGGATATGCGTTAGCCTATCATTATCCGCATTATTACCCATATCTAAGCCGGGAGAGTTTTTACTACGCCGGAGCGCAACACCGAAACCACAACCATCTAATGGAAAGATATGAGGGCATGGATGGGATCAAAACCGGATACATCCAGGCGTCCGGGTTTAATCTAGTGGCCTCGGCAGTAAAAAACGGAACCCGCATCATAGGCGTAGTAATGGGAGGCCGCTCGGCAGCGGCGCGAGACAACCAAATGGAGCAATTGCTAGACGAAGGATTTGCCGCGCTACCGTACGGATCGAAGCGTGCGCGCCTTCAAATGGCGAGCGCATCTAAAACTAACGCTAATTTTAATTTCAATGCAGGAGATTTTATGCCTATGCCTGCGGAAGCTCCGGCAATCTTTGCTCCTTCCAACAGAACGCAACCGCAGCAGCAGCAAACAAGAACCGCATCGGCAGAACCGCGCACAGAAATCCCGCAAAGCGAACAAGGATCGACAACCGATACTGGACAACCGCCTCCAGACGCGCCGCCTCAACCACCGACAAATGAGCAGCAAGACACAAAAACCAGCGCTCCATTGGCGGAACAAATGGTTGCCCCGCCAAGAATAAAAGAGAAAAAGAAACCCGCCCGCGCCAGCAAAGCCAAAACAAAGCCAGCTCCGGGTAAAGAATGGGGAATACAAATAGGAGCCTACACCGACCCGGCCACAGGCCAGCAAGCTCTAAGCAACGCGGCCAAATCCTTTCCCAAACTTCTCAGGAAAGCAGAGCCTGCATTACAAAAAGTGTTCGTGAACGATGAGCCCACCCACCGTGCGCGTTTTCTAAAGCTCGACGAAAAAACTGCCCGCAGCGCCTGTAAACAATTAATCAAGCAAAAACAAAACTGCCTTGTAGTAATGCCGCAGAAATAATTTTTCCAAACTTACTGACAAACGAATGTTGCGTAAGCAGTAACGATGCTTGAAGAGCTGTCGGGCTGGCTAAACTGGTATGACGATTGCATCGCCGTAGTCCCCGCCGGGCACGAGCACCCACCGGTTTTTGGATTTATGACCGTGCAATTATTCGGACAATATATCTGGACACAGGTTGGAACTATAACCCCTCCCCCTATTCTGGGGATTGTAGCACTACTACAGCCCTGCGTTTTACAGTAAGGAGTGCCATCCAAAGCAAAATCAAAACCAGCAATACAAACGCTGCCTGATTGTTGCAGACACCCCACAGTAAACCCGCCATTATTCTCGCCGCTGGAAAACGCCACCTTCCACGTCGCGCCATTGCAGTATTCCATGCCGGATGCGGTGTAACGGAGCAATCCAGCGCCGCCATCCGCATAAGAAGCGCTGCCGCACACACTTGCAGCGACAGAGCCTATCTTCACGCCTTGGGTCAGATCGAGATTAAGAGTAGCCGCATTCAGCAGAGCGACTTGTGAACCGCCCGCACTCAAAGGCAGGCTAGTGCCTGAAACGCTATCGATACCCTGATTGGCAGCCTGCGCTGGCACAGCGCACAAAAATAAAAACGCGGCCACGATCCAAGCGCGGAAACAACCAATTTTCATTTTAAACCCCTTTGACGGAAATCTAAGTCCACGGAGAATATAACTCAAAATTGTCTCAGCGCCAAATCCGCAAAAACTGCAAGCAGCTAGGTCACACCATCCTCAACAACCGCCTCAGGAGCGGCGATAGGCGCGGCAGCAATATGCTTAACCGTAGGATACGGTATCTCAATTTTCTCGACGTCGAATTTCTCTTTTACGCGCAAAAGGAAAGCGCGGCGGATTTCCCACTGCTTACCCGGCAAAGTTTTTAACCGGCATCTTATTATAACCGCGCTATCGGCAAGCTGCTCGACGCCGAATATCTCAATAGGCTCTATGATAAGATTGATATAAGCAG
The DNA here is from genome assembly GCA_028692635.1 of Alphaproteobacteria bacterium. Taxonomy (GTDB): domain Bacteria; phylum Pseudomonadota; class Alphaproteobacteria; order UBA9219; family UBA9219; genus JAQUWX01. The sequence goes on from JAQUWX010000034.1 coordinate 5,761, forward strand.
GAACCTCGCGCAAAGCTTCGCCAACCTCTTTGAGAGATTTTATGACATGCTGCAAATCGCTGTCATAGGCGACACCGATATCCATCACGGCATAAGCAAAATCCTTGGTCGAGTTCACAATCATCGTGACTTCGCTAAACGGCAGTATGTGCAAATCGCCGTTCACCGAACGCAAACGTATGGTGCGTATGGTCATACTTTCTACTACGCCGCTGTGATCGCCTATCTTAACGGCGTCTCCAATGGCGATAGTATCTTCCATAAGAATGAACAAACCGGTGATAAAATCCTTCACCAGACTCTGGGAACCGAAACCGATAGCGACGCCGATGACCCCCGCGCCAGCCAGAAGCGGAGCGATATTAACCCCCAGCTCGGAGAGTATCATCAGAGAAACGACGCCAATAATAGTGATAAGCGCCGCATTGCGAGCCAGAGGCAACAACGTAAGCGACCTGGCGCTTGGAGCAATACTGCGCCCGGAGGAGTCTTTGGGATTAAGCTTTCTGTCTATATAAGAATACAGGGATTCGTATCCTACCGCCGCCACAAGAATAGTGACGATGATAAAAAGAGCCGATCCTGTGACACGTTGTCCCCAAGGATTAAATAGAATGGAAGAAACATCCACGCCCCAGGAAGCGACAATAGAAAGAACAGCCGCCATCCATACAGATAAATAGAACATGGAGCGCAAAACCAGCCGAGAGATATTAGCTCCCGCCCCGGTTCTGAAGCCGGCCACGGCGTGAAGGAGCATGCGCATAACAACGAGGATGACCAAAGTAAGAATTGTGCCGCGGAGCATAAGAGAAAACCCTCCGCCGACACCAAGCATAGTGATTGCATAACCAATAACCAGATAGGCTATAGCAAGCTGATGCCAAATTCTGGCGAGCCAAAGTCGCAGGCTCTGCCATATATTCAGATTGGGCATAGAGGGAGTTATATCCCCTCTTATGAGCATAGCAATCAATGAACGTTTCTGAACGATAATAACAATGGCCATAACAACGATGACGAGACCGAGCAAACTGTTCAAAGAAGCAATAGTTGCTGCCGGAACTCTGACCAATCTTGCAACATCGATGCAGAAATAACCATAAACCATGACAAAACTGATGCGCCTTATCCAGAGCTGGAGATATCTTGAATAGGAGTCCCCGAGCGGGACTATTCGCAATCTTGGCGCATAAGGAGCCAGCAGAAAATTAGCAAGCAACCGAACCATTCTCTGCAAAGCTATTGCATAAATGACATTCATAACGACATAGCGCTCGAGTCTGGGCGGAGCGCTTTCGTTCATAAGTATCAAAGCCGTACCGACGAACAGAACCATCGACACGAGAGAAAGAATAAGCCACCCCGCAGATGATGCAAGACGTTCGGCGAAATTGTGATTATGGCGTCTTATGAGATGCAAACGAGGAGAAGACAGCGCAAACTGAGCCAACATACCCATAGCGACAGCGCCGCCGAGAACCAACGCCAGCAACTGACCGATATCAGCCCACCTAGCGCTTAGAACGACATCGTTATATTGCTGGTTAAGCCAAGCGCCGACTTGAGGCACTGCGGTAAAATTTGTGAAAAAACTTTCTCCATGAGCGCGCAATGCTTCGAACAGAGTAAGTATCAACCCGAGCGAGCGAGTGCCGAAAGTTTCCTGCGGCTCAACCTCAAGGCTATCCCCGCTGGTAACCAGAGCCTGAAGCCGCTGACCGATAGCGTTATCTATAGTTTTAAGATTTGGAGTACTCGATATAACTGGGGCAGCCGGCTCCTCCTGCTGAGCTGGCGCAGCAACGGGCGCAGCGGCCTGAGTTACAGAGACGACCCCCAACGATAGAAATACAAATGCTAAAAAGATGCAGCTTATTTTTTTCATGATTATTAAGGCTATTTCCGATTTTGATTTGATTCCAGTCTTATTCGGACACAAACACGGCAAAAATGCGACCAAATTATTACCACCGCGTCCTTTTCTCCAAAAAACCGAGTCATTAGACTTCCTGCATAACCCTATAGTTGATTACTAAAATATAAAAAACCCGAGTCATTCCCGCGAAGGCGGGAATCCAGCGTCGCATGTCTATGCGACGTATGACTCTACAAAATCCAGGCAAAAGCTCATGTTTAATGACTCATACACCCCCCACTTTACGAGTCACCCCGAACAAGCCCTACTTCTTCTCTCGAACCAGCGACCACTTTATGACCGTAGGATCTTTATCGATACGCCCGGACAGCTTCAATTGCATGCTGCGCCGAGGCTGGTCATTGCCGCAATAAACCCCGGATTCCAGCGAAAGATCTCCGCCCTCCGCCCGCAATCTCCAGCCTGCGCCAGAGCCGGTCCGCAAAAGAGCGGTCTGCCCGCCATGAGCGAGCGACACCTGAACGGCAGGATGCAAATGCCAGCGCAAAGCGAAATCGCGCCCCGGCTTTCCTGAAAGAGTCTCAAGCCCGCCAAGCTCTTCCCCATCTTTTGAAAGACTAAGCGTCCTTTGATGAACTACCTGGAAATTATGAACATATCCGTCATGCATCATCTCGACGAACTGCACCTCGTCCTGTTCATACCGCTGTCCGCTGACTTCCTGAGGGCGATGCCCCAACCCGCCGTCGCGCAAAATCTCACAAGCGTTCGTATCCTCAAGCGCAAGAGTAGAATGAGCCGCCGTAGCAGCCAAAGCCAGCCGCCAATTTTCGTCATCCTGATTATGAGCGCCGCAGTTGACGATAATTCTCTCTCGCCCGACGCTAAACTCAAAACTAAGCAACCCGGCATGAGCGTATCGATCATAAGGCCGATGAGCAGGAGCCGCCATATCCACCAAAAGCAAACTACGCCCCGCGGTAATTCTCTCATATCCGGTCTGAGCCAAACGCCGCATAACGCGCCCGCGAGTTTCAGCAAGAGTGATAGCCGCCTCTATCCAAAGCTCGCTTTCTTCGCTGCTTCCGTTAAACAGAGCGAGTTTCCCATCGCCATGACGAAACAGCTTCAAAGCCGGAACCATGCGATCGATAGCCGAGGTAAGCTCATACAGCAACTCAAGCCGAGCCGCCCGCAAAGCAGATCGTATATCGATAAGATATCGCAGCATGTGAAGCTGCTCGGAAGGATTTCTGGATATATGCCCGCCGTCCTGCAACGCCTCGGCAGTAAGCTGCCTGCGCAAAAGATCGAGAGCTAAAGCCAAAGCCCGCTCTCCCTCCAAAAGCCCAAGCCCCCCATAGAGCAATCCCTTAATAACCTTAAGCCCATCGACTCCGGTAAGCTGCGTCGGCTGCACGCGAAGCAAGTGCCGCAACTGGCGCACTAAACTTACAATAAGCCTCTCATTGAAATCAGCTTCTGCGGCAGTCGAATAAAAATCATAAAAACTTATCCATGCGGCAATTCTCTCGCCCAGAACGTCAGGCTCCCAAACGTCTTCCTGCCAGCGCTCAAGCTGCTCCATTTCATCGGAAATAAGCTCGACCGCCTTGCGCCTTGCGGTTTCAGTTCCGACAGCGCGCAAATCCCTATAATTTGAAGTGGCATAAACACGGCCGGAAGCATTTGCGCCATCGCCCGGAAATAATTCCTGCCCCCCGGCGATAATCGCCTGCCCCACAGCGGCATTGCCGGGCCAGGGATCGGTTATGGCAAGACACAAGCGCTCTGGCACAGGCCCCTGATCCAGCATCAACCGATAAATAGGGCTGCCATAAGTGGCAACTTTAACTTTCCTGCGAACCTGCTGAAGAATTTTACTTGAAGCGGACACGACTTTCTAACCGCGCAGTTGTTTCAGGTTCAAAGCATACTGACCAGGCCCGCCCTTAAAGCTGGCCGTTCCCGCAACAAGCACATCCGCCCCGGCCTCCACAGCCTGCCGAGCGGTATTAGCGTCAATTCCGCCATCAACCTCAAGATCGATATTGCGACCGGAAGCATCTATCATTTTACGCAGCGCCCTTATTTTATCGAGAGATGAAGGAATAAAAGCCTGCCCGCCAAAACCAGGATTTACGGACATGACCAGAACGAGATCGATATCGGAAATTAAATTTTCCACCAAAGAAACCGGAGATGCCGGATTAAGAGCCACCCCCGCCTTTTTCCCCGAAGCCTTGATAAGTTGAACGGTGCGATGAAGATGAGGACCGGCCTCAGGATGAACCGTTATGATATCCGCGCCCGCAGCGGCGAAATCAGAAATAAAAAGATCGACCGGAGAGATCATAAGATGAACGTCGAAAACTTTCCGACTGCACCCACGCAAAGATTTCACGACGCTGGAACCGATGGTGATATTGGGAACAAAATGCCCATCCATCACATCGACATGTATATAGTCGGCGCCAGCGGAGTCTATCGCACGAACCTCCGCGCCCAACTGAGCAAAATCGGCGGAGAGAATAGACGGAGCTAAACGAACTGACTGTTGCATACGTTGAAATTACCAATTTATGGAAGAAACAGCAACCGCCTTAGGTTATTCAGCAAGTCTTAATCTTGCGGCAAAGAACCCATCAATTCCGCCATATTCCGGCCATTGAGAAGGAAGGCAGCGCAAATCCCCCGCAAGGGTTAAGAACTGCCCGCAACCGCCCACTTCATTAGCGGTTATAGGCACGCGCTTTACAGAAGGGTTGCGCTCGAGCAACGAATTAATCTGCATCTCGGCTTCCTCTGGCTGCAAAGAGCAAACCGAATAAACCATGGTTCCCCCCGGCGCGAGAACATTAGAAACAGCATTATCAATAAGGCTACGCTGCAATTCGGCAAGCCGAGCGACATCTTCCGGCCACTTAAGGCGAAGAACGTCAGGGTGCCGCCGGACCGTCCCGGTAGCCGAGCAAGGAGCGTCAAGCAGCACGAACTCCGCCTTATCTGCAGGAGCATAAGAAGCAGCATCTTTACATACAACTTTAGTCTCAAGATGCAGGCGAGTCATATTCTGCCTCAACCGCTCAAGCCTTTTATCCGATCTATCCACCGAAATAACGGAAGCGCCCATGGCCGCAAGCTGAGCGGTCTTCCCACCCGGAGCAGCGCAAAGATCGACGACAGTTTTACCCTTAACATCGCCCAAAAACTTCACCGGCAAAGCAGCGGCAGCATCCTGCGCCCACCAATCGCCAGCGGCGAATCCATCAAGAGCGGTTATCCCTCTAATCGATGGCTCGGCATTTTCTTTATCTTCTTCTTTATCTTCGGCCTTTCCGCCTTTTTTCGAAAGCCGAACGCTCCCGGTTGGCAGCAATTGCCCCCCGAGCTTCTCGGCCCACCCGGCAGGATCGCTTTTAACCGAAATATCGATACATGCCTCTTCAAGACTGGCCTTTGCAATCTCCCGAGCGATAGCGACTCCGTAAGTCTGCCTCCAGCTCAACCATAGCCACGGAGGAATATTCAACTTAACGGCGTCCTGAAGATGAACTCCGTGGGAATTTTTATTTCCCGGTTCGGCCTTGGGCATCCACTCACGCGACAAGCGGCGAAGCACAGCATTGATAAGCCCCTTATAAGGAGCAGTAGCATTATCCAGCGCCGCCAAAGAAACGATAGTATCGACAGCGGCATGAGGTGGCGTCCCCAGAAACAAAATCTGAGCCGCGCCAAGCCGCAAAAGATCCTGAGGTTTAGCCCTAAGCTCCTCAGGTTTTTCAAGGCATCCATTGATAGCATCGTCAAGTTGCCCCAACCGCCGCAGAACGGTCGCGACGAGAAGATGAGCGAATGCGCGATCACGCGACTCTAAGGAGGCCATACCAGGATGACGATCCAGAGTCTCATCGAACGGCTGACGTTGCCGCAAAACGATTTGCAAAACATCGAACGCGACCATGCGCGCAGAATTTTTAGGTGATGTCATATCTCTTACATTGTTATGGAAATATACTTGTCGTCGTGTATCACACAGATACTAACCATTTTGTTAACGGGGCCCAAACCTCACGCGGAGCCTTAAGACTGGCAAGAAGCCCCACATGCCCGAGCATAGGTTCCTGAAGAACGGCGCCTTTTATGAGCCGTGCGAGAGGCAAAGCCGACTCCGGCGGCACGATACGATCCTTACCCGGCACGACAATATAGACCGGCAAAGAAAGCGCCCGAGGATCTATGGTCCTGCCACAAACCTTCCACCTAAGCTGACCGGTTATATTTTCCCCATAAATTGAGCCAATAAGCTCTCTGGCCACAGCGGCAGTAAGAGGGATTCCATTATTCAACCAGTCTTCGGTAAGCACGAAAAGCCGAGCCTTTTTCCCATCCATATCTCCGGAAGCAAACTTCATATACTTGCGCATGACATGAGTGGGCTGCATACAGGAGAACATAATCTGAAGCATGGACACGGGCAGATAATTCATATGGCTGAGCTGCGGCTCAAGCTGTTCTAAAAGTTCCTTATATTCATCGCCCTCGACGTTAGTTGACGATCCTATAGTAGTGGTGCCCGTATGCCACGGCGTAGCCAACAGCATCAAAGAGCGCACGACATCCCGGCAAATCATAGTAAGAGCCAGAGCCAGCAATCCCCCCATGCAGTATCCAAGCACATGAACCTGTCTTGAAGGATGGTTAGAATTTATGAAATCCAGAATGGGAATCAATCGACGCTCGATATAATCGCCGATGGAAAAATCTTTTTCTTCTTCTCCGGGAACGTCCCAATCGACAACGAAGGGGCGCATTCTGTTAGCGGCGATATAACGCATCAAAGAATGATCGGCGTCGAGATCGAGAATATCGTATCGATTTATAAGAGACGGAATGACAAGAACCGGACAAGCATTGCTGTCGTCCGAACCATAATCGAGAAGTTTAGTAGTCCCCCGCGACCAGACGGTCTTAGCCGGAAACAAATCTTCTCTCTCGACCGGATGGCGCTGATAAGCCTTGATGCCCTTTATAAGCTGGCGCGATCGTCCGATAGCAGTTTGATGCAAAATTTTCTGAAACTGATCGACAGCTTCTTTGCTATCAAGTTTTTGGTTTAGTTGTTTTTGCTTGGACAGCCATAAGCGAGGCCATAAAGGACTCGAACTTAGCAAGCCTAGACTCAAGCTCAGCCACGCGCCGCTCAAGCGCCGCCTGGTTATCGGCGGGAGGGGTGGATTCTTGCTTTGAGGGTTCGTTGACATCTGGCTTTGCTCCATTGATGCCATGCTGCATGAAGCCAGCCCATTGTGCAAACATCTGATTCATAGGAGCCATCATCTTAGCCATTTCCGTCCGCGCCTTAGGATCGGAGGAATAGGAATCCAGATAGTCCTGCCATAAATCTAGGGCTTCCTCAGCGAGAGAGCGCAGATCGGGATCTATATTTTGTTCTTTTGCCATGCAGCATAGTAGAGTCTGCACCAAGGGACCGCAAGAGCTATGCGCTGGGATGGTGCTCAATTTGCAAGAGAATTTCCGTTAGCGAGGAAAAATTGAAGTATAATTTGGGAAAGTGTCGATTCTTCTTGCGTTTTCCGCGCTGATGGAGAGAATCCGATTAACCATATAATTTTTGCTAATAATTCCTGTTTGATCGGAAACAAAAGCATGAGCGACACCGCCTCTAAATCCTCAGTAACCATAAAAAAATATGCGAACCGTCGTCTGTATAACACGGCGACCAGTTCCTATGTGACGCTGGAGAATCTCTCCGCGATGGTGAAAGAAGGAACTGAATTTAATGTTTACGATGCCAAGACGGGGGAAGAATTAACTCGTTCGGTCCTCACCCAGATCATCGTCGAGGAAGAAGGCAAGTCGGGACAAAACCTGCTCCCGGTTGGATTTTTACGTCAACTAATCAGCTTTTATGGTGACAACATGCAATGGATGGTTCCCAAATATCTCGAGCAAAGCATGCAGCTTCTGACCAAGAATCAAGATCAGCTGCGCAGCTATTTCCAAAACACAATGGGAACGATGTTCCCGTTCACTTCCAAGCAACTCGAAGATCTTGGAAAACAAAACCCGATGGGCGCCATGTTCCCGTTCGGCACGACGCTTGAAGACATGGGCAAGCAAAACCTTGCGATGTTTGAGCGCGCAATGCAGATGTTCTCTCCATTCACCGCATCGCAAATGGCGTCTAAGGAAATGGAAGCCTGCTGCGCAACGGCAACTGCCGCGAAAACCGAAGCAGCCGCTCCTGCCACAAAAGCAGCAGCAACCGCTGCTCCGACCGCTGCTGCTGCGCCAAAAGCTGCTATAGATGAAACTGTAAACCTCTCCACATATCGCGCCGCTGCTGCGGCCCCGGCTGCCGTAAAGCAATCGAGCAACGATTCCCCGGAAGAGATGCAGCAAAAGATCAGCAGCCTGCAAAAGCAACTTGCTGAACTAGCCAAGCGCCGCGGATAACACCCCCGAGTCATTCCCGCGAAGGCGGGAATCCAGCGGCCCGCGTCTGCGGGCCGTATGACTCGTAAGAACTTAAGGCAAAACCAATCTAACCGGATTACGCAATGAAAATTGCCGGAATGTCCCCACCTCAGCTGCTTGACGAAGTCCTTCTTTCGCCCCGCGCAGCATTGCTGATAATGGCCGCCAGCGTCGGCGCGTTGCTCTGCGCTTTCATCGCGCAATATGTATTTGACCTTCAGCCCTGCATCCTTTGCATATGGCAACGCATCCCGTTCGCAGTATCGATTGTGTTTATGGGCGGGGTTCTGGCATCTCGAGCCAACCCGCAATTATGCGGCGGATTATTTCTCTCCTGCGCTCTGGCAATGCTTATAAACGTAGGTCTTGCTATCTTTCACACCGGAGTCGAGCAGCATTGGTGGACAGGAACGACTGGCTGCGCGATAGATACCTTCAGCATGAACGACGGAGAAGTCACCGCCGAGAAACTAAGACAAGCGCTCAAAGCAGTCCGCATAATAAGCTGCGACAAAATAACATGGTCGTTTTTGGGACTCTCGATGGCCAACTGGCTCATCCCGTTTTCAGCAGGAATGACCGCATTTGCGCTCCTCGCCGCCTACGCTACAAACGGCAAAAAGTTCTCGCAAAAATAAATCCTGAAATTACGCCGACTCAGCCTGTCTCGCAGCGCGCTTACGCATATTTGGATCTAAATACCGCTTTCTAAGCCGAACGGTCTTGGGAGTAACCTCGACCAGTTCATCGTCAGCGATATAGGCCAAAGCCCGTTCAAGCGACATCTGCAAAGGAGGAGTAAGGCGAACAGCCTCGTCCTTGCTGGTAGTGCGAATATTGGTAAGCTTCTTACCTTCCATCACATTCACATCCAGATCGTTGCTCTTAGCGTGCTCGCCGACGATCATTCCGCAATAAACCTTTGCTCCGGGAACGATAAGCATGGGACCTCTTTCCTCAAGCTTCCACATGGCATAAGCCACAGCGTCCCCAGCTCCGGTTGAAATAAGAACGCCAGTGCGTCGAGCGGCAATCTGACCCTTATAAGGAGCATACCCATAGAACAAGCGGTTCATTATGCCGGTACCGCGAGTATCGCTAAGGAAATCTCCGTGATATCCAATAAGCCCGCGAGAAGGAGCGAGAAAGCTAAGCCTGATCTTCCCGCCGCCAGATGGCCGCATATCGGTAAGCTCAGCCTTACGCTCTGAAAGTTTAGAAACGACAGTGCCGGAGTATTGCTCATCGACATCGACCTGCACTTCTTCGATAGGCTCCAGCCTCTCGCCATTATCTCCGGTCTTATAAAGAACGCGAGGGCGGCTGATAGAAAGCTCATATCCTTCACGGCGCATGGTTTCGATGAGGATTCCGAGCTGCAATTCGCCTCTACCGGAAACCTCGAAAGCGTCTCTATCTTCGGACTCGGACATACGAATAGCAACGTTGCCCTCAACTTCTCGCAACAGGCGATCGCGGATCATGCGGCTAGTAACCTTATCGCCCTCAAGCCCGGCGAGCGGAGAATCGTTCACCGAAAAAGTCATAGCAATAGTAGGAGGATCGATGGGCCTGGCAATAATAGGCGTCGTAGCAAGAGGATCGCACAAAGTATCCGCGACCGTAGCCTTGCTCAATCCGGCAATAGCGACAATGTCTCCCGCCTCAGCAGATTCCACCGGCACGCGATCAAGCCCACGGAAAGCGAGAACCTTGGTCACGCGGCCCTGCTCGACAGTATTTCCCTCACGGTCCATAGCCTTAATAGCCATATTGGGCCGTACAGTACCGGATTGAATGCGCCCGGTAAGAATGCGTCCCAAATACGGGTTAGCCTCAAGAATAGTCGAAAGCATAGTAAACTGTGAATCCGGATCGACCTTAGGAGCCGGGACATGCTTTAAAACAAGCTCGAACAAAGGAGTAAGATCTTTAGGCTCATCGCCGACCTTCTCAACAGCCCAGCCCTGACGGCCGGAAGCGAACAACGTCGGAAAATCGAGCTGTTCCTCAGTAGCATCCAAAGCGGCGAACAAATCGAACACCTCATCATGAACCTGATGAGTGCGAGCATCCGAACGATCAACCTTATTTATAATGACAATAGGCTTCAAACCGATAGCCAGAGCCTTTGAAACAACGAATTTAGTCTGAGGCAACGGGCCTTCAGCCGCATCGACCAGAAGAACGGCGCCATCCACCATAGAAAGAATACGCTCGACCTCGCCGCCGAAATCGGCATGTCCGGGAGTATCGACGATATTGATCCGAGTGCCCTGCCATACGATGGAAGTGCATTTAGCCAGAATAGTTATCCCGCGCTCACGCTCGAGATCGTTGCTGTCCATGGCGCGCTCAGCCACCTGCTGATTTTCGCGAAAAGAGCCTGACTGGCGCAACAAAGCATCGACAAGCGTGGTCTTACCATGATCGACGTGCGCGATTATGGCGATATTTCTAAGCTTCATAAATTTAATTCCTGAAAGTTATAACAGGCGAAATGAAATTTCCCGCCCGGTCCGGGGCTGTTTTTACAACAGCAATCCGATTATCGCCACCATCAAGTTTAGTTTCAGGAAGAAATAACGCCAAATAAGCATAATAATGTCACAAAAACCCGCCCATTTCCCATATTCATGGACACCCCCAGCGTTTAAGGGCTTTAATTTGGCCTACCAGCCATTATCATGTACAAAATACATAATGAACAACGGGGCCATCATAAAATGTCCGCACCATCCGAAGAGATCTGGAAAAGCATACAAAAAGCAGCCACCAGAGCCGCCAGCGAAGAGCCTTTTCTTGCAACCATTTATTCTTTAGCGGCGCTTAGAGGAGATTCGCTTGCAGTCGGGCTATGCGAAGTTCTGGCGCACCATTGCGCAAACAATACGATAAAAACGCCCGAGATAAGAGGCTTAATAGCCTCGATATACAAAGAATCTCCCGATATTGTCGAGAGCGCAGCTATTGACCTGATGGCAGTGGTCGAACGCGATCCCGCCGCCACCAATCCTCTGGTTCCGTTTCTGTATTTCAAAGGTTTTCACGCGCTACAACTACACAGAGTCGCCTATTTTCTTTGGACCAACGGAAGAAAGAATCTGGCCCTTTATCTGCAAAACAGGAGCTGCATAATTTATTCGGTGGACATTCATCCCGCAGCGCAAATAGGAAAAGGAATAATGTTCGACCACGCGAACGGAATAGTCATCGGAGAAACCGCCGTCGTGGAAGACAACGTATCCATTTTACATGAAGTAACTTTAGGCGGCTCCGGCAAAGAAAGGGGAGACCGCCACCCCAAAATCCGCCAAGGAGTAATGATCGGCGCCGGAGCTAAAATCCTGGGCAACATAGAAGTCGGCGAAGGCGCCTGCGTTGCGGCAGGCAGCGTAGTAGTAAAATCCGTACCCCCGCATGTTACAGTAGCGGGAGTGCCCGCAAAAATCATAGGCAAACCCTTAAGCGAAAAACCGTACGCTGCAATGGATCAAGTCTGGACCGATGCCGATTAATTAAAAACCGAACCAAAAATGACCCCCCATAACATAACCGAATTCTTCGAACGCCTGAGAGCGCTGAATCCCGATCCCAAAACCGAGCTGGATTACACGAATCCATACACGCTTCTCGTTGCCATAATACTCTCAGCCCAATCGACAGACACAGGCGTGAATAAAGCGACGAAAGCGTTATTCAAAAAAATCCAAACGCCAAAACAAATGCTGAAGCTGGGCGAAGCCGGTTTAAAGGAACACATAAAATCCATCGGCCTTTTCAACACGAAAGCAAAAAACATATTGGCTTTATCGCAAAAACTGGTCAACGACTTCGACAGCGAGATTCCCCGCGATATGAACTCACTTCTCTCCCTCCCGGGAGTAGGCCGCAAAACCGCAAATGTGCTAAAAAACGTAGCGTGGGGCGAACCGACAATGGCGGTGGACACGCACGTCTTCCGCGTAGCGAACCGCACAGGCCTGGCAATAGGCAAAACCCCTGATGAAATAGAAGAAAAGCTAATAAAAGCGATTCCCTTAAATCTCATGAACCACGCGCATCACTGGCTAGTGCTCCACGGCAGATACATCTGCAAAGCCCGCTCTCCCGACTGCGCCAATTGTCCGGTAGCCGATCTCTGCCAAAAAAATTTATAGAGCAAACCCCCGCAACGGCTTATAACCACTTATTATGATATCGATTTTTCTCAAATGGTCGAAAACGGTGCGCTCCAGAACGGGGTGGCGAAGATATGTGCTGGCGACCGCATACGGGGTGCTATCCGCGCTGGCATTTCCTCCATTCAACGTAATACCGATTTTATGGGTTAGTTTCCCCGCCTTGATATTCATCCTTCAAGGAACCAAAAGCTGGCGTATGGCATTTGCAACGGGCTGGTGTTTTGCGTTTGGGCTTCTGGTGCCGTGTCTTTATTGGATAGCCGGAGCGCTTTTTGTAGATTTCGCGCATTTTTGGTGGGCAATACCCTTAGCGATTGCGGGACTACCGGCATTGTTTTCCATATACTACGGAGTCGCGGCAGCCATTGCCTGGA
>JAQUWX010000094.1 GCA_028692635.1 Alphaproteobacteria bacterium
GCCCGCATAGACGAGATTGAGAAAGAAACCCGGCATGACGTGCTTGCGTTTCTGACCAATCTGGCCGAGCACGTCGGAGAAGACGCACGTTTTGTGCATCAGGGGATGACTTCAAGCGATATCCTGGACACAACCTTGTCGCTACAGCTAGTCCAAGCGGCAGACCTTCTGCTTGCCGATATTGATGAGCTTTTAAAATCCCTGAAAAAGCGCGTCGAAGAACACCTGGATACAATAACCATAGGCCGCAGCCACGGAATTCACGCTGAGCCAACAAGCTTTGGCCTAAAGCTCGCTTCGCACTATGCCGCATTCAAACGCAATAGAAAGCGCCTTGAAGCAGCGCGAGCCGACATTGCCACCTGCGCGATCTCTGGCCCGGTTGGAAGCTTTGCGACGATTGACCCCAGAGTCGAAGCTCACGTCGCCAAAAAGCTTAAATTGAACATAGAGCCGATCTCCACGCAAATAATCCCGAGAGATCGTCACGCGATGTTCTTTGCAACTCTCGGAGTAATCGCCTCGTCGATAGAAAACCTCGCGATTGAAGTTCGCCATCTACAACGCAGCGAAGTACGCGAAGCCGAGGAGCCGTTTGCCAAGGGCCAGAAAGGCTCCAGCGCGATGCCGCACAAACGCAATCCTATATTGGCCGAAAATCTGACTGGCCTAGCCCGCATAGTGCGCTCGGCAGTAACCCCCGCTCTTGAGAACGTAGCGCTCTGGCACGAGAGAGACATCTCCCACTCATCGGTTGAGCGAGTAATGGCGCCCGATGCGACGATTGCCTTGGACTTTGCCCTGACGCGCCTAAGCGGCCTGATTAAAGGCATGGTCATATATAAAGAGCGCATACAAGCCAACCTTGACTCTCTTGGCGGAATGCATTTTTCACAACGAGTACTCCTTGCCCTGACGCAATCGGGCCTGAGTCGTGAGAAATCGTATAAACTGGTCCAAAGCAACGCGATGGAAGTCTGGAGCGACCTGCAAAAGGGCAAACCGGCCAGTCTCAAGGAAAAGCTTAAAGCCGACCCGGAAATCCGCAAATACATAGCTCCGAAACAGCTTGAAGCCTGTTTTGACGTAAAATTCTATATCCGCCACGCCCACGAGATCTGGCAAAGAGTGTTGAAAAGTTAGTTGTGCTTAGCAGCATCAAGCTTTAGGATGCCCCCACAAATTCTCCATAAAGCACGGATAACAGCTTATGAGCTCGCCATCATCGTCTAAACTTGCCCAAAAGACGCCAGCACGCGCATACCCGCGCCCTCTGTCGCCGTTTTTCACTTACAGACCCCAGATAACCTCTTGCATGTCGATATTTCACCGTTTTACGGGCGTTGCCCTCTGCGGAGGATTGATCCTGCTGGTCGCATGGCTGGTCTGCCTGGCGATGGGAAAAGAGGCTTATGAGATATTCATGATCTGCGCCAAACATCCTATTGGACAGCTTGTGCTGATGGGCATGACCTGGTCGATATTTTACCACATGCTTAACGGTATCAGACATTTATTGTGGGACATTGGTTTTTGCTTAGAGCTTCGAGAAGTCTATATCACCGGCTACACAGCCCTTGCCGCCTCGTTCGGACTTACTGGATTAGTCTGGCTCGCAATATACTGGCCTATCATCTACGGGTATCTGCAATGAACGATAACGAAAAAACCTTTCGCTCTGAAATAGGTCGGGCGCGCAATCTCGGCTCTGCGAAGCATGGGACTGACGATTGGTTCAACCAGTCGGTGACGGCGATCGCCGTTATGATGCTGTCCCCGCTGCTGATGCTGACATTCGGATACGCTGTGTACACAGGGGGCATCTCATACGAAAACATGCTTACCTGGGCAAAGTGCCCCATAAACGCGCTTGCCCTGATATTGCTGATATCGATTGCCTTCCACCACGGAGCGCACGGAATGCAGGTTGTCGTCGAAGATTACGTGCACTGTGAAGCGGCAAAGCTCGCCGGAATAGTCATGTTAAAATTCTTTTCAGCCACAATGGCGCTTATCGGCATAATGGCAGTTATAAAAATTCAGTTCGGAGTCTGAAGAATATGGCGAAAGCATATGAGTTTATAGATCACCACCATGACGTAGTAGTTGTGGGAGCCGGAGGCGCAGGCCTACGAGCAACCTTTGGCATGGCGGAAAAAGGGCTAAAGACCGCGTGCATAAGCAAGGTTTTTCCGACCCGCAGCCACACAGTAGCCGCGCAAGGAGGCATAAGCGCAGCCCTTGGCAATGCCGGAGAAGACGACTGGCGCTGGCATGTATATGACACAGTAAAAGGCTCTGACTGGTTGGGCGACCAGGACGCGATTGAGTATATGTGCCGCGAAGCCATTCCTGCTGTGATTGAGCTTGAGCATTACGGAGTCCCCTTCAGCCGCACTCCTGACGGAAAGATATACCAGCGTCCATTTGGCGGAATGACCACACGCTACGGCGACGGAGTAGCGCAGCGCACATGCGCGGCAGCTGACCGCACAGGCCACGCCATCTTGCACACGCTGTACCAGCAGGCGTTAAAACACGGAGCTGAATTTTTTGTCGAGTATTTTGTAATTGATTTAATAATGGACGGCGAAGGAACCTGCCGCGGAGTAGTGGCCTGGAATCTGGACGACGGAACGTTGCATCGCTTCATCGGACACGAAGTTGTTCTTGCGACTGGCGGATATGGCCGCACCTATTTTTCATGCACATCCGCGCACACCTGCACTGGTGACGGAAACGCGATGGTCCTACGCGCTGGAATGGCGTTACAGGACATGGAATTCATCCAATTTCACCCGACCGGAATATACGGAGCTGGCTGTCTCATAACTGAAGCAGTGCGAGGCGAAGGCGGATACCTGACCAACAGCGAGGGAGAGCGCTTCATGGAGCGTTACGCCCCCCACGCCAAAGACCTTGCCAGCCGGGATGTAGTAAGCCGCTCTATGACGATAGAGATCCGCGAAGGCAGAGGCTGCGGCCCGAACAAAGATTACATCGACCTGCACCTTGAGCACCTGGACGCCAAGATGGTCATGGAGCGCCTGCCAGGCATAGCCGACATTGCAAAAATATTTGCAGACGTCGATGTCACCAAGCAGCCGATCCCGGTACAACCGACAGCGCACTACAACATGGGCGGCATTCCGACCAATTACAAAGCGGAAGTGATTTGCCCGACCGAAGAAAATCCCGATGCCACGGTTCGCGGCCTGATGGCGATAGGCGAAGCCGCCTGCGTCTCCGTCCACGGAGCCAATCGCTTGGGATCGAATTCGCTACTTGATATCGTGGTCTTTGGACGCGCCGCAGCCATTCGCGCCGCTGAGCTTGTGAAGCCGAACACCACGCACAAAGAACTGCCTAAAGACGCCGGAGAGTTTGCGCTCGCCCGCCTTGACCGCTTCCGCAACGCGATGGGAAGCATAAAGACAGCCGATTTAAGGCTCGAGATGCAGAAGATAATGCAAACCGAACTATCGGTATTCCGCACCGGACAAACTCTTGCCAACGCCCAGAAGAGGATACGTGAAACATGGGCGAAGCGCGATCACCTGAAAGTCTCGGATCGTTCGCTGATATGGAACTCTGATTTAATGGAAACGCTGGAGCTTGATAACCTCCTGCATCAGGCGGTAGCGGCAATCAACTGCGCAGCAGCCCGAACGGAGTCCAGAGGCGCCCACGCCCGCGAAGATTTTCCAAAGCGCGACGACAAGAACTGGTTGAAGCACTCAACCGTCTGGGTAAACCGCGATGGAACGACAAAATTGGGAAGCCGCCCTGTTCATCTGAACACGCTTACGGACGAAATGGAATCCGTGCCTCTCAAGGCCAGAGTATATTAGGAGCAAGTAATGGTTCAATTCACCCTCCCCGCCAATTCCAA
>JAQUWX010000095.1 GCA_028692635.1 Alphaproteobacteria bacterium
CTTTGAAGGCCATAATCTCAGGGAAAACCGGTTTTATGACTGATTTTGATCCGTGCAACATGGCAAAAGAGATGCTGAAAATATCGGAGCTTAACCCTGAAAAGAGATTAAAGATGTCGGAAAGATGCCGCGAGCAGGCTAAACAGTTCAGCATCGATGTTATGGCCGCGAAAACTCGCGAGCTTTATATTAAGCTTGGGGTAAAAGATGCAAACAGGTAATGAGATGAATAATTCTGGTGAAAGCCCTAAAATTGCCGTTTTAATGGCTGCATACAACGCGGAAAAAACGCTGCGGCGATCTGTTAATAGCGTTCTGGCCAGCACCATTCCGGTCGATCTTTATATCGTAGATGACGGGAGTAAAATCCCTGTGTCTGTTTTTCTTGGCGATGTTCCTCAAAATGTTTTTATTCATCGTCTTTCTAAAAACGTCGGACTTCCTTTGGCTTTAAATGCCGGGTTGAGAATTATCTTGGAGAAAAATTGCGATTATATCGCACGTTTTGACGCGGACGATTTTTCATATCCTGAGCGCTTTCAAAAGCAGGTCGAGTATTTAGAGGCGCACCCGGATGTTTCTGTTGTCGGCTGTTGGGCTCGCGTTATAAACGAAGAGATGAATGAAACTCTTTTCGAGCTGCGTCATCCGGAGCGTCACGAAGATATTTTGAAAGCCATGCGGTATAATTCCGCCTTTATTCATCCCACCCTTTTTTTTCGCTCGGAAGTTTTGAAATCCCTCGGGCAATGTTATAACGACGACTATCGGATTGCGGAAGATTATGAGCTTATGGCTCGGGTTGTTCGGGGATTTAGAACGGCGAACGTTCCTCAGGCGCTTATGGATTATTCTTATCTTTCTGAGTATTCCGCTTCCAAAAAACGCAATCGGCAACTGTGGATTCGCCTTAGAGTGCAGTTAGAAAAATTTTCTCCGGTGGATATTCATGCCTGGCTCGGCGTTCTTAAAACCGCGTGCTTGTTTTGCATGCCGTTGCATTTGGTGGCGGAGATGAAGAAAAAACGGATTTTAACGCCGAAAAATATTGAATGAGATTGATAAACTAAGTCACGGGTGCGGGCCTTGGGCGTATAAAGACGGAATAAACCACGATGAAAATTAACAGTAAAGCCGATCTCCAATTAAACATACAATAAAGGTCGGCCATATTGGATGCTGTTGCCCAAAAAGTTAGAAACTTTGAGAAAACCAAAAGATGCACAATTCTGCAATGAATTATGCTGTAAATTATTCCAGACGAGATAAGTCCTAAAATAACGCCTAAGAATATATTGGCTATAAACAGGCCAAGCCATCCTAGCATTTCAAGCAGATAAGCGTGTAGCCCAAGGCAAAACACTACGCCGCTGTTAATTCCCAAATAAGCTTTTATGGGATCGGCAAAATGCAATAGCATCCACGCCATTCCCTGAAAGGGGTAAGACAGGTTTCGCCGGGTTTCAACATCCTGTTTTTGCGCTGTCATCATACGCAGGTCGTTCATCAACGGTTCCGCGTCGAATCTTACCAGATCATTTACTTCACGATCAGCCAGAAACCATAACTGCCCTTGAAGCGTCATGCGATTAACCGTTCGGTCTATGGCTGATTGCGCGTTGTGCAGGCCGCCATAAACGATGAAAACCAATGGCAGCGTCATAATGGTTATTCCAACGCCTATCAGAAACATTCGCTTTATAGGAAGTCCGTTAGAGCGCCAGGCTGTGTGCATAAAAGCGGGAGTAAAAAACAGCATGAGCATGATCGATAGAGATGTAAACTTTTCTCCGAACAAAGCTGATACGACAAATAGGCAAAATGTCATAAGGCGATATGCCCCCTTGTTTCCAGACATCGCGTTCATAAAACCAAGATACAGTATCATGGCGACGCGATTGCCTATGACCGACAAAAAGACCGGATCGTCCAAATCTTTTCTGAAGACAAAGCGATCTGTCTCAGTGAGAAGGGGAAAGCCGTTCTTTATTCCGATTATAACAAGATAAACAAGCGCTATTGCTATAAGAGAGTTAATCGCAATTATCACCAGTGAATTTAAACGCAATTTCTGGTTTATAAAAATATCGATTTTCCCCGACCCTTTCCAACGCGCAATAAAATGCTCGCTGACAAATGCGGCTGCTCCGAAGAAAATTATGTATGTAATTGTGAGGCGCATGAAACCGCCGGTTGGTTCGCCCATCTGTCCGGTTTCGCTTAAAAAGCCTCCCAGCTCGATCATAATGCCGGAGATCATTTGCGTTGCGCCCATTATGCCAAATGCCGCCAGGAGCGTGAGCGCAGATGCCGGTGCGATTTTTAATAATTTCATGAAGAAAAAACCGTACAGCAGTAGCGCAAGCCATGCCGATACCGGATATGCCCACCAACTTGTCATTAAGAGCATGACAAAACCGATTGATGCGCACACAAACGTAAGGCGCAATACGTCGTTGCAGGCGTTACCGGTTGGTGACAAAAATGGAGCGGGTTTTCCAATCATGCTGTTAGGTTAGCCGATTTTTCTATTTCGGATATAAAATTTAATAGCTGGCGGCCAATATTGTCTTGGTCGAATTTGCTCGCGTTGTTCAGGGCGTTTTTGCTCCAATTTTTGAGCTTGGCGGGGTTGTCTATCGCATCTGCCAGCGCAGATTTCCAGGCGTTGCAATCTCCGGCTGGGATTAATGTGCCGTTTTTGCCGTTTTCGACAAGTTCCGGGATGCCGCCTTTGTCGCTTCCCATTACGGGAAGGCCAAGGCCAAGCGCGTGCACCACTACTCCGGGGAAATTCTCTGACCAGATGGAGGGGATGCACAATAGATCACTGTTTACCATCAGGTTGCTTATCTCTTGCTGTGAGATGAATCCGGTAAACTTACACCACGGAAGATTGCCGTACTCATTGCGCAGCTCAGCTTCCTTGGGGCCGGAGCCGACTATCGTTAGCGTGAAATCGCGGGTGGCTGCCAGTTCTCTCGCTGCTTTTAAAAGAATATCCACTCCCTTGGTTATGTGGAGCCTTCCCACATAGAGAAATCTTACGCAATCTGACGTGGTGCGTCCAACGGTTGCCGCAGGATATTTGTTTGGATTCATTATCGAGGTATTAAGGTGTTTTTTTATAGGGAAAAATTGTGCAAGTTTTTCAAGATTAGCTCGCGACGGAGACATAAAGCCAATACGCGGCACTTGCTTTACGCAATGGCTTTTATACGCTGAGGTTAGTTTGCACAAGGCGCACTGTTTGGGGCAATCGCAACCGTTTCGGAACATCGCCATGCGAAAGCAGGCCAGGCCAAGATCAGGTAGAAACATTATGACCGGAATGTTACGTTTGCCAATTTCAATTAATGAATTATATCCAATCCCCTGGATGATATGAACGCTTATGAGGTTTGGCTTAAAATCGTCGATAACACTTCCGACAATTTTGCGATTTCTTGGATCGATATAGTCCTGAAGATGCCAAATTGGTTTTTTCCAAAACTGCGCTTTGAAAAAATATATAATAGGATACAGGCGCGGCATCCATACTTTCCACATCGGCAGGCCGTCAACTTCTTCTCCCGACAAGACCTCGTCAGGAGCTTTCGCCGTTGTCAGGACCGCTACTTCATTTCCCTGTTTTTTCAGCCAGTGGGCGAAATTATATGCGCTCATCTCCGCGCCGGTTCGGCTGTCCGGGGGGAATATGGATGAAATTATCAGAATTCGTTTGTTTTTGATTGTTCCGGCGTCGCTGGGGTTCATGGGATTCCTTTGGGGTTTATCAATAATTTGACCGTTCTCAATCTTTTATGGGATAAGCTGGAGCAATGCAACTTAGCTGAAAATCAGAAAAT
>JAQUWX010000096.1 GCA_028692635.1 Alphaproteobacteria bacterium
GCCTGAGAATCCGCGCCGTGCTCTGCCTGAGCCAAAAGATCGGCGGCGACCCACGCAGGATTAGCCGCAGCATCCGCAATCACCATAACCTCAGACGGACCGGCGGGCATATCTATAGCCGCACCGTCAGGCTCCTGAGCGACGAGTTGCTTAGCCTGCGTCACATAAGCGTTTCCCGGCCCGAAAATCTTATCCACCTTTGGCACAGTCTCAGTCCCGAACGCCATAGCCGCAATAGCCTGCGCTCCACCTATCGGCAGCACTTTCGTAATTCCGCACAAATCCGCAGCAGCCAGAATGCCCTGATCGATAGAGCCATCTTTCCCCGGAGGAGTGCACAAAACCCGCGTCCGGCATCCAGCCAACCTAGCAGGCAAAGCCAGCATCATAACCGCCGAGAACAAAGGAGCCGTCCCGCCCGGAACATAAAGCCCCACTCTTTCTATAGACCTCCAAGTAAGCTCGCAAACCACGCCGGGCCGAGTATCCACCCGAACAGTCTGCGGCATCTGAGCCTTGTGAAAATTAGTTATGTTTTCTATTGCCTCATCCAAAGACCGCCGCATCTCGCTGGACAATCCGGCAGTAGCCGCCGCAAGCTTCTCCTGCGGCACAAACGATGGAACAGCGTCAAAGCCATCGAACCTGGCCGAGAACGAGCGCAAAGCCGCATCCCCGTTAGCGCGCACTTGCGATACGATATACTTGACGCGCTCTAACAATTCGCTGGAGCTGTTGAACTCAGCGCGAGCCAAAGCTTCCGTCTTCCCGTTCTTATCGAGATTATTCCAATTCAATATAGCGATCATTTTATTATCCCATCATCTTTTCTATAGGCAGCACCAGAATCGAGCTGGCGCCGATAGCCTGTAATTGCTCCATGGTTTCCCAGAACACAGCCTCGCGACAAACCGCATGGACCGCTACCTTGTCCGCAACACCCTGCAAAGGAAGAATAGTCGGAGACTCCGCGCCCGGCAAAAGCTTGATAATATCCGGCAGTCTCGCCTTATCGGCATGCAGCATCACATACTTGCTGTCCTCCGCCCCAAGAGCGCCTCTTATTCTGGCCAGCAAGCGATGAATGATCGCTTCTTTCTCAACAGAAAGAGCCTGCCCGGAACGAATGAGCAAAGCCTCGCTCTTAAGAATAGTAGTCAATTCGCAAAGACCGTTCGCCGCAAGAGTAGCGCCAGAAGCCACGATATCGCATATAGCATCGGCGATTTTAAGACGCGGAGCGACCTCTACCGAACCCGTCATATTCAAGGTCCTGGCGCTAACGCTATTCTTTTTCAGAAACTCATGCAGCAACTGCGGATATGAAGTAGCGATAGTAGCGCCCTCAAGATCCGACACAGACTTAATCGCGCCATTTTCAGGAACGGCCAGAACCAACCGACAAGCAGAAAACCCCAACCGCTCGACAATCTTCGCGGAAAACCCCTCCACCGTCTGCCCCACTTCGGAGAACACATTTTCCCCGACGATCCCCAGATCGCAAATGCCGCTACTCACAAAATTAGGAATATCGTCGTCACGCACAAGAAGAAGATCTATCGGAAGCTCCTTAACGCGACAGAACAGATCGTCCCTGCTACGCACAACGCGAAGCCCGCAATTTTTAAGCAGCTCAAGACTATCCTCCGCCAGCCGTCCATTTTTCTGCAAAGCAATCTGAATTCGATTTAAAGACATAAAACACAACTCCTGTTAAACGATAAAACTTAACCCAACGCCCCGACCCCAGATCGTTACTGTAATAGTACAGTATTACAGCATCACAAACCGCCAGTCAAGCGAATTGGACGGATATAGTGGTTTTAATCAAAAAAACAGGGGTCATTCCCGCGGAGGCGGGAATCCAGCGTCGCGTGTCCACGCGACGTATAAATTAACTACAAACCCAAGAAACTACTACGAATATCACGGCCTTATTTATGAAAATCGGAAAACCCGGTCTTATGCTCTATATCCGTTCTACTTGGTTTGGATTCTTCTCTCTGGTTGGCGTCAAACCACAGCACATTTTCTATACAACGAAGATCACTGCAACAATCCTCTTTTGTGGCTCCAAACTTACGTGAAAGCTTGTTTCTGGTATTCATAGCCCACCTCAAAAAAGAATCAGGCCACCTTACATAAGCAATTAAACACCAATAGCTTTAATTTGAGATTAATTGGGGCGTAAATTGGCATAAATATTTTTAGAGAAAATCCAAAAAAAGAAAAACGCAAGCCGCACCTGCTTGCGCTAACCTTATAGTATGAACCCCGGCACTGATTGCAAATTACATCTTAAGCTGAAATGGTTGTTTTACCTTAGCGTTAGGACGATGGCTTTGATGATTCTGAATATCTGTTTCCTCATTATTGGGAGTTAGAGCATTAATGTCTTTACCATGAATCATCTGCACTTTTCCGCCTTCCAACGATGCATCTATACCTAGCTTGTGAGGATCACTGCGCTCATGAGTCTCGCTGTTATTTGCCACAGCAAACGCTTGAGGATTATCGAGAACTCCGTCCAATTCTTCTTTTGGAACCGCTTGAGCAACCATAACACACCTCATTCACCTAAACATTGCTTACAATATCAATTAAATACCGAAACTATTAAGCTCTGGTTAATTGACAACTCATTGAAATACAACGATGTTTATAGTTTCTCAATAAAATACTGCTAAAATTAGAGATAAATCTTATCTTTTTAGTAAGGTTTCTTGGATAAAAAGTTTGCCCCCATTTTCAATTTTAAACAGCAAATTCTTTGGAACGGAAATATTTTTCACCCGTCTAATTTTTATGTTGCAGTTACGCGCAACAACTAAGAGTCTCTTTACATAATGAAAAACAATTTAAACCACGCGATCAAATATAATGCCGAGCCGGAAATCTGCCGCCTATCCGTTCGGAATGTCGCGCTCAATAATTTTCGCAATTACAACGACCTGATTTTAAAACCGGGAGAATCCTCCATCGTTCTGACCGGAGCGAACGGCAGCGGCAAAACCAATCTACTTGAAGCGATAAGCATGCTCGTGCCGGGAAAAGGCATGCGCCGCGCTCCTTTGTCCGAACTTCAAAAGCAAAACACGCTGTCGAAGTGGGCGATCTCTGTGGAGACGACAACGCCGCTTGGCATTATGCGCATAGGAACCGGGAGCGATCCCGAAACTCCTGACGCGGATCGCCGCATAATCAGCATCGATGGAAAGATCGCAAAGAACCAACAAACGCTCGCGGATCATGTAGTAATGACGTGGATCACGCCGGACATGGACAAAGTGCTAGCGGAAAGTCCTGGAACAAAGCGCAGATTTCTCGATCGCCTAGTTTACAGCTTTGATCCGGCTCATGCCGGAAGAGTCCAGCGCTATGAGAAAGCGCTTAGAGAGAGGCTATTCCTGCTGCGCGAAGGATCGCGAGATATCGTGTGGCTGAGCGTGCTTGAAGACACTCTTGCCCAAACCGGAGTTGCCATAGCCGCAGCAAGAAGACAAATGCTGCAACATCTTCAATCGGCAATACACGAAACATCCGGGGCATTTCCACAAGCGGACATCGCGCTAGACGGCATGGCTGAGCGCTTGCTTGACGAACTCCCCGCTCTCTTAGTCGAAGACCGCATGCGAGCCGAGCTTGCCCTGGCGCGAAGCGAGGACGCTCAGAACGGCAACAGCTCCATCGGCCCTCACCGCAGCAATCTTATAACGACGCACCTGACGAAACAGTGTCCGGCGGAATTATGCTCTACCGGAGAGCAGAAAGCGCTTCTGATCGCCATAATGCTGGCCTTTGCGCGAGTACTCACCTCTGCGCGTCAATCCATCCC
>JAQUWX010000097.1 GCA_028692635.1 Alphaproteobacteria bacterium
TTATCAGCCCGCGCAGAAGAAACGGATGGCGGGTCTTTTTAATGGCTTGTTGCGGCATGTTGACGTTGCGCTTGCGTTTCTCGCAAGCTCTGAACACATTGTGCTCTACAAGCTGCGGATAGGTGTGCCTCAAGAACACGAAGGTTTGATCATTCCAGTAATTCAGCAAATGGGGTTTGAGCCTTTATCTTATGGAAATGATAGAATGATTGCTCGTTATTTGCAGGGCTCTTCATTGAAAGAACTCGCGGTATTGTCTGATTCGAATTTAGTTCGTAATATGTATCCGGATCGGAGTATTTTGCGAGACAATAGAAAGCAAGTTACTTTGAATATGTGAGCAATAAGAAAGCCCCATTAAATGCTGTGTTTTTATCATCCCTTGTGTGAGGCGCATGATCCCGGTTCGGATCATTCTGAAAATATGCGGCGATTGGGCGCTATTCATAAGTTGCTTAGATCCCAAGACTGGCCATTTCTCAAACTTATTGAAATGCCCGTTGGTCGGCGCGAGATGATCGAGCTGGTTCACACAAAGGAATATGTAGATTTTGTTTTTAAATCCGTCCCTGCTAGCGGTTACAAAGAAATTGAAATAAATGAAGTGATTTCAGATCATGACGATGGAGAAGTCACGGTTTTATCTCCACAATCTGGCGCGGCCCTTATGCGATGTGTTGGAGGTGTTGTGGCTGCCGTCGATTCTGTTATGTCCAATGTTGATACAAAAGCGTTTTGCGCAACTCGCCCCCCTGGGCACCACGCATTGGCTAATAAGGCGATGGGGTTTTGTGTTTTTAACCATGCTGCCATTGCGGCGAGGTATGCGCAAAAAACATACGGCATCGACAAAATAGCGATAGTTGATTTTGACGTTCATCACGCAAATGGAACGCAGAAGATTTTTGAGAAAGACTCCGGAGTATTTCATGCCAGCATTCATCAGCTGCCTCTTTGGCCGGAAACTGGATACGCGCATGAAACGGGTTGTGGCAATTTATTAAATGTTCCAATAGCTCCCAATACTTCACGTGATGAATGGTTGTGCGCGTGGCGCGAGAAGATTTTGTCGCGTGTTGATAGCGAAAAACCAAAGCTTATCATTGTTTCTGCTGGTTTTGATGCTCATAAGGGAGAGCCAAAGTCGCGGCAAAATCTTGAAACGAAAGATTTTTACACCATTACTCGCGATCTTGTTGCTCTTGCAAATAAACATTCTGGTGGACGCGTTATTTCTATTCTTGAGGGCGGCTATAATATTCAATTGGCTGCTGAAAGCTGCATGGAACATTTGAGGGGATTGGGGGAGAAATATTAATAGAATATCGTTGAGTGGGTGAATGTCATATCTCAGTTGTTTATTACAAGTTCAGTAAAATTCGTACATTTGTCGAAAATATATACGCTAGGGTCCGGACCCTAATAGAATTTTATAGAGGCTTGAAGTCAATGTGGAGAAAGCGTTTAAAAAACATATCTGTAATATATATAATAACGCCTTGAGAAAGGTATTCATTTTTTAATTATTAAAAGTAACGCTTAGAAAGAAGCAAAAATTACAAGCTTTCTTGGTCGGCAGCTTGATTTCTATCATTCAGCCTGTCCTGCTGCGAAACATTGTGCTATATGCAGCCCGAATTTTTATTAAGGAAATCAAAATGAACGAAGCGCCAAAACTGAATCCATTAATTCCAGAATTGCTCTGCACGAGCATCAAAACGAGTGTCGCTTTTTACACAGAGGTGTTGGGATTCAAAATCCTTTACCAGCGCGAAGAAAGACGTTTTGCGATGCTGGAACGCCAAGGTGCGCAGATCATGCTGGATGAATTCAAGCCGGGCGATCCTGGTTCATGGCATGCAGCGCCCATGGAAGCACCCTTCGGACGTGGAATGAATCTGGATATTCATACGGATAATGTTGAAGATCTTTATGCTCGCGTTCAAGCTTCTGGCGCGAAAATCTTTCTTCCTATAAAAGACGCTTGGTACCGCGCCGATAATATAGACCTTGGCAGTAGACAGTTTATCGTTTTAGACCCTGATGGATATCTACTTCGTTTTTCCGAACGCATAGGAACGCGTCCTACACAATCGAACCAATAAAGGCACATCTAAAAATGCTATCCGTATCCATCATTATGGGTTTTGCCTTTCTTCTTGAGGCTTGTTTTGGCTTTGGAGGCGCATGGATAGCCATACCGTTGCTCACCCTTTCGATGCTTCCGAAAGATGCTGTTTTTTTGATGCTGGTATTTCAATGCTTGAAGGCTGTGCTTTTGATTTCCTCATGGCGGCACATCAGTTGGAAATCCATGAATCTCTTATTCGTAGGAATGTTCTTTGGCGTTCTTATCGGCATTGGCATTCTTGACGTTGTCTCACCAAAACTATTCAAGCTAGGGTTAGCAATCTATCTGATGATTTTCGTTGTGTTCGATTATGTTAATTTGAAGATGATAAACCGCGAATGGTTGAGTGCTAAGACAGGATCGCTGTTGGCAGGTTTTTTTGGCGGTGTAATCTCGGGCGTTACGGGGATAGGCGGACCGCCTTATGTTACATATCTCCGCGCAATTGGTCTCGATAAACTTGCGTTCAGGGCCACCATTATATTTGTTGTGAGCATTAGCAATTACTTCCGTCTTTTTCTGGATGCTGGCGAAATCATTCACAACGAAGTTGTGTTGAAGAATTTCCTGCCATGCTTGGCCGTTTTCGTAGTGGTTTCGGTCATTGGTTTGCATCTGCCGAAGTTTTTATCGGAAAGAGTGTTCAAGACCGCCATCAATGCCATGTTGTTTGGTTCTTCGCTTATGCTGTTTTATAAGAGCTTTGCATAGGATTTATCTCAGAGGAAGTTGCATTCTATAGAACCAATCCTATAATCGCATGATAAATATCGTTGGTCTTATTGATATGGTTTATCAGTAAAGTTCAGCAAGACAGATGAATTTTGGAGGATGTCATGGTAAAAACAATCATCGTGCGCGAACCAAAAGTTATGGCTGATTATGAATCTATGTCAGCGCTAGCGGAGAAATTAGCAAGGCATCACGATGATAACCTGCGCCCCGATCCAGAGAAGCTTATGGCAGATAAAGGATGGTTTTCAGCAAGATTGGCTTCAGTAGATGATCGCGATGTCGGTTTTATTGGGTGGCATACAATGTATGCTTGTCAGTCGGCAACGCGCAGCATCGAATTGCAAAATTTATATGTCGAACCAGAATATCGCAATTACCAAATTGGCGTAAAATTGGTCTTGAATGTTATTCGGGAAGCATTGAAACTCAATGCCGATATTAAGCTTGCTGTTCTCAAGAAAAACCCTGCTGCATTGGAGTTTTATAAAAAACTGGGCTGCGATGTTCGTGATTGTAAAGACTTTTGGAGATGTGGGTGGAATTTAACTAAGATGCAGGCATTTGCACAACATCACACCAACCTGTGAAACCCAATTATTGCACTACAGGGGTGCATGGAGGGCGCAGCCACCTGCGGGACAAAAGGTTAACGTTTGAGGATTATCAAGAAATTGGGCGAACACGTCGAAGGGTTTTCTTAAGATATATCCAACCCCCGAACAAATCATAAGTCTTCGCAATAACATACAGGTTAGCAAATACGTCAGGATAACGGCTCTGTACGAAAAAGAGTCACTCGCAAACCTCCATGCTGGACTGGTGCATCAACCGGCAAAAAAGGCAGTCCGGTCGCATATGCCAACGAGGGCTCACTCGCGATAATTCCAACACGCCAACCCGTGAAACGGCTTTTCAGCGTCTGCCCAAGCGCATGATACAATGGAGACAGCTTTTTCT
>JAQUWX010000098.1 GCA_028692635.1 Alphaproteobacteria bacterium
GGTCCCGCACGCATTGTGACAGCACGAGACGGATCATGCTGGAATGAATTTTGGGAACAAGGCCAGCTAGTCTCTGTTGAACGACACCTGGCGACTAATGCCAACGATCCAATGAGGTGACTCTTTGAGTCACGAGCGGTTGCGGGGAGTAACGACTTGCATGGCAAGGCGTTATGTACTGCAGAGCGAGTGATAAAGTGCCGACGATATGTGTCAGTTCATAGGCTCACTGGTATAAGACGGACAGCGTAGCTCCTTGCTTATTTTAGGAAGAACCCCACCAGAAACCCAACCAATGCTCCAGACAGCGCCATCACGGCGAAAACGATGACAGAGCAAGATCGTCTGTCGTCGCGGTCAGTTGATATTTCGTCTTGGTTTTGATTTGAAACGGTTGTTTTATGGTCAGTGATCATCTTTTTCCCTGCAATTGCATGTGAACGGCATGGCCAGCCTTATAGATCGCCGACGTGCCATATCTGGGCATTTGCAGAAATGAAGAAAAACAGACATGACCAATTATGACATGTCTCTGACTTTATGGCGCAGACAACCCGCTGGCTATTGTCGCAGTTTGTTGCTTTAATACGCAAACGTGGTGGGGGACTAAGAAAGTTTTGTTCAGTGCAGCCTCCCCTCCGCCATTAACAAAAGGGCCCCCTTGCGGGGCCTTTTTGTTAATGCGGATGGGGGGCAGTGAACGACGAGCTGAGTTCGACAAAACGCGACGGTCAGGAGCGTTTTGGACGGAGGCGCTCTTGCGCCGACGCCCGTAGGGGCAAAAACGCGTGTCGTTCCACGCGTTTTTGATCAATCTCATCCCCTCCGCCATCTATCCAAATTGGATAGGATCAAACTAAATTCTCAAATAATTTCAGCAAGATATAAGTGATTGAAAATTCTGACCCAAAGAGGAGTAATATCCGAATTGGATGGGGCGAACATCTTAAGAGTCTGGTTCGCAAACTTGGGCCATTAACGGGTAGAGATGCGAAAACTCTCTACGCAACCAGACTTTTTGCAGAGAGAAATCGGAGCAATTTCGTCGTACAACCCCTTAGGCGGATAAATTAAAAGAGTGCCCCTTTTGCAAGCGACGTAACCGTCGCTACAAAGACCCCGTGTCCATTTCGCTAACACAAAAAAACTTCAGAAATGTATCGGAAAGACTTCGTCTATCGACTGAGAATGATTGCTTATCCTCTGCATGAGTCACAACCCATAGCAAGGCCCCCGTACGTTGGTTTAATCCGGTGGGCATAATATGGGCTTTCTTTTCATTTTTGTAAGAATAAGTCTGCACTTTTTCTAAATCTGGAGTGCCATCTGGATTTATAGATGCGAGATCGCATTCGAATTTATTTTTTCCATCCTTTGCAATCTCAAATTTATCTAACGTAATTCTTATGCCCTCGAGAATGTGAAAAAGCTCTCGAAATGCCTCAGTATCCGGGGCCGTTTTTCTTTGCTTTAATGCACGACAGATTTCATACGCCTTGCAAACCCAAGCTTCAGAAAAGGACATTTGGAAATTAAGTCCAAAAAACGGTTCTGCTTTTCCAGGAGGGGCTGAAAAAATCTCTTCTTCCATACAGAGCAATATCATATCCATATCGCCCATAAACTGCACTGTACACATAGCCAATGAATTCGGTATCTTTGACGCAATTTTATGCGAGGCAGCAATCCATTGCCTATGCCTATCTTGCTGTCTTATTCGAGCAGAAATGAAGATTTGCTCCAACAACGGCGTCACTGGAATAGATAGTTTTTTAAGCACTTCTTCTGATACGTTTTCCACGACACTGGCCTCAAAAAAGATTCGGAAAGCACCCACTTTTTCAACTTACAGGAATATAACGATTAGCCTTAAGGAGAAATTCCAAAAAACAAAATGTTCTAAAATCAACGCCTTACCAAGGAGCATGTTCGCTCCCACATATCACTCGCCCCGCCATTGACCTTGCAACAAGTAACATATTGATCTGAATTGATGTTTATGTTGCAACACAAATGAGAAACTGGGTGGCAATCGTCACTGTAAACAAACTTCAAATATAATTCATAACAATCAAAATGTTAGGCGCTGCACCTCGGCAAGATATGTGCAGGACGTTTTGCAAAAACACCCGATACAGTCCGCAAGATTAGAGCGCCCCCTCTGCACATAGAACGTGCCCTCATCACATCTTTTTTGCCAAATTTCGATTTTCAGAGCATATTTTTCTAAGAAGGGTCTGCACCTTGTCTTAGCGATCATGCGCAGAGTTTTTTGCATTCAGAAACAAATTCAAACTGTGGAGAAATCAAGATTATGACAGCTCAGAAGATTGATCGTTCCCCTCTAATGGAAGCTCTCCATCAATTTGATGCTGTTGAAGCCAATATTGCCAAGCTTGAACGTTTATGGGACGAAATCCGAGCACTTGTCCCCACGGGAATTTGCTTTGGCCCAAACCCAGAATATGAGCAAAAGTGTAGATCTTTTGATGACATTTTAACAACCTTACCCAAAATCGATGGATGGAAGCCAGATATTCAACTTCTAGAATATAACGAAATCGCCCAGAATAGGTTCGATGCCCACGAATGTGGAATGATAGAAGCAGAAATCAGCATTGAAACCGCAATTGATTCTCCCGGCCAATCTATCCGTGAGTATCGGCACAAATTTAATAAAAAAAGAAAAGCGCTTACACGAGATGTTCTTGACGAAAGAATCAATGCGTTTGATGCAGACTTACGTTTGTTGCGTCAAGAAATTGGGGAGATTGAACCATCTTCAAAGATTGAGAATCCTCTATTTGATCGCCTTCGCGAACATATTGCAGAGATTGACGTATTGTTAGGCAGCGCCTCTCGCCCAACCCGCTGGCATGATTTGCGGCGGCACTTAGGTTTTGGAGAGGGCAGTGATCTACGAGATATTGAAAAGTTCGATTGGCCTCAGGTCAAAGCGGAGGTCAGAAAAAGTCTTTATGGCGCTGATGATCCTTTGCCTATTTCGATACCCGATTTAGCAGATTTAGTTGCTGTAAAACCTAAAGGTAAAATCATTACAGAACTTTCTTGGTCAAATCTTAGCGCAGTAGATTTTGAACGACTAATATTCACCTTAATTAGCAATGAAGACGGATATGAAAATCCTGAATGGCTAATGCGTACTAATGCTCCAGACAAAGGCCGAGATTTGTCCGTGAATCGCGTGAGCACAGACGCGCTTACAGGGATAATCCGTCAAAGAGTTATAATTCAATGCAAGCACTGGCTGACAGCAAGCATTAACATCAGCGAGCTTGCTACTCTAAAAGAGCAAATGAAGCTTTGGAATACGCCAAAAGTGGAAGTGCTCATTATGGCTACTAGTGGTCGCTTTACGGCTGATGCCGTAACTTGGATCGAACAGCACAACTCGGATGGACAAATGCCGCGCATCGAAATGTGGGCGGAAAGTCATTTAGAGCGCCTTCTTGCCTCTCGGCCAGCTCTCATCGCGGAATTTAATTTACGGTAGGCCTCGTTCGCATAAAGTCGTGCTCACCTCGCTAGCCAATTCTTAACAAAAAAACCTACTGCGATGCTCTGCGTTCCCACCAGAATGGGCCCGAGGACTGAGAAAATTTGTGTGGGGAGTATCATCCGACCGCCACGCCTGATACTCCGCGCTGGTCGTTGCGCGGCCTTTGTCCCGCATCACCGCGACATCAGAGCGAACACGCCCCAACCTAGATATTCACGGGTGTATCTGGTGTAGCGTTCAGGCGCCGAGG
>JAQUWX010000099.1 GCA_028692635.1 Alphaproteobacteria bacterium
CCGCGATAAAGGCTCAGTATAGAGTGCTGGTGAAGCGCCATCATCCTGACGCCAATGCTGGCAGCAGAGAGTCCGAAGAAAAATTTAAAAGAATAAATCAGGCTTTCGCTATTCTTCGCGCTGTGTACGATGCAGAGGACAGATGACAGGGATCAGAGGACAGAGGTGCATAATTGGCAGAATTTGTCTTATGGTTTACATCGGTGCCAACTAATGTCCACCACGACACGTGGTCGGCTCGCCGGTTAAGAACACATGGCTTAAGTGAGAAAGAAAAACTAATGCCTGTCGCGGCTCGCGACTAATGCCCGTCGCGGCTTGCGACTAATGCCCGTCGCGGCTTGCGACTAATGCCTGTCGCGGCTCGCGACTAATGCCCGTCGCGGCTCGCGACCGGCCCGCCGGTTATTTGATTGGTTCTATTTGTTCTGGTCTTGAGATTGTAATCATGGGGCCGTTGAGGTTCTCGATTAGGCCGCGAACTCTTATTTTTCTGCCGCGCAGATCCATGGGGTCTTGTTTGTTTTTTCTCATGAGGCGACGTGCGCTTTCGGCGATCGTTATTGTGAAGTCAGTTTTCCAGTCTTCTCCGAAGTTGATATAGGTCTTGTCTTTGCGCTTGGCGCAATCGACTGCTCTTCCTGTGACGAACGCATAGTGGCCTTGCGCGGGGGCTGCGTTTTCGGCTGGGATGTCCGCATAAGATGCGTCTTTCCATATGCCGGTTTTTGTGGATCTGGCAGAGGTTTCGGATTTTAGTAGGGCGGGAGTGAAATTTTCCGCCTCTTTTGTGGGAAAAACATATGCGGCTCCTGCTTGCGCTAGATATTCTTGCAGCCAGATTTTTTTGCCGTTCGCTTCCGTAATATATACTTGAGCTAATATGCGTCCGTGGCGGTCGGTT
Organism: Alphaproteobacteria bacterium; assembly: GCA_028692635.1. Taxonomy (GTDB): domain Bacteria; phylum Pseudomonadota; class Alphaproteobacteria; order UBA9219; family UBA9219; genus JAQUWX01. The sequence continues at coordinate 905 of JAQUWX010000099.1, forward strand.
CCTGCTTTGTTTAGTTCTATGCTTTTCCCGAGGCTGATTTTCTCGGCGTATGCTTTTGCTTCGTTGGCGAGAGCTTGTTGTTCAGGGGCTTTGATGCCTGCCAGCCTGACTATGGTTTTGTCGTTAAGCTCCAATGTGTCCGCGCTTATCACGCGCTCTATGACGGGCAGGGAGGATGCGTGCGAAGCGCTCGGAGATAGGGAAAAAACGGCGAATAATAATAGGATGAGGAATTTTGCCATGATGATTATAAGGGGAACCACCATGGTTTGATCGGGGCGATCATTAGAACTGCCGCGTATAAAGCGAAGACTGCCGCGATAATTGCATATCCGGTTTTGCCTATTTTCTGGCGCAAATGGACTTGATTGTCGGGATATCTTCTTAAAAGAGCCAATCGCGCTGACTGGCTTATTCCGATCCAGCATAACGATGCGACCAGGATGGGAAAGAGCGCATAAAACAGAAGCAGAATCTCTTTTGGGAACGAGCTTAAAATACGCTCGTGCATCGATGACAGGAAGACTCCGGCGAACATGGCGGCGCTGAGCGCAAGCATCGCGGTGGCTGCAAACGTCCGGCCTTTGCGCGTGATGTTGGCAATGGCCAGCCCCATGTTGCGCATGATTTCTTTGGCTACTTCCGGGGACAGTCCTATTGGATATTGCTTGCGCAACTCTTTTGCGCCGTTGTCGAGATTAAGGTTCTTGCCGCTTAGCTCAAGAGCAAGAGCGTCGTTTAGCGCCCGAGTAATGATGGCCTGATCCAAAGGAAGAGTTCCGGCGGCGGATTTTTCCAGCATATTTCTCGATGTTTCCAGCGAAACGTCCAGAAAAGCCGGGCAGCCGAATATCAATTTCCGTTTGCCAAATACAGATATAAGAGTGGCTTTGCCTCCGTTAAAGCGGACTTTCATATCGGCGAACGGAATATCTACGGAATATCTTAAAGTATTTCTGGATGCCGGGTTGTCTTCATCCTCGACCGGAGGAAACATGTTTACCGACGCGTGGCCTTTTATCAGGTTGGCTACGCCAAGTCGGTCTAAAGCTCGGAGCAATCCGCTGGGCAGCTCGCTGTCGTAGTTTATGTTGAACCGAGGAAGCGCGCACGCGGTTATAGTTATTTCTTCGGTTATCGTTCCCGCTCCGTTACAGGCGGCGCAGGTCGTCCCGCCTTTTCCCTGACACGTCGGACATGGCAACCAGCCAGTCGCTCTGCAATAGCGGCATGGAGCTGTGCGCAGTCCGTTGCAGACAACGCAGGGATTCTGCGGATTTACGGGGTCTTCGCCTCTGCCGAAGCAGTTGGGGCAGGGTTCTCTGCCGGTTCCTTTGCAGGGGACGCATACCACCTGTTTTCTGCCCATGCACTGCTGGCAGGTCAATAGGCGCTGGCCGTTGCATGCGGGGCATTTGTCGGTTGCCGCCATGACTTCGCTGTGCTTCGGGAGAGTTATCTTAGTTTCGTTCTCAATTCCCCATCCCTGTCCCGGGTGGTTTTTAAGCTCATCGACGGCGTCTTTTATCCACTCGGTCGATTGAACGAAGCTTTGCTTTTTTTGCATGACCGCTTCGCGCAGGGCCGAGATGCTTTTGTGGACCGTGCGTTTCTTTCCGCGCACCGCTCCAGCGTAATGCGTGGTTTGTATGTCGCAATCCGGGGCTAGAAGAAGCTGTCCTGTAAGTTGATACGTGCTCTCGTTTTTGTCTAGAAGCTGGATGGACGCAGGATCGATCCCGTTACCGTCTGCGAAACGGCGAAGACGCTCCACTGCCTGTTCGGCAATAGACTGCTGGGGAGTTGGGGTTTCAGAAGAGGACAAATTCTATACCCTGATCTATTGAGCATTACCTTTTTGCGCCTGTCGCGCTTTAAGGTCAAGATAACGCGCAAGATATCGTCCAGTATGGCTGCCAGCCGTAGCGGCGATCTCCTCCGGGGTGCCGGTGGCGATTATTTCACCGCCGCTGTCTCCCCCCTCGGGGCCGATGTCTATTATGTAATCTGCCGTCTTTATGACTTCCAGATTGTGCTCGATCACAATTATGGTGTTGCCCTGATCGACAAGCGTGTGCAGCACTTCAAGAAGCTTTTTCACGTCCTCAAAGTGCAGCCCGGTCGTGGGTTCGTCCAGAATATAGAGCGTTTTCCCGGTCGCACGGCGAGCCAGTTCCTTGGCCAGCTTGACGCGCTGAGCTTCTCCGCCAGACAAGGTCGTAGCGGACTGGCCTATTTTCGCATAGTTAAGCCCCACTCTGGCCAACGTCGAAAGTTTTTCCTTGATGGCGGGCACTGCCTTAAAGAAGGTTTCGCCTTCCTCGATGGTCATTTCGAGGACGTCGGCTATGGACTTTTCTTTATAGCGGACTTCCAGAGTCTCGCGGTTGTACCTTTTGCCGTGGCATTTGTCGCAAGTCACAAACACGTCCGGTAAAAAGTGCATCTCTATCTTTATGACTCCGTCGCCTTCGCAAGACTCGCAGCGGCCTCCCTTTACGTTGAAAGAGAATCGCCCTGCGCTGTATCCTCGCGCTTTAGCTTCAGGCAGTCCTGCAAACCATTCGCGTATCGGGGTGAACGCTCCGGTATAGGTCGCGGGGTTGGATCGCGGAGTTCGGCCTATGGGAGATTGATCGATGTCCACGATTTTGTCGATCAGCGGCACGCCTCTTATGGTTTCGTGCGCTCCCGGAATATCTCTAGAATTGTTTAGCGTTCGAGATAGCGCTTTGAACAGCGTGTCTATGACAAGCGACGATTTGCCGCTGCCCGATACTCCCGTCACGCAGGTGAACGTTCCAAGCGGGAATTTCGCCGTTACGTTTTTAAGATTGTTTTCCCGTGCGCCGATTA
>JAQUWX010000035.1:0-6971 GCA_028692635.1 Alphaproteobacteria bacterium
CTGCTGGGAGATATCCCGGTGATATACGATGACAGGAAGCAGCGCCCCTCCACCATGGTTCCCACACTGCCGAAAGCGAACACCTCGGCCTCCATCTTTATCTGCGCGATAAGACCGGCGACTTCGTCAACGGACAGAATGCGAGGCAACACCAACCGGCTTACCCCGAAATTCTCACGATAGAATTCTATAGAAAGAGGATTGGAGGCAGCTGCCTGAACGGAAAGATGCCGCCTTAAAGAAGGATGCTTGTTGCAGGCGTAATCAAGCACCCCGATATCGGCAAGAATAACCGCATCGGCTCCGGCAGCAGCGGCGTTATCAACCGATCCATGCCACGTCTTGACTTCACCGGCGCGAGGAAACGTATTAATGGCGACAAGAACCTTTTTCCCGCGAGCATGAGCATATTCCACGCCCTCGGCCAGCTCATCGGGATCGAAATTAAGCCCCGGATAATTGCGAGCGTTGGTATTATCGCGGAACCCGCAGTAAACGGTGTCGGCCCCCGCATCCACAGCAGCCCGCAAAGCGGCAGGAGTCCCAGCCGGACACACAAGTTCAAGATAAGGAGCTTTACTCACAACCGCACCGCTTGTTTTCATGCAGGGAATCATGAATCTTCATTAAATGATTTTTAGCCCTCTTGGCAATTTTATCAAACACAGTCACGGCCATAATCGCAGAACCGGCAAACGGCCCACACACTGCGGCGACTTCATCCATAAGATTTAGCCCCTCGCGATCAAGAGTATTTCTTAATCCGACAATGACGGAAGTATCCCCGGAAACCACGATGCTGCGCGAGAAGAATAGAGTATCTCCGTCCACCCTTCCCTCAAGCATATCCAGAAGAGATTTAAGATCGCCCCGTATGATAGCCCCCGAAATCTCGCTGTCCGGAGCGGCAAGCTCCAACGATACCGGCTTGCTCCCGATTTTAAGAATAAACTTGTGCGGCAAATCCGTAGGCTCAAAAAGAACGGTCGCCTTATCCAGACGCTCCAGATTTTTAAACATTCTTGGATGGCGACGCTCCATCTTGTGCACCAAAGCGCTCACCATGCGCGACAGGACGGGAGGCGGCATAAGGCTCATAACTACGCGAGCTGCGGGCAGAGGCAATTCAACCTGTTCCATTTATTGTCCTGAAAAAGAATAACAATCCGGTTCTCATATTATAGAACCGTTCAGGAATAATAAATAGCCCCAAGCTATTTGCTGACCCTAAGATTAGACAGCGAATCGGCGATAGCGCTGAATATGTTCCGCAAATCCGCCGCGGTTGGAGAATTAAAATAATAATTGTCCGCCGTAGCGCAATTTTTCAGCAACGTCTGAACCGTAGTTCCCGGATTATTGAGAGCGATAGTATAAACGTATATGCCCTTACTCTTCATAGAATTGCAAACCGTCGTCAGGCGAGTATTCAATTTTCCAATAGCCGTATCTGCATTGGTAGTGCCCAACCTGTTCTCGGAAAGATATCCATAAGCTGTGCGAATATCTCCGCTGTACATAGTGTTCTCACCGTCTGACAGAAGCACGACAGCCTTGTTCATGTGCGCCTTACCGTAAGCAAGCGGCAGAGCTTCGCCCTCATGCGTTTCGGAGCTGCTCCACGCAGCCTTCCAGGTCGGAGAAAGCATATGCCAACCCCAAACCAGACCCAGATTGATGTGAGTGGCGCCCTGAGCCGTCATCGCATTTATAGCGTTAAGTATGGTAGTCTTATTTGAAGTCATCGCAGTGATAGGCTGCGGACAATCGTAATTAGGCCCCTGATCCAGAGTGTTCAGAGGCGAAGAATATGTCGTCAAGTTGTTCTCAGGAGATTTCCATGCGTTGCTGGCCCAGTTACAGTAAGTATGGCTGTAATTCCACGAACCGCATTTGCTGGGCCAGAAATACTGGCGGAAGAAAGTTTTTGCCGTTGTAGCATTGTATACGGCAGCCGGAGCATCGTCGGTAACATCCATACCATACGCCTCTCTGGCGTCAACGCAACCGGCCCAAGTAGTTGGTCCCCATGCCGATGTAGGATAATTGGCATTATTGTAGTCCGCATCCAGCCAGTTGGTGCGCGACGTTCCGATATTGACCGTATGCGAGAAAGGCACAAGGCCTATCCAAAGATTTTTGGCAGTCGCCTTTCCGCCATATAGGATATCCACCAGATTGTTTGCCGCGGACTTAAGGCTGGCAAGACTGCTACCTCCCATAGACCCGGTATTATCCAACACCATAGCCAACTCAAGCCCGGTAGCGATGCGGGTAATCTGCGAGCTTGCTGAAATAGAAAGCGTATTAACTCCGAAAACCTGCATAAAAACCGGATCAACCGTTGTGTTGGCAGTAAGAGTGATAACCGCCTTATCCGCGCTAACCTGAACTGAAATGGTTGGTATCGCAGCCCCCAGATATCCCGCAGGAAAATTAGCCCCCATATATTTGGCGACTTCAGCTTCGATATTAGCGGTATTCATAGTAGATCCGGCGGCCAACCCGGCAGCATCCAGAGAAAACAAAAGCCGCGATTGAATAAGCTGCTCTCTGGCGAGATCGACAGAAGTGCCGACAAATCCGATCATAGCCATGAAAGAAATAGCAATAAGCGGCAGAGTCATTCCCGACTCTTTACGGCAGAAACTTCCTGCCTCGTCAAGAAATCGACCTATCAAAGAATGAAAACGCATCGCAACCCCGCTTTTCAAATCAAGTCGGCTTCGCAGTAAGAGCGCTTAACCTGGGCTTATATACCGCCGCACGATATATATCGCTGGCGGAGAAGATAGAAGCATTTACGAACATCGGAGTAAATTTATAGTAAACTTCCACCACAATGACGTTATCCCCGTCATTCAAAGCCATTTTGTTTGGCATAGTGGGGACGCCCCCTTCCACGCCGACCTTGCTTCCGCATCCGCCGCCACCGCCGCAATTATAGTGTCCGCCGCCTGCATACTGCCACTTTATGATCGAAGATTTTCCGGCCTCCTTGAATACGGACGAAATAATTACATATCCCTTATCCCCGAAATCGAACGGACGCATTATCTGTTCGGATGCGGCCAAAATTTTATCCAGATCGGAAATGGAAACCTTCTGCGATTGAGTAACAAGGTCAGTCACAGTGTATGTAACCCTCTCGACTCTCTGATTGACGAGCGTGCAGTAAGCGGCATCCGCCCCACCGATAAGAAGAGTTATCCAGATTGGCAAAGCAAGAGCGAACTCAAGCGCAGCCACGCCGGAGGATGCTCGCCTCTTTGGCGAGTTAACGATTGCTCTCCTAAAAACATTAGTAAGGCTCATTACGCACCACCAGTCGAGCTGTCAACAAAACGGTTCCATCCTCAGATCCCATAGCTTGCGCGATAAGAGGCGTAAAAAAACTCCATGGATAAGAAACAGAATACACAACAATTTCCTGAGCGGTTCCAAGACCGGAAGTTCCCTCGCCTTCAATATCTATCTGATTAATCTCGCCGTAAGAAGTTGCGGAGAAAACGACCTTGTTCATATCAATTAGAGGACTCAAACCACTCAACTCTGTATTAAGGCGAGCCTTAACCGTCTCAAGCTGCGTTTGCCCGGTCTCAACGAAGCCGGTCTTACCGAGACGAGAAGCGTTGAATGTCGCGTTCTCCATTAAATGTTGAGTTAACAGCATAAGCGATAATTCAATGATGCCGAAAAACATCATAAAAAATACGGGCGCGAGAATAGCCATCTCGACCGCAACCGATCCTTTTTGCGGCCTCCTGTATTCCTTAACGCGCAACTGCGACAAAAATTTCAGCATAAAAACGCCCATGTGTTATCAAGCATATTATGAAGGATGGGCATTAATAAATACTAAGCAATCAAGCAAAAATCCGCGATTTCCGTCGCATTTTTCAAAATAATTTTCCGTCCTCTCGTTTTGCGCAAGGCATATGAACAATATAAAAACACAATATTCATAAATTGATTTGAATTTCGAATTAATAATTATGAAGTTTTCCTAATTTCTTAATTTATGTACAAAACATTAATGAAATTGACGAAGAATTATTGGATGAAAATAAAAACACCGCTTTTCATTGAGCTGGGATTCGTCGTATAAAATTTACATTAAATTGCCTGCAATCGCATATTTTCTATTAGTTATTTTTTCATCCGGCCAAAATTTTTTACCATAAAGTTAGCCGAATTTTAAACGGGTGGGGAGTATGGTGACTAGGTATTTAGCTATAACTTATTTTTCAGTGGAGTAATAACATGACACAGCAACCAGCAGATTTTGCTTCCGTCGGAGAGAACGTGAAGATTGTTCGCCTATCCGACAGGAATAAGGAGCTGGATAAGCTTCCTTCCCCAGAAACTCGCCGTTGGGTAACCAGACGCAAAGCGCAAGTAGTTTCAGCCGTACGCGGCGGAGTCCTGACATTTGACGAAGCGTGCAACCGCTACAAGCTGTCGGAAGAAGAGTTTAAGTCGTGGATGAAACTCCTCGACCAGCATGGACTGCGGGGACTGCGCGCAACGCGCATCCAGGATTACCGCGCCCACCACAGCGGAACCAGCGCGAGCGCCTGAGAAAAATTCTCAAATCCGGTTGCTGATGTGAGCGTTGTTGTATTTATTTAGCGACGACGCTCACTCAACTGCCGCCTTACTATAAGACCGAAGCGCTAATAGCGAGATTTTTCGTACCATCCCTTTGATGAATTTACGACCCGAACGACGAGCAACATCACCGGAACCTCGATAAGAACGCCGACGACAGTAGCCAGGGCGGCGCCGGAATTGAATCCAAACAAACTAATTGCCGCAGCGACAGCCAACTCGAAAAAATTTGAGGCTCCTATTAAAGCGGATGGGCAAGCTATATTGTGCTTTTCCCCCAGCGTCCGATTAAGCCAATATGCCAGGGATGAATTAAAAAACACCTGAATCAAGATTGGCACAGCCAAAAGCGCAATAACCAATGGTTGCTTCAAAATAGCCTCGCCCTGAAAAGCAAAGAGAAGCACAAGAGTGGCAAGAAGCGCGGTTATTGACCAAGGGCCGATTTTTGCCATTGCCTTATCAAAGGCGGCTTGCCCTTTTGAGAGCAACAATTTGCGCCAGATCTGCGCCAATATCACGGGAATGACGATATAGAGCACGACTGAAGTAATGAGCGTTGCCCACGGCACAGTAATTGACGAAATGCCAAGCAAGAACCCCACCAAAGGAGCGAAAGCCACGACCATAATGCTGTCGTTCACCGCGACTTGTGACAGAGTGAAAAGCGGATCGCCATTTGTTAGACGGCTCCAGACAAACACCATAGCTGTGCAAGGAGCCGCCGCTAGAAGAATTAGTCCGGCTATATAGCTGTCGATTTGATCGGCTGGCAGCATGGGAGCAAAGAGATGGCGAATAAAGAGCCACCCAAGGAAGGCCATTGAAAATGGCTTAACAAGCCAATTAACAAACAGCGTAACGCCGATGCCTCTTACATGCTGACGCACTTCATGCAAAGCGCTAAAATCCACTTTGACCAACATGGGAATAATCATGACCCATATCAGAAAACCGACTGGGAGATTGACCTTCGCAAACTCCATACGCCCAATGGCCTGAAAAACATCTGGGAGCAATTGGCCTAAACCGATGCCCGCAACGATGCAAAGAAACACCCACAAAGTAAGATAACGTTCAAATACGCTTAGCAACTTTCCTGCCGCAACTTTTGCTGTGATTTCACATTGTACAGACATGCAAGGAGTCTCCATTCGGTATATTTAATTAAACATCATGGCTTAGTAGCAGCGATATTCATGCTGGTTACATAGTCCCCGAGTTTACTCCCGTGAGGCAGTTTCTCCATGACCGTGCGGTAAAAGGGGTCAGACCACTCAGCCATATCATTGATGACATTTGCTTTGCTTTCCATTACGCCTTCGACAAGTCCTGCGTCTCGGATCATTTGGCGCGTTTCGTCCACAAGGACGGCTCCGGCTATACAGCCCACCAGAGCCTGCACAGATTCAAGAACTTCCGCTGGCAATGGTTTCAGTAAAGCTATATCGGAAACAGATACTCTTCCTCCAGGCTTTAGCACGCGTGCGATTTCCTTCCACACTTGAGCTTTATTAGGGGAAAGATTTATGACGCAATTAGAAATCACAACATCGACGCTGGAATCTGCCACTGGCAAGTGCTCAATTTCACCCAAGCGAAATTCGACATTATCCAGACCGCTGGAATTTATGAACGAGAAAACGTTATGTCGAGCCTTGTCCAACATATCCGGCGTCATATCTACCCCGATAGCCCTTCCGGAAGCCCCGACCTTGCGAGCGGCAATAAATACATCAAACCCTCCGCCAGCGCCAAGATCGAGAACCACTTCTCCCGAACGCAGAGATGCAATAGCTGTGGGGTTCCCGCAAGAGAGGCCCATGTTTGCTCCATCGGGCAAACCCGCAAGCTCCTCGCTGCTGTAACCGACGGACGTGACGATGGATTCCGGGGCTTTCTTCCCGCAACATGTGCCTCCCTGTTGCGCAATTTTGCTGTATCCTTCGCGTACTGCGCCGTGCACATCTTGCGTCTTGTTACCGCATCCGCATTTCATATTATTATCTCCTATTGTCCACACTATTTGGATTATTGGCTAATTTATCTAAGGCATTCTTCAATAGAATCTTGTCGTGTTTAAGATCATTGAGCGGCAAGGCAAAAAACGCTTCTATTCGTGCGTATAGAAAACGATAGGCATTCATGAATGCGGCATTAATCTCTTCATCGCTGCCGATAACTCTAACAGGATCATCAAGGCCCCAGTGAACGCGAAGCGCCGAGCCGAGATAGACGGGACAAGCTTCGCTTGCGGCATCCGCACATACGGTTATCACTATGTCTGGTATGATCGGCAGATTATCCCAAGATTTACTGGTTAGGTCTGTTGTTGAAATTTTCTCCTGCTCCAGAACAGC
>JAQUWX010000035.1:7071-17723 GCA_028692635.1 Alphaproteobacteria bacterium
GCAAGCAGATATTAGAGATCGACAAAAACGCTTAAATCGCACGCCCAAATCAAGGCTAAAACCGCCAAACCGCGACGCGTCTTACGTCGCAATCTTCCAGTTCTCGCTTTACTGGAACATCGTAAGCGGCGATTTCTTTCAGATCGCTGACATCTGGAGAGTATCCGCGCCCAGAATCCGCGAGAAGCACTTGCGTTCCCGCCGCAGCCATCGCACGCAACCATCGCAGAACGCGGATGCTCATCGCCTGCTCATAACAAACGTCACCGGCTATAATCATGTCCACTTTAGGATTCTGTTTGCGGCAATTTTCAATCACCACTCCGTTACGAGAGGCGTTCAGTTGCAAAGCGACTCTGGCATTCTCATCCGTATCCGAAGCAAGCACATATGCCGCGCCGGATTTTGCGGCGGCTATGGCGGCTATGCCGCCGCCTGCTCCGAAATCCAGCACTCTCCTGCCAGCCACCAATTCCGGCCTATCCAATATTAGCCGAGCCAGCGCCTGACCTCCAGGCCATGCGAATTTCCAGAACGGAGGAGGCTCTTTCACCTCGTGCCGCCACTTGTCTCCGCCCAGCCATTCAGACGAGACTTCTCTCGCCGTATAAAGCTTTATCTCCGGCACCAGCGGAGTTTCCGCCAATTCCATATTAGATCTGATGAAGTTTGCAAGCTTCGCGCTCATATAAATTTACCCGCGATCAACGCAGCGAGAATTATGAACCCGAAATCCCGATTGCTGCGGAAACGCCGCAGACAGTTTGCAGGATCGTCCATTTTCCATCCTATAAGCTGCCAAAGAGCATGAGCCATAGCGGCAGGAAGCACGACATAGAAACCCAATCCCTCGCCCGCCAGCGATATAAAAAAGATAGCTGCGGCAAAAAAGAAAGCTATCCACCCCCGCGATTTATCTCCCAGTTTTAGAGCGAGAGATTTAACCCCAACCATTATATCGTCGCGCTTATCCTGGTGCGCATATATCGTATCGTACCCAAGAGTCCAGAAAATGCCCCCCACATAAAGCAGAACGGCAGGCCAGCCCAACTCTCCCCTGACAGCGCTCCATCCCATAAGAGCGCCCCAGTTAAACGCCAGGCCAAGAACGAATTGCGGCCACCAAACTATCCTCTTCATAAGAGGATATATAACGATAAGGACCAGAGAAAGGACTCCAAGCCAAACCGTAAAACTGTTCATCTGAAGAAGAACCAAAAGCCCAAGAAACAGCAAAAGCGCGAACAATAGCAAAGCCTGTTTAAGACTGACCTCACCGCTGGCGAGAGGACGAGTGCTGGTGCGCTCAACCTTTTTATCGAAATCACGGTCGTAAATGTCGTTAAGAACGCACCCGGCTCCGCGCATTATGATCGCTCCGGCTGCGAAAAGAACCATAAGCCATATATCGGGGAGCTTTTCCGAGGCTATGGCGACGCTCCACCAGCACGGCAAAAGCAAAAGCCATGTGCCTATAGGCCGGTCAAGCCGCATGAGCCTGGCATAAGGGTGCGAGCAGGCGGGTAAAAACCTGTCTATCCAATTTCCTGCGGGTATATCGGTATAAGATTGTGGCATAGAGAGCATCATCGATTATAATACCCGAACCAGTCAACAGAACAGTTATACTCTGATTCATGATCTCTTATATCCTCCGCCGCATACTTTTGATGATCCCGACATTGTTCGGGATCATGGTGCTTAACTTCGCCATAGTGCAGGCTGCGCCCGGAGGCCCTATAGAAAGAATAGTGGCCAAACTTCAGGGCAACTCGGTCGAGGCCACGGCTCGCTTTTCCGGGGGCGGCTCAGACGCTTCCGCCCCGGGCCAGGCTCTTCACGAGAACGGAGGCAGCGGAGCAACCTCTCCGTCAAGCCGCTACGCCGGAGCGCAGGGCATAGACCCTGAATTGATAAAAGAGCTTGAAGTGCAATTTGGGTTCGACAAACCCATCCATGTTCGCTTTTTCAAAATGATCGGAGATTACTTACGTTTTGATTTCGGCAAATCATATTTTCGCGACGAAAGCGTCATGAGCCTTGTCGTAAGCAAAATGCCGGTTTCCATATCCATAGGATTATGGACGACATTGATCGTATATCTTGTCTCTATCCCGCTTGGCATTCGCAAAGCGGTGAAAGATGGCTCTTCGTTCGACATATGGTCCAGCGCCGCAATAATAGCGGGGTATGCCATACCCAGTTTCCTGTTCGCCGTCTTGCTAATAGTCCTGTTCGCAGGAGGAAGATACTTCGAGTGGTTTCCGCTGCGCGGATTATTCTCAGACAACTGGAGCGATCTACCCTGGCCGGAAAGGATAGCCGATTACTTCTGGCACATAGCGCTTCCGATAACGGCGATGGTGATAGGGGGATTTGCCAGCCTAACCATGCTGACAAAAAACTCGTTCCTCGACGAGATAAACAAGCAATACGTCCTGACCGCCCGCGCCAAGGGTCTTACCGAGAACCGAGTGCTCTATGGTCACGTCTTCCGCAACGCCATGCTGATCGTTATTGCCGGGCTTCCCACTGCGTTTATATCGGTTTTATTTACAGGCTCTTTGCTCATCGAGGTGATTTTTTCACTGGATGGCATGGGGCTTCTGGGCTTCGAAGCGGCCATCAACCGCGATTATCCGGTTATGTTCGGAACCTTGTATTTCTTCACGTTCCTTGGCCTGATCCTGAATCTCATCGGAGACTTGCTTTATGTGGCGGTCGATCCTCGCATAGACTTTGAGGCTCGCAACTCATGAAGCTTACGGACACAAAAAGCTGGTCGCCTATCAATCAGCGCAGATGGATAAACTTCAGGTCAAACAAACGCGGCTTCTGGTCGTGCATAATTTTCCTCGCGCTGTTCTTTGCGACATTAGGGGCCGAGTTCATATCGAACGACAAGCCGCTTTTAATAAGCTTTCAGGGACAGTTCTATGCCCCCATATTCCAAACATATCCTGAAACCGCGTTCGGCGGAGAATTCGAAACCGAGACGCACTTTCGCGATCCTTATGTGCAAAAACTAATCGCATCCAAGGGCGGATGGATGATCTGGCCGCTTATCCCATTTTCATACGATACTATAAATTATCAACTTCCGGTTCCGGCTCCGGCTCCGCCGTCTTCGGTCAACTGGCTCGGCACCGACGACCAGGGCCGCGACGTTCTGGCGCGCATGATATATGGGTTCAGAATATCCATACTGTTCGGCCTCACGCTTACATTCTTCTCCACGATAATCGGGGTTACCGCCGGAGCCGTGCAAGGATACTTCGGCGGCCTCACCGACCTCATCGCTCAGCGCGTCATAGAAATATGGGGCGGCATGCCGGTCTTATATCTTTTGATAATCATGGCATCTCTGGTCCAGCCGAATTTCTGGTGGTTACTGCTTTTAATGCTGTTTTTCTCATGGATGTCGCTTGTGCATCTTGTGAGAGCCGAGTTCCTGCGCGCTCGCAATCTTGACTATGTCCGCGCAGCGAAAGCTCTTGGAGCAAGCGACCTGCTTATAATATTCAAGCATATGTTGCCGAACGCCATGGTGGCTTCGCTTACATATCTGCCTTTTGTGCTGAATCACTCTATCACCACGCTGACAGCGCTGGATTTTCTAGGATTTGGATTGCCTCCCGGCTCGCCTTCTCTTGGAGAGCTGCTTAACCAGGGCAAAAACAATTTGCAAGCCGAATGGCTGGGGCTAAGCGCATTTGGAATCCTGGCGCTGATGCTAACGCTCCTCATATTTATAGGAGAAGCGGTTCGCGACGCATTCGATCCCCGCAAGACGTACGGGGGCAACAAATGACGTTGCTGTCGGTTGATAATCTAAGCGTCTCGTTCGGCCCTGTCGCTGCGGTCAGCGGAGTTTCTTTCGCTATAAACAAAGGCGAGACTCTGGCTCTTGTCGGAGAATCCGGTTCTGGCAAATCTGTCACCGCTTTATCTATACTGCAATTACTGCCCTATCCAAACGCCAGCCACCCGTCGGGAAGCATAACTTTCGACGGGAAAAAGCTTATGCCGATTGCCGAAGTCCCGATCGAGACTATTCGCGGCAACCGCATAGCCATGATATTTCAAGAGCCAATGACTTCGCTGAATCCTCTGCATACCATTGAAAAGCAGATAAGCGAAGTCCTGTTCATCCACAAAGGCATGAACGCAAATCAAGCAAGGGCTAGAGCGTTAGAGCTGCTTAATCTTGTGGCTCTACCTGATGCGGAACAACGGCTGACCTCATATCCGCACGAACTGTCTGGAGGACAACGCCAGCGCGTAATGATAGCGATGGCTCTTGCGAACGACCCCGATCTACTTATCGCGGACGAACCCACGACCGCTTTAGACGTAACCATTCAGGCGCAGATTTTAGCGCTGCTGAAGGATATCCAGAAAAAATTTGGGATGGCGCTTTTGCTGATAACCCACGACCTTGGCATAGTGCGCCACATGGCCGACCGGGTATGCGTAATGCAGCAAGGAAAACTGGTGGAGCAAGCGCCTGCCGCGCAGTTATTCTCATCCCCACAGCACCCATATACAAAGCAACTACTGGCGGCGGAACCGAAAGGCGAAGCTAACCCCGTTGCGGAAAACGCGAAAGAAATTCTACAAGCGCGCAACATCAAAGTGCATTTCCCAATCAAAAAAGGCCTCTTGCGCAGAACTATAGACTACGTTCGCGCAGTCGATGACGTATCGCTTAGCATCCGCGCCGGAGAAACCATCGGCATCGTAGGAGAATCCGGCTCAGGAAAAACCACGCTCGGACTTGCGCTATTGCGACTTCTGCCCGCGAAGGGAGAAGCCTGCTTCAAGGGCCAGTCATTCATGGATTTAAAGCAAAGCCGCATGCGCCCGTTAAGAAGGTCCATGCAAATAGTATTTCAGGACCCATACGGAAGCCTAAGCCCCCGCATGACAGTCGGAGACATTATCGCCGAAGGTCTTGATATACACAAACTAGTGTCCTCCCCCGAGGAACGCGAAGAGCGCATAGCGGCGGCATTAAGCGAAGTCGGCATGGATAAAGAACTGCGCCATCGTTACCCGCACGAATTTTCCGGCGGCCAGCGCCAGCGCATATCCATCGCCCGAGCGATAATGATGAAGCCCGAGCTTGTGATACTCGATGAACCGACCTCTGCGCTGGATATGTCAGTGCAGGCGCAAATCATCGAGCTTCTGCGTGATTTGCAGAAAAAACATGGATTGGCCTATCTCTTCATAAGCCACGACCTGCGCGTGATCCGAGCGATGGCCAATAAGATTATGGTAATGAAATCCGGGCAAGTCGTAGAACAAGGCGACGCTTCCGCCATCTTCGACAACCCTGAACACGAATATACAAAGACGCTTTTATCAGCCGCGTTTAACCGGGATTCCCAACGGCAATAATCTCGTTGCCGCGCAGAACCAAATCAACCAAAGGCTCGACCGTTACCTTCATGGCAAAGGCGTTAGCGTGAATGATGCGATTATGGTCCGTCATTATGCCAACGTGGCCAGGGAAGAAAACCAGCTCTCCCCTCCTCCATGGATAATCCCGCCAGTGGATAGGCAAGGCGCGCCCAAACGCCTCGCGTTGCTCATCGCTGTCGCGCATGCACTCTATCCCGGCCATATCGAGAGACAACTGAACCAGCGCCGAGCAGTCCAACCCAAGAGGAGTCCGTCCTCCCCACAGATAGGGAACGTTCAGCATTCTCCCGGCGGTATAAACGTAATCAAAGTCCATGGCGTCTTCGGCAGCAAGCATGTGCTTAGCAAACACATACCCCCCGCTCGCCAGATGAGAAAAGCCATCCTTCTCGTCCATGATATCGAGATAAGACCCAAGGGTAAGCTGATCCACGATACGGGATTTAAGATCAGGTTCAGCATAAACATGCGTGTGCAACATGTTGATTCTGTGTGAAAAAGACGGGACCCCCTCACTCAACACATTATCTGATTTTATATACCCAACATAGCGATCCGAGCGGTTCTGCACCCAGGCAAAGCCATCGTCCCGCTCCTCGAAGACATCCAGTATCTCCCCGTACCTTATCTCGCTTATCCTGGCAGCCCCCTCCGCCGGAGCCGACAACAGGGGAACGACCCCCCGAACGCACTGCATAAGCCGAGGCTCCACATAACGCCCAGCAACCACCATGCTTCCCAGAGAAGCATCGGCCAGATCAGGACGGAAAGCGTTCACACGCGGATCAAGCGCAGCGCCCGCCGTATTGCAATCATCGTTGTTTGAATTTTTACCGCTCATGCATCCAATATAGCGCCAGTCAGGCCCGTAGCATAGCGGCTATGCTACAGCGCTAACCCAAGCTGAAGGGACGGCGCTTGGAGAAACAGCCGTCTCAACCGTCAGATTTATCTCACGCTCCGGCAGGCTGTCCACCTGCGAGAGAGCGCTCGATATCAGATCGGCATAGTTGACAAGGAAGGATGACCCAGAACCAGTCTTCTGAACCAGAACATTGCGGCGATCCAAATCGTCGCGCTGGCGTCTTATATATCCAAGCTCGCCCAAGCGATCCAAAGCCCGACTTACCGCCGGTTTAGAAATCTTCAAGGCCTGAGCAAGACCGCGCACCGTATGAGGCCCCTCACCGATATAAACTGAAAGCAGCAACGCCATCTGCCGAGCCGATAAATCGGGAGCATCTCCGCGCACGCTTGCAACCAATGTGCGGCGCCATAATTCCAAATTTTTAAATTGTGCACTCACGGTACTGACCTTCGACTAAAGATGACTGAAACATAAAGGGGAAGTTCCTGCGATAGTGAGACAGCAGTGTTTGATTCGCAAGCCGAAGAATTTTTTATCTCAAGAATGATTCCGTTTTTTTGATTCAAAGCGTAAAGATTCGGACGTAAGGATTTGACCTCGCCTATCGTTTAAGGGCGATGGTCATCCTCTTCATGCTATAAGGTCTTTACAATACCCCAAATCATCTCACGGATTTTGAGCACACTATGTCGAGCTGATTGGTCCCCGGCAGATAGCAATAACTTATCTCACCCGAGTTCACATCCAGCCTGAAGACTCCGGCGTTAGCGCTGGTGTTACTATGATGCATAAGCTGATAGGGGCCTCCTGATGAAGCTGTCGCCGTATGAGAGCCGTTTACAACAAACACGCTGGCGGCGATAAGAACGGCGCCTATGATGATGGCTTTAGATGATGACATGACATTTTCTCCTTTTTCATAGCTGCATACAGCAAAACAAGGTTAACCCGCGCCGCAACACGACTCAAACGACGAATTATAGTCTAAAAATATCCCATTAACCATAATGCGGCGTTGACGAATCCTCATCCCCAGCGTACCCAAAGTCGGATCGAAACTGTAACGGTCAAGCTTGGCTGCTATGAAACTAATGGTCTGATTGATTAGGGACGAGCCGCTATGTATAAACGGTGGTGCCCTACAGATTAGGGGCCGTTTTAGCCAGTCACATGAAGAACTTTTTAAGGCGGAACTCAGACGCGAGAGTGCGTATTTTATTCAACCAGAGTCAAGGACGAGATTAGATATCCCATGCAACATTTAAATCTCTATCGTTTTTACGAACTGGCCACAAAACTTCACAGCCTGTTCGATGTCGAAACCCAAAGCAGAGTAGCCGATATGTTCGCTCCTCTGACGGAAGCGCAGTCCGCTCTGGACTCTCTGATAAAAGGAGATCCGATTGTTATTGAAAGCTCGAAAGCGGACGCCGTGCGTTTGCTGAGCAAAATCGGAGATCTGTTTGACAAGTATTTTATCGACCAATCGTCTAAGCAGCTTAAAGCGCTTGAAAGCGAAGACCGCGTAAACCAGCACGAGCTGGCGATGATTCACTCTTTGGTTGGAAAGTTTGAGCACGCTCTCGCAGCCGAACTTAATCGCGCCCCGAGCTATATCGCGGAGAAACGTGGCATATACTCGACCTCAGATCTGATTGAGAACGCATATCAAGTATTCCCCCCCAGCCTGCAAACCACCATAGCCGCAAGCGCGCAGAATGAATTTAACACCGCCGGTCGAGCCATCGCATTTGGTCTTGGCACCGCCGCCGCCGTCCATCTTCTCCGCGCCATCGAGATCGTGCTGCGTCAATATTACGAAATGTTCTCCGGCGGAGCGACCGCTAAGGGCGAACGCAATTATGCGATTTACCTGAAGAAACTGGCTCTCCTCGCCGACGACGAAAGCCTTTCCACGCGCCCTGACCGTCGCGTCCTTCAGATGCTGGCCCAGATAAAGGACCACTATCGCAATCCTCTCACCACCCCGGAAACCAACATCACGTTAGAGCAAGCCACATCTCTGTTCGGCCTTGCCAGCGCGATAATTTCCATGATGGCGGAGCAGATTCAGTCTAACAAACCGCAAAACACCGGAAACAAGCGCGGATCGAAATCTTCGGCAGCGGCCTCCATGGAAAAAAACATGGAAGACGACGAAGACGAAAGCTATGACTTCCGCATGGCAAGATCGGCCTAATTTTACGGCTTAATTTTTCTAGCTTCTTCTATAAGCATTATCGGAATTCCCTCGCGTATGGGGAAGGCCAAACCGGCTTGTTCGCTGACAAGCTCCTGTTTTGCGGCATCGTAACGCAGAGTCCCCTTTGTCAAAGGACACACCAGCGCCTCCAGCAATCTTGGATCGGCCTTGCGTAAAGGGCTATCCACGTTGTCGCTCATGGCTAATGCCTGGCCCCTTCAGTCTCAAGCTGAGGCAGGGATGCCATCTCCAGCAATGTAATCAGCGTCTCAGCGCGAGTTTTAAGATTATCGGCCTCCAATAAAGCCTGCTTTTCGTTCGGCTCTAGCGGACAAATCATGGTCAAAGACGCAATCAGAGCCTCATCCGACGTGCTATGCACAGCATTCCAGTCAGCAGCTATCCCATAAGTTTTAAAATACTGGCGCAAAACCGCAAGCAATCTGCCGCGATCGAACTCTCCATCTTCAGGAGGTCCCATATCCGCCTCAAACTCTGACCAGTCAGGAACGACTCTGCGATGTTCCCGCTGTTGAGATATTTCTTCCTTCACCCGAAAACGGCAAATTCCCTGCAAACTTATAAGAAAGCGCCCATCGTCAGTCTCCGAGAAAGAGGTTATCTTTCCGGCGCACCCGACCTGATACAAAGATGGAACCGGATTTTGCTCCTCACTCACCGTAGGCTGAATCAAACCGATTATTCTCCCCTGCCCCAAAGCAGACTCGATCATGGCAACATAGCGCGGCTCCAATATATTGAGAGGCAGCCGTGCGCGAGGCAGCAGAATCACTCCTGCAAAAGGAAAAACAGGAAGAACGTCCGGCAGAATAATTTTCAAGCCGGGAGATTTATGAGTTTTCTCGGTCATGAAAACAGAATAGAGGACAAACGCTTACGAGTCGATACCGTAAGAGGATCGTTAAATCCGAACGCCTCAAACAATTTAATCAGCTGCTTCCGAGCGGCATCTTCGTTCCAAACCCTGTCTCTTTGCACAATTTCCAGAAGCTCCTCAACGGCAGCTTCTCGCTTACCTTCCGCGTAATAAGCCATAGCCAGATCGAATCTAGCCTGATGATCGTTTTGGTTATCGAGCAATTTAGTCCGAATTTCCTCTATCACGCTGGCGGCATGGCACGCCTGTTGAGCAAGCTCCAAAGCCGCCTGAGCGGTTTCCATGAACTGACTTGAAGCGATATCTTCGGGAGCATAATCCAGCATCCTCTGAGCCTGCTCTAACTCCCCCATCTCGGTCATACAACGCAGCAATCCGGCATAGGCAGCAGCATTGTCAGGATAAGTTTTCATAATATCATTATATAAGGCCCCGGCGCGAACATAGTCCCTTTCCGCAAAACAACCATCCGCCTGCGCCAAAGCCTCGACAATATTGTCCCTCTTGGCGTCAGCGCTAAGTCCTATGGACGGCATGACTTTTATCAACCGCTCGAACCACGATTTGACCTGCGATTCAGGAATAGATCCCATAAAACCGTCAACCGGCTGCCCTCTTAGAAACGCGAACACAGCAGGAATGGACTGAACCCCCATCTGCTGAGCGATCTGAGGATCTTTATCTATGTCGATTCTAGCGAGCCTCACGCCCTTTTCATATCCCCTAACCAGCTTTTCCAACACGGGAGTCAACTGCTTGCACGGCCCGCACCATGGAGCATAAAAATCGATTATAATCAGATTGCTTCGAGAAGCCTCAACCACCTCGGAAACAAAATTCGAGAAAGTGACATCCCTGACCTGGTCTGAAAGATCGGATTTCTCCACCTGAAGCTGATCGTCTGTTCGAGTTTTCATGGCGACAAGATTCATATTTCTCCTTATCGGGGCAAATAATAAATTATGACAGTCGTTATTCCCCACAGGTTAAGCCAAATACAGCGGATATCAAGGCCATAAAGCCCCTCACAATCCCGTATTCTCCCGTATATTCATGTGGTTAGATAATATGGAATAATATAGTCATCAAGGGCTTGCAAAGCTCTGTAAGGACTGTATTATCCCCCCACTTTTGGTCACAGGGGTCGGAATCGGCTTCTGTGCAGGACGCGGGTGTAGCTCAGCGGTAGAGCACGACCTTGCCAAGGTCGGGGTCGCGAGTTCGATCCTCGTCGCCCGCTCCAACTTCTTCAAGCA
>JAQUWX010000036.1 GCA_028692635.1 Alphaproteobacteria bacterium
CTTCCTGCGTAGTATCTTTTCCGCCGATAAACTGAACATCGTCGATCATCAAAACATCGACCGAGCGGAACTGATCCTTAAACGAAACCATGTCCTTGTAGCGCAGCGCCCGCACGAACTGATACATGAACTTTTCCGCCGACATATAAATTACGCGACGATGCGGAAAATTCTTACGAATCTGCCAGGCAATAGCGTGCATCAAATGAGTCTTACCCAACCCGACTCCGCCATAAAGGAACAGCGGATTAAAGGTAGGAGTCTCAGCATCGGCCACCCTGCGAGCAGCGGCATAAGCCAGCTCGTTAGGTTTTCCAACGACGAAATTTTCAAAAGTGAATCTGGGATCAAGCGTATCCGCAACCGTCTGAGCATCCTCCCCATCCGGAAAAGCATAATTAGCCCCGGCAGCGCCGGGGGCGTTAGTTTGGATTGCTGGGCTGACTGTGCTGATGCTTGCTTCTTTTTTTCCAACCAATGGAGAGGCTACCGAGAAATTTATGTCTCCTTGCTGAACTAGCTGGCGCCACAGAACGCGCATCATGTCGCCGTAATGAGCTTCGACCCAGTCGCGCACAAAACGCGTGGGCATGGAAAGCGTCAAAATTTTATTGCTGTTTTTATTTACGGAAACCGCGCCAGTCACAGGCTCAAGCCATCTGCGAAAAGCGGTCTCTCCCAGCCTTTCGCGCAATCTTTCACGCAAAGCCAACCACGCTGCGGAATCGGAAGAGTCGTTCGCGCTACTTTGCGCAATTTCTTGTTGGGCCGCTACAGACTTCGACAACATCTAAGCCTCGAATCAGAGAACACAAAACAGGGATCAGGCATCAGAAACGCGAAACCAATTCCCCATAACAAACCAAACAGGAATAAGGTCTCAAAAACGCACACCTAACTCCCAACAAATACAAACCGAAAAAGCAGTATTCCTAAACCTTAGAATCTTTTACGACAGCATCACCAATTCTTGCCCAACATACCGCTAGTCAAAACAATCTTTCTAAGTCTCGTTCCTTTTTTGACTCGAGCTGTTTTTCAAGCGACGACAAAAATCATTTTACCCACGTATTGATTGATGTCGCTTAAAGTTCTGATATTTGGACCCGCGTCCTGTGGAAAAAGTTTTCCACATGACGGACGCACCATATAACGAACTTGATCGACTTGACAACAGGCATAAATCAAGAACGCGAAAAAAAACAAAAAATAATTCGCGCATATTTTTGTGGTTAAAATTTACTCATAGGCAAAATTTTCTCCATACAATTAAGGATGGTTATTTTGATTAACAGACCAAATAAAAACGCACGCATCTCTCGGACAGAGATGCGTGCGTTATAAAAAGCGCCACTTGAATTTTTCAACACCCCAAATGTGGTGTTTGAAACAAACTTTTTATCTATTTTTTATTTGTCTTAAGAGCGATTGCCTTAACGCGCTTAGCCAAACGAGAAGTTTTGCGAGCCGCCGTCTTCCAGTGCAACGTCTTACGCCCTGCAGCCTTAGCAAGGGCGGATTCCGCAACGACGAGGGCTTTTTTAGCCCCGACGACATCCTTTTTGCCGATAAGGTTCTCTGTTTCCTTGGCAAGAGCGCGCACATGCGTGCGACGAGCGCGATTTTTAGCATTGCGCTTCGGAGTCTGGCGAGCGCGTTTAATCGAAGATTTGTGGTTAGCCATTAGTTAGATTCCTATTGGTATAATTATGTATGTCTGGCCCCCAAGCCCTGATTGCGGGCCTTAAAGATAGCGGGCGCGAAGCGGAGACTCATACGCGACCGCGCACAAACGGTCAATAGCCACGAGTCTTCAAATAATGCCGCTCAAATTTGGTTAATAGCGCCGCATTTATTAATGAAAGTTTTTAGCTGTTGACCGGAGTATCGTCGAAGTGTTTTTATTACAGAATGGCTGATGAAGTATGCGAAGTTTCCGGCTCCACCCTGCAAGCGGCAGGCATTGATGAGGCGCACACCCAAACCCTAACAAGGGAAATGGTCGGCGACAAACTTGTGCCACGAGTGGTGCGCACATACTCATCCCTAAAAAGCGAGCAATCTCAAAGCCTGAGCCTGAACGGAGCAAACCACCCCGCGCCAATACCCGCAAACACACAACCTCGGCTACCTACGGAAAAACAGGAAGCCCTGATTTTCAACATGATGCAGCGGTTGGGGTTAAAAGTATCCTCGCCTAGATTTGGGGCCCCTCAAAACCAAAAAGCAGACATAACTAACTGGTTTTGGAACCAGAAAGCACCAACGGGCCGTTCTTCTCGGGCGCATCAGTTAAAACTGGCAAAGGAAATACTTTTCAACCTGAGTCCGCGCCAACGGTACTCCATCGATCCTAGGAACGAGCTTGCAATGGTTGATCTGCGCCCCACAATGGGAGGCTACACCGGAAGACCGAAAACGCACAGTATCGCTGGACGCTATAACGCCCTAAAAGCTGCCACTCCGACACCGCCACAAACGCGCTTGCATGTGGTTAAACCGGGAACGGGGTTCAAAGCCGACCGGTTTGCCTCATATGATGAAACTCTTAATCATTCAGCGCACCACGCATACAGGCCACACTATTTCGCGTTCCGCCGCCGCAAACCGAAGGAAGATAAAGGTTGTGGCTTGGGAAATGCGGCATAACGTCATTTACAGCACCCCCACCAACTGATATATGAGCGCAGTAGCTTTGCCCCTACCCGGGCGTTGTTTTTCTTGTGGCGGAAAACATGAAAATTATAGCAGGAAATAGTAATCGGCCTTTGGCCATAGCAGTAGCTCAAAATCTCGGAATACCCCTGGCTCATGCAAGCATACGACGCTTTGCCGACATGGAAGTGTTCGTCGAAATATTTGAAAACATGCGCGGCGAAGACGCTTTTATAATCCAGCCGACATCCTTCCCCACTAATGACAGCCTGATGGAACTTCTCATAACCATCGACACCTTGCGCAGAAGCTCCTCTCACCGGATAACGGCAGTCATCCCATATTACGGATATGGCAGACAAGACCGCAAAACAGGACCGCGCACACCAATCACAGCAAAACTCGTCGCCAACCTGATAACCGTTGCCGGAGCCGACCGCGTGCTCACAATGGACCTGCATGCCGGACAAATTCAGGGCTTTTTCGACATACCGCTCGATAATTTATTTGTGGCCCCGGTTTTTGTCCGCGATATCCGCGACCGCATGGCCGCTAACCACTATTCACAAGAGAACCTAACCATCGTTTCTCCCGACGTCGGCGGCGTCGTCCGAGCGCGCGCTCTGGCTAAACGCCTCGAAGCCGGACTCGCCATCATCGACAAACGCCGCGAAAAAGCAGGCGAGTCCGAAGTCATGAATATCGTAGGCAAAGTGAAAGGCCGCGACTGCATCATGTTCGACGATATTGCAGATAGCGCCGGCACACTCTGCAACGCCGCCGAAGCCATGCTGAACGCCGGAGCAAAATCCGTATCGGCATACGTGACACACGGCGTATTCTCCGGCCAAGCAGTAGATCGCATCGAAAAATCAGCGCTAGTAAACCTCACCGTCACCGACTCCATAATGGCCACACCAGCAGTAATAGCTTCCCCCAAAATCCGCCAACTAAGCATCGCCCCCCTCCTGGCCGAAGCCATCTCCCGCATCTCCCAAGAACGCTCCGTCTCCAGCTTGTTCAGTTGACAGATGACAGGGATCAGATGACAGAAGAGCCAAACCTCTCTTCCTTCTGATACCTGATACCCGTCCTCTGTCCTCTGATTCCCCGCTTGAATTTTCCCTCATTCACCCTCATTGTATTCAAAGAAGGCAGCGAAAGCTGACCTTCGGGGGCGTTACAACCCTTGTCTTACGCGGTTTGTGTGACCGCTTCGCACTCTTCGACTTCTCTCTGGTCGAGGAGGCATTGGTGTATGTTCAGGGCGAAAGCCTAAAGACCCATGCGACCTCTCGTAAGACGGGTTTGTAAACTCCCCGACCACCAAGGCAATCTCGCCTTGGTGGCCTTGCTCATCGCTTGACCGGAGGAGAAACCATGAAAAAAGCCATTAATCCAATTGACGCGCACGTTGGAAGACGTTTAGTCCTTGCCCGCACCATACGCGGACTAAGCCAAAGCAATCTTGGCGAGATGGTTGGAGTAACCTTCCAACAAATCCAAAAATATGAACACGGAACCAACAAAATAAGCGCCAGCCGTCTCCTACGGCTCGCCAACATTCTAAACGTATCCATAGATTGGTTCTTTGATGGCAGTGAATGATAGGATGCATAACTATCAGAACGCATCCCACACGGTCACATCAGCGCCAACTAACGCCCGTCGCGGCCCGCGACCGCGACCGCAATGTGGCGGCGGTTTTGTTGTCTAGATTGCCGAAAACGGCGGTTGGATTATATCTTCGTTGAAAAGCGCTAAGAGCATCTATTTCGCCTGATCTACAGTCGTATCCTATATTACGCAACAACTCGCCTGCTTCTGAAACGGACATATCTCCATAATCGTCGGCAGAAAGGCATGGCCACAAACCGATTCCGTCATCGGCAAGTTTTTTCCACGGGAACAATTCTCCTGGATCTTTCTTTCTTGAAGGAGCGATATCCGAATGAGCCAGGGGAGAAAATTTTGCGGAAAGACTGTTGCGCTTTATTATATCGAGCATTAGTTTTTCAAGAGCGCCGATTTGCTTTTCCGGGAATGGCTCATAACCGAAACTATGGCCGCGATTAACCAGCTCTATCCCGATTGAAGCGCTGTTCATATCCATAATGCCGCGCCAAAAACTTTCTCCGGCGTGCCACGCACGCGCTTTTTCATCCACCAGTTGATAAATCTCGCCGCCCTTATCGACAACGTAATGAGCGCTCACCCCAGCTGAAGCGTCGCAAAGCCTGCTCAAAGCGGCCTGAGCATTTTCCATATCCGTATAATGCAAAACGATATACTCCAGCCTCGCGCCTGAAGCTCGTTCATTAAAGTTGGGAGACTTATAAGAATCCATGACTACTTAATCCCCCGCTCTTTGCATATTTCTTCATAGGCAGAGTTTATGCGTTTTATTTTTTCCGTTGCCTGAGAAACAAGCTCTGGAGGCAACCCCTGAGCCACTAGTTTATCGGGATGATGTTTTCGCATCAATGCGCGATAAGTTTTTTTGATATCGGCTGGGGATGCATTTTCTGGCAACCCCAGAACTGCATAATTAGGATTTCCTCCGGCAGGTCGTCCCCTACCGCTAGGCAAACGAACGCCGGACCTGGCCGCTATACGAACGAAATCATCAACCGAGAATCCGAATATGCTTGCCACGCGAGCAAGGAACGCCGTTTCCGCGCCGGATATAGCGACACCCAGACTATCCGAAGCGGCAATAGTAAAAAGCCCGGAAAGAATTTCCTCAAGCACGGCGCGATTCCGCCTAAAGACCTGAGACAGCCGCATAGCATAAGGCTCGAATCCTTCTGCGCTCAAGCGCGCCTGATTAAAAATCTGCCCTACTCGATCGACTTCGGATTCGGGGATGCGGAAAACTTTTTTAAACGAGGCGATCTCCGTAGAAGAAACCCGTCCATCGGCCTTAGCCATTTTGGCCCCAAGAACGATGACGCCGATAGCATAAGTAGTGCGCTCCAGCCTGTCCGCCATGCCGGGATTAAGCAAAGAATAATCTGCCCAAGCATTTTGAGCGGGTCTTCTAATAACGGGGATACGACTATCGTGCAAATGCCCGATGACAAACCCGATAGCGCAGCCGATTGGCCCCCAGAACAGAAGGCCGAGCACACCACCGATTATCTTGCCAGACATTCTGTTCATGAGTTTTTATTATCTTCCCAAAGACAATCTGCGATAGCTCAAAGCTTCTGCAACGTGCGCCTTAGTTACAGCATCCGTACCCTCGAGATCCGCCAGAGTGCGAGCCACCCTCAAAACGCGATGATACCCGCGAGCGGAAAGCTTCAGTTGCTCGGTAGCCTTCGTAAGCAAAGCACGTCCATCGTTATCCGGAGCCGCCACTTTTTCCAAAAGCTCTCCATCCGCCTCTGCATTTGTGCGCACAATGACATCGTTATCGTTAGCCATGCTTGAATATCTCTCGATCTGCGCTGCGCGAGCGGCAGCCACCCTAACCGCAACAACCGCGGAATTCTCCCGTGGAGGAGGCAGGCTCAAATCCGCAGCGCTAACCGCAGGCACTTCGACGTGACAATCGATACGATCGAACAACGGCCCCGATATACGAGCCTGATAGTCCCCCGCGCATTTAGGAGCGCGCCCGCATCCCTGAGAAGGATCGGCGAGGTACCCACAACGGCAAGGGTTCATAGCGGCAATAAGCTGCACTCGTGCCGGATAAGTAACGTGATGATTAGCCCGAGAAACGACGGAGCGCCCGGTTTCCAGCGGCTGCCTCAGAGCCTCCAAAGTTCCTCTCTGAAACTCTGGCAGCTCATCGAGGAACAGCACGCCGTTATGAGCCAAAGAAATCTCCCCCGGCTTAGCCCTGGCGCCGCCTCCGATCAGAGCGGGCAAAGAAGCTGAATGATGAGGATCTCTAAAGGGCCGACGATGCAAAAGCTTTCCATCGTCAAGCAGCCCGGCCAGAGAGTGTATCATAGAAACTTCCAGCGCCTCGTCTGGAGCCAAAGGAGGCAACAGCCCCGGCAATCTTGCCGCCAGCATACTCTTGCCTGATCCCGGAGGCCCAATCATCAAAAGATTATGCCCACCGGCAGCGACGACCTCCAAAGCTCTTTTTGCCGTCTCCTGTCCTTTTATATCGCAAATATCCAGATAGTTTTCTTTCACATCGCGCACTTTTTGAGTGGGCCTGGCGATAACCTGCTCACCTCTGAAATGCTTTATGATGCTCAAAAGAGAAGGCGCTGCGATCACATTAAGCTCATCCCCAGCCCAAACAGCCTCGCTACCGTTTTTGTCTGGGCAAATAAGCCCCCTGCCCCTGGCATTAGCAGTAATTGCCGCGGGAAGCACCCCGGCCACAGAAGTCAAAGCCCCATCAAGCGCCAACTCTCCAAGAGCAGTATAACCAGCCAGCTCTGCCGCCGGAATAATCTCCATCCCCGCGAGAATTCCCAAAGCTATAGGCAAATCAAAGTGGCTTCCCTCTTTTGCCACATCGGCAGGAGCCAGATTTACGATTATGCGCTTTGCAGGCAAAGACAGCCCCAAAGCATAAATAGCGGCGCGCACGCGTTCGCGGCTCTCCGCGACAGCTTTATCCGGCAGTCCGACGACATTAAACATAACCATTCCGGAGGACATCTGCACCTGAACATCGATATCAAGAACAGCAGTACCTTCAAATGAAACCGTAGAAACGCGAGCAACCAAAAAATATCCTCCTCAAGAGGGGGGCGGGGGGGGCAGGGCCCCCTGCCTATAGTAAGATGCACCTTATATTTATTACAGATCCTAAACCATAGCATCTCCTATATTTCCTTAGACTCTATGGGTTATAGAGGCCCATCGCGTCATATATATCCAGCATTTTCAACAAATTGGCCTTAACAATCGTTTTCTTATAATTTCTTAGAAGACCATTAACCGGAAATGCTGTATTCTTGTACCGTAAAGCATTGGGGCATGGTCATGGCAAGCATTCGTTCATTCACACAGCAAGTTTACGACGTAATCCGGGATTCGCAGCGCATGCAGCGCGATATTGGAACGGTTGCGCATGACAAATCAACGCTCACAATTAAGGGCACGCTAACCAAAGTAAATACTGTTGATTTTTTCAAATTTAAAGTCAGCGGAAAAATGACTGACCTTGGGATCGTGATAAAAGCAGCGGGCACTCCCGTCAGACCGGGGGCCGCCGCCAATACGGTCAGCAGCGTGGATGTTAAAAATGACGTTGGTTTTGCACGAGTTCAGTTGCTGGACAAAAGAGGCAACGTTATTGCAGACAGTTCGGCCACCGCCACCGTAGAGCAACAAAAGGCGTATCAGAAATTACGGACCAGCAAATTAGATCTGAAAGCGGATACATATACGCTGAAAGTCACCCGCTCTCCGGGAGTATTGACATCGAAAAAAGTTCCATATGCGATTCAGCTGGTTTCCGGCACGCCCAAAAACGCTTACACCACGACCGAGCTTGACGCGCAGGGAGCGGACACAAACTACACTCCTGTGCGCGGAGCAATGGCGGTTGACATAATCGATGCGTCCACGACCAGCGACACGCCGTGGTACACCGCGCCAGCGACGGGAACCATCTTCGACTTTTTATCCTGATTATATTTAAGGATGTCCGCAAAGGAATTCGCGCCAGCGTTCCCGCACGAGCGTTTTCCCAAAAAGAAGCGAATATAGCCCGGCGCTTATAGCAAGCATAAAAACAGCCGAAAACACGACATCGCTTATAAAGTGCGCCCCAATAGCAATGCGAGAAAACCCTATAAAGCAAGCAGCGGCGATTCCGGCAACAAACACGCGTCTGCGCTTTTTCGGAGAAACTACGTAAGCAAAGCTAGGCAGAAAAAACCCGAAAGCGCCATCGCCGGAAACAAACGAGCAATTTGAATAGCACTGATTAGTCATGACCATGGGCGCAGAAAAAGATTTTTCCCCACCGAACTCAACCACATCGCGTGGCCTGGCCCTTCCCCAGTTATCTTTAAACACAATATTAGCAACCAACCCCGGACCGATCATAAGAGCGAGAAAAAGAAAAACCCAAGAGCGCCCATCAAGCCCCAGAACATTTCTTTTTTTAAACAGCGCCACAGCGAGGCCAACCAGAAGCACTACCGCTAAAATCCTGGCCGCATGAAAAACCATAGAAGTCGTAATTAAAAACAACGGCTCATCGCGCCAAAAGAAACCAACCCCATTCTCAAAGAACAATCGAGACACAGCCAGATCAATATTTGGCCAAGCAACCAAAGCAGCCAACGCCGAAGCCACAATAAGCGCCACCCCAATCCCGCACTTATTCAAACGCATCATCGCCACCCCTTTAAAAATCGTCCCCCGGCGGGCCGCCGGTGGCATTAATTGGCACTAATGTAAAACACGAGACAAATTCCGCTAATTAGGCACCCCACCCTCACCCTAGAATATCTTTAACCTTTTTAAAGAACCCATCGCTCTCGGGGTGCGAATTATTCGTCTTCGATTCCAAAGCAAATTCCTGCAACAATTCTTTTTGCTTTTTGTTCATCCTCACAGGAGTTTCAACAACCAGCTCCACATATAAATCCCCACGAGACGCGCTGCGCAGAACCGACATTCCTTTATTGCGGACGCGTGATTGATGACCGCTTTGCGTTCCGCTATCGATCTTTAAATCGATCATATCGTCTTCGATGGTCGGAACCTTTATCTCTCCGCCTAGCGCCGCCAAAGTCATTGGGATCGGCACTCTACAGTAAAGATTAGCGCCTTCCCTCTTAAACAGCGGATGAGGCAACAGAGACAGAATTACATAAAGATCTCCAGAGTGTCCCCCGCGCATTCCTGCCTCGCCTTCGCCGGACAAACGAATGCGAGTGCCGTCTTCGACTCCGGCAGGAATAGAAACAGCCAAAGATCTTTCCTGCTTAATTCTTCCATTTCCGTGACATTTTTTGCATGGATCTTTAATAACCTGGCCCGCGCCATAACAAGTAGGACAGGCGCGCTCAATTGTAAAAAATCCCTGCTGAGCTCTTACGCGCCCATGCCCTCCGCACATAGAACATGTGACGGGGGAAGTTCCAGGAGCCGCCCCGCCCCCCTTACAGTCGGAACACAAAACCGACGATGAAACTTTTATATTTTTATCGACGCCACGAAACGCCTCAGCAAGCGTTATAGTAAGATCATAACGCAGATCCGCGCCGCGCTGACCGCTTTGTTGCTGTCGTTGTCCTCGACGTCCGCCGCCCAGGATTTCTCCGAACATTTCTTCGAAAATATCGCCAAAGCCTGAGGAGAAATCAAAACCGCCGGAACCGAAGCCTCCGCCCTGCTCAAAAGCGGCATGCCCAAAGCGATCGTAAGCGGCGCGACGTTGATCGTCGCGCAAAACATCGTAAGCTTCGCTGATTTCTTTAAACTTATCTTCCGCTTCTTTGTCCCCGGAATTTTTATCGGGATGATGTTGCATAGCCAACTTGCGATAAGCTTTCTTAAGCTCATCCGCGCTAGCGTTACGAGACACCCCCAAAAGTTCGTAATAATCAGCTTTAGACATATGTGGGCCGCCTCACCCTCTTTTTCTCAAAAACAAGGCGGTCACACGCCCCAAGAGTTATTTACGCCGCGCCCTTTTTATCGTCTTTAACTTCTACGAAATCAGCATCTACTACGCCCGGTTCCGCAGAGGCTTGCCCTTCGGCAGAAGCTCCCGCAGCCGCGCCTTCCGCAGCGCCGCTGTTTTTATACAAAGCCTCGCCAATCTTCATGGCGTGCTGCGTCAGAACTTCGCTCTTAGCGTGAATAGCAGCGGCATCTCCGGTATCCAGAACAGCCTTCAGATCGTTGATAGCCGTCTCGACTTCCGTCTTTTCCGATGCGCCGATTTTATCGCCCAATTCTTTCAGAGTTTTTTCGGTGGTGTGAATCAAAGCATCCGCCTGATTGCGAGCATCTACAGTCTCGCGACGTTTTTTATCTTCAGCCGCATTGGCTTCGGCATCCTTCACCATTTTCTGAATATCGGCGTCGCTCAATCCGCCTGAAGCTTGAATGCGGATTTGCTGTTCCTTATTAGTAGCCTTATCCTTAGCCGTAACGCTGACGATACCGTTGGCATCGATATCGAAGGTCACCTCAACCTGCGGCACGCCGCGAGGAGCGGGAGGAATTCCGACTAAATCGAACTGCCCCAACAACTTGTTATCGGCAGCCATCTCGCGCTCACCCTGGAACACGCGAATAGTAACGGCATTCTGGTTGTCTTCGGCAGTCGAGAACACCTGGCTCTTCTTAGTAGGAATGGTTGTGTTGCGATCGATAAGGCGAGTAAACACGCCGCCCAAAGTCTCAATGCCCAAAGAAAGCGGAGTGACATCCAACAACAGAACGTCCTTAACGTCGCCCTTAAGAACGCCGCCCTGAATAGCAGCGCCAACGGCCACCACTTCATCCGGGTTAACGCCGCGATGCGGCTCGCGTCCAAAAAGCTGTTTGACCGTCTCAATTATCTTAGGCATGCGAGTCATGCCGCCTACGAGAATAACCTCGTCGATTTCCGAAGGCTTCAATCCGGCATCTTTGAGAGCCAATCTGCAAGGCTCAATAGTTTTCTGAACGAGATCTTCAACCAATGACTCCAGCTTGGCGCGAGTCAGCTTTATGCTAAGATGCTTGGGTCCGGTTTGATCGGCAGTAATAAACGGCAGATTGACCTCTGTCTGCGTGGAAGAAGAAAGCTCTATCTTCGCTTTTTCCGCAGCTTCTTTGAGGCGCTGCAAAGCGAGACGATCCTGCCGCAAATCGATAGCCTGTTCTTTTTTGAATTCGTCGCACAGGAAATCCATTATGCGCGTATCGAAATCCTCGCCGCCGAGGAACGTATCGCCATTGGTTGACTTAACCTCGAACACGCCGTCGCCGATCTCAAGCACGGACACATCGAAAGTGCCGCCGCCGAGATCGTATATAGCGACAGTGCCAGCTTTTTTCTTCTCCATGCCATAAGCCAACGCCGCCGCAGTAGGCTCGTTGATTATGCGAAGAACCTCCAACCCAGCGATCTTTCCCGCATCTTTAGTGGCCTGCCGTTGACTATCGTTAAAATACGCAGGAACGGTAATAACAGCCTGAGTTACTTTTTCCCCCAAATAAGCTTCGGCGGTTTCCTTCATCTTAATAAGGATGAAGGCGGAAATTTCGCTTGGGCTATAATTTTTGCCGCTGGCCTCGACCCAGGCATCGCCATTAGTATTTTTGACGATCTTATAGGGGACCATATTAATGTCCTTTTGCACCATAGGGTCGCCGAAATTGCGGCCAATAAGGCGCTTAACGGCATATATAGTGTTAGAAGGATTGGTGACAGCCTGCCGCTTGGCGCTCTGCCCGGCCAGACGTTCGCCATTGGCTGAAAACGCGATAATCGAGGGAGTGGTATTGGCGCCCTCTGAATTAGGGATGACCTTGGCGGTCGAGCCTTCCATAACAGAGACGCACGAATTAGTAGTCCCAAGATCAATCCCAATAACCTTTGCCATGACTTTTTCCTTTTGTTTTCAAAACGTTGCTGCGACTATCCTCTTTGGACAGCCGTCATGCAAGCAAATAAACCCCGCCCCCCCAACGGGCCACGGGAACATCATATCTATTCAGATATATAGGCACTATTTTCAATTCTACAATGGCCCAAAACAGCATTTACCAAAAAGGACGATAGGGGCTATCTCACATCTTCCTCTGGAACATCGTAATTTCCGAAAACGTTTTGCACATCGTCGTTATCTTCCAGCACATCCAACAACTTCAAAAGCTGCTGCGCGACATCGCCGGACAAAGGAGTCTCAACATTAGGCTCCCACGACAATTTAGCGCTGGCTGGTTCCCCAAACTTACTTTCCAAAGCATCGCGCACCGAGCCGAAATCTTCAACGCTGGTTGAAATAACGTGCTGATCGTCATCCGAATCCACATTATCGCCGCCAGCATCGATCACAGCCTCGAGCATGTCATCGGCTGAAGCTTTTTCGGACGGATAAATTATCTCCCCGATCCGCGAGAACATGAAGCTAACCGAGTTAGTCTCTCCCATAGTCCCGCCATTTTTAGAAAAAGCGGTCCGCAATTCGGAAGCTGTGCGATTACGATTATCCGTCAAAGCCTCAACGATAAGAGCGCATCCGCCAGGACCATATCCCTCATAGCGCACCTCTTCGTAATTAGCCTTATTATCAGCCCCTGGCTGCCCGGCCTTAATTGCACGTTCTATTCTCTCCCGCGGCATATTTTTGGTCCGAGCGTCAATGATAGCCGCCCGCAATCTCGGATTATGGGCGGGATCTGGAGCGCCCATTTTCACCGAAACCATAATTTCGCGAGCGATTTTATTAAAGATTTTCGCCTTTTTAGCATCGCTGGCATTCTTTGAATGCATAATATTTTTGGAATGTGAATGTCCAGACATGTGTGGAACCCTCTCCCGTTTTTTATTTTTTATACATTAAACTTGAAGTGAAATATATCCCCGTCGCGCACGAGATATTCCTTACCTTCCTGCCGAAGCTTTCCGCCCTCACGAGCGCCCGCCTCGCCGCCCAAAGACACATAGCTTTCATAGTCGATAGTCTCAGCCTTAATAAACCCGCGCTCAAAATCAGTATGAATGACTCCCGCCGCCTCAGGAGCCATAGCCCCCCGCCGAACAGTCCAAGCCCTAGCCTCTTTAGGCCCGACAGTAAAAAACGTAATAAGATTGAGCTTGTGATACCCGGCGCGAATAATGCGATTAAGCCCCGGCTCAAACAGCCCCAAAGCCTCCAGGAACTCGCGCTTATCGTCCTCGCTGGGCAAAACAGCGACTTCCGATTCAATAGCCGCCGCAATAACCACGCATTCCGTTCCTTCTTTTTTAGCCCTCTCCTCAACGCTAGCCGAAAAAGCGTTACCCGTAGCAGCATCGCCTTCCGCCACATTAGCCACATAAAGAACCGGCTTAGCGGTAATAAGCTGCAACATCTTAAACGTCTTCATCTGCTCCGGGCTTAAAGAGGGAATAATATTTCTGGCAGGCTTGCCATCCCTCAGCGCAGCCAAAGCAGGCTCCATAACCGCCAACTGTTCCTTGGCCTCAGCGTCTCCGGACTTAGCCTTTTTCTGAGCATTAACGACGCGCTTTTCCAATCCTTCCAAATCGGCGAGCATCAACTCAACCTCGACAGTCTCCGCATCGCGCAGAGGATCGATAGACCCCTCGACATGAGTGATATCCCCATCCTCAAAGCAGCGGAGCACATGAATTATCGCATCGACTTCTCTGATATGAGCCAGAAACTGGTTTCCCAGCCCCTCGCCTTTCGCAGCCCCGCGCACGAGTCCGGCGATATCGACGAACTCCAGTTGCGAAGGAATAATTTTTGCGGACCCGGCGATGGCAGCGAGTTTACTTAGCCTCTCATCCGGCACAGCCACGCGCCCGACATTAGGCTCGATAGTGCAGAACGGATAATTCGCAGCCTGCGCAGCGGCGGTTGCCGTCAAAGCATTAAACAACGTAGATTTCCCAACATTAGGCAACCCGACTATTCCACAATTAAATCCCATAATTTTTTCCGTTCCCGTAAATTCGTTAAATAAGAGGCATACCCTATAGTGTGAAAAAACCCCGCACAAGCACTGTTACAATACATAGCTATGCCGGCAGCTTTTTTTGCGAGAAATAATGTTGTCTTTTTTTCGATTTTGTAGATTTTCTGTGTTTATATATTCGGTCGGCGCGCCTGTCCAATCCAAACGGAAAAATGAGTGCCTTTGTATAATTAACCTAAAAGAGGGATTCATGTTTGAAGCGGATTACGTTCTGTTTGACCTTGACGGAACGCTAACGGACCCGAAAGAGGGGATCATAAAAAGCTTTCTATATGTATATGAAAGCTTAGGGATAGCCCCTCCCCCCGCGAATGACCTTATAAGATACATAGGCCCGCCCCTAACCCGGAGTTTTTCCGCGCTCTTTGGGCCTGATCGAGTAGAGGCCGCAGTAAACTTTTACAGACGGCGCTATATTGACGAAGAGTGCATGTTTGAGAATTTTGTGTACCCGGAAATACCGAAAGTCCTCTCGCGGCTTAAATTATCGGGAAAAGCACTGTTCATCTCGACATCGAAGATCCGGCTAGTAGCCGAGCGCATAGCCAATCGGTTTAACATAAGCCAATACTTCAAAAAAATTTACGGAGCGGAATTTGATAATAGCCTGTCAGACAAAGACGAGCTGATCGCATATATACTTAAAGACCAGAAAATCCCCCCGTCGCAAGCGATCATAGTCGGAGACCGCGAGGACGACATAATTGGAGCCAAAAGAAACGGACTGCGAGCGATAGGAGCCTGCTGGGGCTACGGCTCAAGAGTAGAGCTAAAAGAAGCCGGAGCCGTGGCTTTAGCCTCGAAACCAGACGACCTGCTCACCCTGCTTTTACCAGCCTGACGAATTCCGCGCCCTCGCCCTTCAGCAAAAAAGGCAGCGCCTCAACTATCCTGGGAAGCATTTCCCCCAACCAAAGTTTATCCGCCTTAGAAAAATTCCCAAGCACATAATCGCTGACTTGCTTTTTTTCGCCCGGATGGCCAACGCCAATTCTCACGCGCCAGTAGTCTTTCCCAATATGCGCGTCCAGAGATTTAAGTCCATTGTGTCCAGCGTTTCCGCCACCCTGCTTCACCCGCACATCGCCGAAAACCAAATCAATGTCATCGTGAAAAACTATAATATCCGAAGCATCGATTTTATAAAAACGAGCGGCCTCAGAAACCGCTTCGCCGGAAAGGTTCATAAATGTATGAGGCTTCATCAATATGCAGCGAACTTCGCCAATAACGCTCTGAGCGATTTCCGCCTTGAATTTTTTTTGCTGCCCATGAATTTCACCGGAAGCAGCAATAGCATCGACAACCATAAAGCCGACGTTGTGCCTGTTAAGCAAATAGTCGGGCCCGGGATTACCGAGCCCGACGATAAGACATTGTGGCTGAGCCATTAAACAGACCCGAAGTTGTTATTTCTTCCCCTTATCGGCAGCCTTGGCAGCAGCAGGAGCAGCCTTTGCGCCCGCAGCGGCAGGAGCAGCAGCCCCCGCAGCAGGAGCCGTAGCAGCAGCATCCGCAGTTGCAGCAGAAGCGGCGGCGGCAGCGGCTTCTTCAGCCTCAGCGCGAACACCGGAAGGAACAGCAATAGTGGCAATCGTGAAATCTTTTTCCAACGTAGTAAGCTTCACGCCACTGGGAAGCTTGATGGCGCTCAAGTGAACAGCATCGCCAATCTGCAATCCCTCAAGATCAATCTCAAACTTCTCAGGAATAAGATGAGGAGCGCAAGTGACTTCGATTTCATGATGCACGACGTTAAGTGTGCCGCCGCGCTTAATGCCAGGAGCCTTGTCCGGATTCATAAACGACACAGGAACCGCCACACGCACAACAGTGCTGGCAGAAACGCGCAGAAAGTCAGCATGAATAGGCTTGTCGCTAACCGGATCGAATTGCACATCCCTAGGCAGAACTCTGTGTTTCTTTCCGCCAATAGTAAGATCAAGCAAACTCGTGAGAAAGCTCGGGGAATTCGCATAGCGGCTAATTTCTTTAACAGCCATGGAAATCATAAGCGGCGCTTGCTTATCGCCATAAACTACAGCTGGAATACGATCTTGACGACGAATAGCATGAGCGGTCCCCTTGCCTTTACCTTCACGCACTTCCGCCGCAAGAGTTGTTACTTGCGACATGATATTTCTCCTTAAAAGTTTTAAATTAAAGCCAGCCTCCAGGGGTGCTGACCCCACAATCGCCGCCACAAATACCCCCACCCCACCAAAGAGTCAAGCCGGGAACAGATGACAGAAGACAGGTATCAGGGATCAGAAAGTAAGAGCTTCTGTCATCTGATTCCTGTCATCTGTCCTCTGCCTCCGCACCCTCGAAGAACCAATCTATAGACACATTTAGAGCATTGGCGAGCCGCAAAAGATTACTTGCGCTTATCCTGTTAGTCCCGTTCTCATATTTCTGGATCTGTTGAAACGTAACCCCAACCAAAGCGCCAAGACGCCCCTGGCTCAGCCCGCACAAATAGCGAGCAAGAGCCAACCTCCTCCCCACATGCGCATCAATAGGGTTAATAACCTTTTCGTGTGATTTCATCTCTTCCCCTCCGGTCAAATGACAGAAAGATCACCAAGGCACAATTGCCTTGGTGATCGGGGAGTTTACAAACCTACTCATAGAGAGGTCGCGCAAACCTTTAGGCTTTCGCCCTGAACATACGCTTGCGCCTCCTCGACCAGAAGAGTCGAAGAGTGCGAAAAACGGTCACACGAACCGCCATGAGTAAGGGTTGTAACGCCCCAAAGGTCAGCTTTCGCCGCCTTCAGCAACCACCATGAATGCGATCCGAAGAAATTTCAAGATTTATCCTGTATCTTTCAGCCCCCACCCGTTGCAGCTCACTCCCCGCCAGCCAAGAACACACAACCTCAGCAAGAGAGAAAACTACTGCCCGTCGCGGCTCGCGACCCGCCAGTTAAGAACACACGGCTTCAGCAAGAGAGAGAATTAACGCCCCCGGCGGCTCGCCGGAAGAACACACGGCTTCAGCAAGAGAGAAAACTAATGCCCCCGGCGGCTCGCCGGAAGAACACACGGCTTCAGCAAGAGAGAAAACTAATGCCCCC
The DNA here is from genome assembly GCA_028692635.1 of Alphaproteobacteria bacterium. Classification (GTDB taxonomy): domain Bacteria; phylum Pseudomonadota; class Alphaproteobacteria; order UBA9219; family UBA9219; genus JAQUWX01. Next base: position 17,373 of record JAQUWX010000036.1, read on the forward strand.
GGCGGCTCGCCGGTTAGCTTTTTATGCGTTTTATTATATCGTCTAGTTGATCTAGATCGTTGTAATA
>JAQUWX010000037.1 GCA_028692635.1 Alphaproteobacteria bacterium
TTAACCCTATCTTTTCTCTTGCAAGGCAAGAGGGATGTTCTTATAAAGCACCTGCTTCCTGAAAACGGGGGCGTTCTGTCTGAGACTGCGGGTCCTGCTTCGGTGGGTTAAAGTGCCAGCATAGACGGGTTGAAGTTATACGGCGCGTTTCGCGGATATGTGTTTCCGCTCATCTTATCGGCGCTGTTTCGGCTCTTCTTAAAAATCTCAGGCAATATAAGTTTTCTGCTCGTCTTATGCGGCGGGGTTGTTTTTGTTTATGTCGGGTTTTTCCGATTTGTAAAATGGGGTGCTGGAATATGAGTACAAAACGTGATGCTAAGCAAAAGTTGGTTGAAGTTTTAGGCGCCAACATTAAGGACGTGGAGCTAGTCGTTGTCGTTCAGCAAGAAGGGCTGGATGCCGATCAGACTTTGGATCTGCGTCGTAAAATTCGCGCTGCTGGAGCGCATATAAAGGTCGGCAAGAATACGCTCGTTCGTCGCGCCATCAAGGATACCAAGCTGGCGGCGTTGGACAAGTTCTTGAAGGGGCCTACGGCTCTGGCCTTCTCAAAGGACCCAGTTGCGGCTGCTAAGGTCGTTGCCGAGTTTGCCAAGAAGAACGACAAGCTCAAAATCGTCGGTGCAGCTCTTGGGGAGCAGATACTCGATGCCACTGCTACTAAGGCTCTTGCTGCGCTTCCGTCGCTCGATGCCCTTCGCGGTAAGCTGGTCGGGTTGCTGTTGGCTCCGGCCACGAAGATCGCTGGTGTGTTGCAGGCTCCTGCCGGGCAGCTGGCTCGCGTGATGTCCGCTCACAGCAAACAGGCGGCATAAGTAATTCAGAGAAGCTAAGCCTGGATATAAGCGTTTGGGCCTAAGTGGTTGTTTTAATAAGTTAACTGAAACTAGGAGAGTAAAATGTCTAAGTTGGAAAAGATCGTTGAAGAATTGTCCGCCTTGACCGTTATCGAAGCGGCTGAGTTGTCCAAGATGCTGGAAGAGAAGTGGGGCGTTAGCGCCGCCGCTCCCGTTGCCGTAGCTGCCGTGGCCGCTGCCGGTGCCGCTCCTGCCGAAGAGCAGACCGAGTTCACGGTCGTTCTCGCTAAGGCTGGCGACAAGAAGATCGAAGTCATTAAGGAAGTCCGTGCGATCACCGGTCTGGGCCTCAAGGAAGCCAAGGATCTGGTCGAGGGCGCTCCTAAGACCGTTAAGGAAGCCGTTTCCAAGGCCGATGCCGAGAAGTTCAAGAAGCAGCTTGAAGCTGCCGGCGCTGCCGTTGAATTGAAATAATTGCTAAATCAGCCTGTCGGGCGCGGGGTTTTTACCCGCGCCCTTCTGGTTTTTTGGCGTCCACCACCGTTTAGAGCCAAAATCATGGCGGGCAGGGTGGTTAAAATACATTAGGCAGAGGGGCTCTTCTGTTTGATTCTTAACCTTATTTTTTACTTGCGTAATGTTGGGTTCCGGGCCATAAATCCGGGCATAAATTGCTCTAACGCAACCGACTCTATTCAGTGCGCGGAGAACCCCGTGTCGCTGTGTGGCGTCGTTTGTTTTTGTTTGTCGCCCGAGATTTTACGTTGGCGACTGTTTTTTGGTTACGTGGCGCGTATTAAGCGCGTCATGGATGAAACACCCCGCGCATCTCCGTGCGGCGTTTTACTGTTGAGAGGCAAGCATGGCTCAGAGTGCATCCGTTGTTGCATTAGGTAAAAGTTTTACGGGCCGCAAGAAAATCCGAAAAAGTTTTGGCCGCATTCCAGAAGTCGCAGAGATGCCGAACCTTATCGAGGTTCAAAGGCGCTCGTATGATAATTTTCTCCAGATGGATGTGCCCGTCGCGGCTCGCCAGAGAGTCGGTTTGCAGGAAGTCTTGCAATCTGCTTTCCCAATCAGGGATTTTTCCGAGCGCGCTGTGCTCGATTTCGTTTCCTATGAGCTGGAACAGCCCAAGTATGACGTTGAGGAGTGCCAGCAGCGCGGAATGACTTTCGCCGCGCCGCTTAAAGTAACTTTGCGCCTCACTGTGTTCGATGTGGATGAGACGACTGCTGTCAAGTCCATTCGCGATATCAAAGAACAAGACGTGTATATGGGCGATATGCCGCTCATGACTGCTAACGGGACGTTCATTATCAACGGAACTGAGCGCGTCATCGTAAGTCAGATGCATCGCAGCCCCGGCGTTTTCTTCGATCACGATAAGGGTAAGACTCATTCGTCCGGCAAGTATTTGTTTGCCGCTCGCGTCATTCCCTATCGTGGATCTTGGCTCGATTTTGAATTCGACGCCAAGGATATGATGTATGTGCGCATCGATCGTCGCCGCAAGCTTCCGGTTACGACTTTGCTTTACGCCTTGGACGGGGAGTCCACTGAGAAATTGCGCGCCAAGCGTCGCAAGGATGGCAAGCCGCTTGCCGCCAGTGAAATTCAAGGAATGTCCAGAGAAGAAATTCTGTCATCCTTTTATAGCTCTATAGTTTACAAGCGCGCCAAGAAGGGTTGGACCACTCAATTCGATCCCGAGCGTATCAAGGGTCAGAAAATCATGACCAATCTTGTCGATGCGAAAAACGGCAAGGTTATCGCTGAGGCCGGAACAAAGATGGCTCCGCGCTTGATCGCCAAGCTCATAGAGCAGGGCGTGAAGGAAATCCTGTTGCAGGACGAGGAAATCGCCGGTCAGTATCTCGCTGTCGATATGATCGATGAGAAAAACGGCATCGTCATGTTTGAAGCGGGAGATGAGTTGACCGTTGAGATCATGGAACAGCTTGAAGAAGCCGGAATAAAAGAAATTTCGGTTCTTGGCATCGATCATGTGAATATCGGACCCTATATGCGCAACACTATGGCGGCTGACAAGAACAGCACCAGAGAAGAAGCGCTTGTCGATATATATCGCGTTATGCGTCCGGGTGAGCCTCCGACATTGGAGTCTGCCGACGCTTTGTTCACCGGATTGTTCTTCGATCTGGAACGTTACGATCTTTCTCCGGTTGGGCGCGTTAAGATGAACGCTCGTCTTGGTTTCAAGACGGACGATCAAGTGCGCGTGCTTCGCAAGGAAGACATCATCAAGATTCTTCGCATTCTTTCCGACCTTAAAGACGGTCGGGGCGAGATCGACGATATCGATCATCTTGGCAACCGCCGCGTTCGTTCTGTCGGCGAGTTGATGGAAAATCAATATCGTTTGGGATTGTTGCGCATGGAGCGCGCTATCAGAGAGCGCATGAGCTCGATTGAGATCGATACTGTCATGCCTCACGATCTTATAAATGCTAAACCGGCTGCCGCCGCTGTGCGCGAATTCTTTGGTTCGTCTCAGTTGAGCCAGTTTATGGATCAGACTAACCCGCTTAGCGAAATCACTCACAAACGTCGCGTTTCGGCTCTTGGGCCGGGCGGTTTGACTCGTGAGCGCGCCGGGTTCGAGGTTCGCGACGTTCATCCGACACACTATGGTCGTATATGCCCGATCGAAACTCCCGAAGGTCCGAATATCGGCTTGATAAACTCGCTGGCTACGTATGCTCGCGTAAATCAATACGGCTTCATCGAAAGCCCCTATCGTCGCGTGAAGAACGCCAAGGTCACCGCTGAGGTCGTTTATCTCTCCGCTATGGAAGAGGGACAGTACACTATCGCTCAGGCCAATGCCGAAGTCGATAAAGGCGGAAAGTTCGTGAACGAGTTGATTATGGCTCGTAAGAACGGCGAGAACATGCTCGCTCCTGCCGAAGTCATCGACTTCATCGACGTTTCTCCGAAGCAGATCGTGTCTGTCGCTGCGGCGCTCATCCCGTTCCTTGAGAACGATGACGCTAACCGCGCTCTGATGGGATCTAACATGCAACGTCAGGCAGTTCCTTTGCTGCGTAACGACGCTCCGCTTGTCGGCACCGGCATGGAAGGCGTTGTGGCTCGCGATTCCGGCGTTGTCATCGCTGCGAAGCGCTCTGGCATTATCGATCAGGTTGACGCCACTCGCATAGTCGTTCGCGCTTATGACGACAGCAACTCGGCTGCTCCTGGCGTTGATATTTACAATATGCTCAAGTTCCAGCGCTCTAACCAAAGCACTTGCATCACGCAGCGTCCTCTTGTGAAAGTCGGCGATATTGTGAAGCAGGGCGACATCATTGCGGACGGTCCTTCGACCCAGTTGGGCGAATTGGCTCTCGGTCGCGACGTGCTCGTCGCGTTTATGCCTTGGAACGGTTATAACTTCGAAGATTCCATATTGATCTCCGAACGTATCGTCAGCGAAGACGTGTTTACCTCGATCCATATCGAGGAATTCGAAGTGATGGCTCGTGACACCAAGCTGGGTCAGGAAGAAATCACTCGCGATATTCCTAACGTCGGCGAGGAAGCTCTTAAAAATCTCGACGAGGCCGGTATCGTTTATATCGGAGCGGAAGTGAACCCCGGCGACATTCTTGTCGGCAAGGTCACTCCCAAGGGTGAAAGCCCCATGACTCCGGAAGAAAAACTGCTGCGCGCTATCTTCGGTGAAAAAGCCGCGGATGTTCGCGACACCAGCCTTCGTTTGCCTCCTGGCGTTACGGGAACCATCGTTGAGGTTCGCGTGTTCTCTCGCCGCGGCATTGAAAAGGATCAACGTGCGATTGCTATCGAGCGTTCCGAGATCGAGCGTCTTGCAAAAGATCGCGACGACGAACGCGCAATTCTTGAACGCACCTATTTCGGTCGCCTGAAAGAGCTGTTGCTTGGTCAGAAGGCCGTTTCCGGTCCCAAGAATTTCCCGACCGGCAAGATTATCGCCGCCGAGATTCTGGACGAATACACTCATGGTCAATGGCGTCAGGTTGGCGTCAAGGACGACAAGGTGATGGAGCAGGTCGAAATTATCGGCAAGGCTTTCGACGATCAGATCAACGAGCTTAAAAAGCGCTTTGAAGATAAGGTCAGCAAGCTGCAACGCGGAGATGAATTGCCTCCGGGCGTCATGAAGATGGTCAAAGTGTTTGTCGCGGTGAAGCGTAAGCTTCAACCGGGAGACAAAATGGCCGGTCGTCACGGCAACAAGGGCGTCGTTTCTCGCATCCTGCCGGTTGAAGATATGCCTTATTTGCCGGATGGCCGTTCGGTCGATCTCGTGCTCAATCCGCTTGGCGTGCCAAGCCGCATGAACGTCGGTCAAATTTTGGAAACTCATCTTGGATGGGCTTCGGCTAACCTCGGTCATCAGATCGGCCAGATGCTGGAAGTTTATCAGCAGCAGGTAAGCCAGGGCAAAAAGACTAATGCTTCGGATATCAGATCTAAGTTGAAGACGATATACGGCGAAGATAGCTATAAGCGCGACATCGCGGATATGTCCGACGATGAAATCTTAGAGCTGGCTCACAACCTTCAGCCGGGAATGCCGATGGCTACTCCTGTGTTTGACGGAGCTCGTGAGGCCGATATCGAACACATGCTTGGATTGGCCGGTTTGGATAAGTCAGGGCAGGAAGTGCTTATTGACGGACGCACTGGCGAGTCATTCGATCGTAAGGTGACTGTGGGCTACATTTACATGCTCAAACTTCATCACTTGGTCGATGACAAGATCCATGCTCGCTCGATTGGGCCTTACAGCTTGGTCACGCAGCAACCGTTGGGCGGTAAAGCTCAATTCGGCGGTCAACGCTTCGGAGAAATGGAAGTCTGGGCGCTCGAAGCTTACGGAGCGGCCTATACTTTGCAGGAAATTCTCACGGTTAAGTCCGATGACGTTTCCGGTCGCACCAAAGTCTATGAAGCTATCGTTCGCGGCGAAGACAATTTTGAATCAGGCATTCCAGAGTCCTTCAACGTCTTGGTCAAGGAACTGCGTTCCTTGGGTCTTAACGTCGAGCTGGACCAAAAGAAACTGGAAGCCTTGGGGCAGGATGGTCAATCGACGGAGGCTTTGCCTGACTCGGCATAGTGATGAAAATTTTTTGGAAGATTGCCTAAATAATAAAGCAAGTTATCTCGCGGGAGTAACGCATGAACGACCTTATGAACATCTTTAACCAGCAGGCAGCGCCTTTGAGCTTCGATCAGATAAGGATCTCGATCGCTTCTCCTGAGCGTATTCGCTCCTGGTCGTTTGGTGAAATAAAGAAGCCGGAGACGATCAACTATCGCACCTTTAAGCCAGAGCGCGATGGTTTGTTCTGCGCTCGCATCTTTGGGCCGATCAAGGATTACGAATGCTTGTGCGGCAAATACAAGCGCATGAAATACCGCGGCATCATCTGCGAAAAGTGCGGCGTCGAGGTCACCTTGCAAAAGGTGCGTCGCGAACGCATGGGGCATATCGAGCTTGCTTCTCCTGTGGCTCATATCTGGTTCATGAAGTCTTTGCCTTCGCGGGTCGGACTGCTGCTTGATATGACTCTCAAGGAATTGGAGAGGGTTCTCTATTTCGAAAATTATATCGTCACCGAGCCGGGTTTAACGGCTTTGAAGCCGCGCCAGCTTTTGGGCGAGGAAGAATATTTTAACGCGCAGGAAGAGTACGGCAACGACGCGTTCACCGCTATGATCGGAGCCGAGGCTGTGAAGCATATGCTTTCCGGTATCGATCTTCATGAAGAAAAGATCAAGCTGCGCGACGATATGCGCGAGACTTCTTCGGATGCCAAGCGCAAGAAGCTTGTGAAAAGATTGAAGGTAATTGAGGCTTTCATCGAATCCGGCGCTCGTCCTGAGTGGATGGTTCTCGATGTCGTTCCGGTTATTCCGCCTGAATTGCGTCCTTTGGTGCCTCTCGATGGCGGTCGTTTTGCTACTTCCGATCTGAACGATCTTTATCGCCGCGTTATCAATCGCAATAACCGCTTAAAGCGTCTCATCGAATTGCGCGCTCCTGACATTATCGTGCGTAACGAAAAGCGCATGTTGCAAGAAGCCGTCGATGCTCTGTTCGATAACGGTCGCCGTGGGCGCGTCATTACCGGCGCGAATAAACGGCCTCTGAAATCTCTGTCAGACATGCTTAAGGGCAAGCAGGGTCGCTTCCGTCAGAATCTGCTCGGTAAACGCGTGGATTATTCGGGTCGTTCCGTTATCACCGTCGGTCCCGAACTGAAATTGCATCAGTGCGGATTGCCGAAAAAGATGGCTCTCGAGCTGTTTAAACCGTTCATTTACGCCAAGCTGGAACTTTACGGCATGGCTTCCACCATTAAGGCTGCAAAGCGTATGGTCGAGAAGGAACGTCCCGAGGTTTGGGATATTCTCGAAGAAGTTATCAGAGAGCATCCCGTCATGCTCAACCGCGCTCCGACGCTTCACCGCCTTGGCATTCAGGCGTTCGAGCCTGTGCTGATCGAGGGTAAGGCTATCCAGCTGCATCCTCTGGTTTGTACCGCGTTTAACGCCGACTTCGACGGCGACCAAATGGCCGTTCATGTGCCGTTGTCGCTTGAAGCTCAGCTCGAAGCTCGCGTTTTGATGATGTCCACCAACAATATTCTCAGCCCCGCGAACGGTAAGCCTATTATCGTTCCGTCGCAGGATATCGTTCTTGGTATCTATTACATCACTATGATGCGCGAAGGCGCTATCGGCGAAGGCATGGCTTTCGCTAACATCGGTGAGATAGAGCAGGCCTTGGCCAGCAAGGTTGTCACTTTGCACACCAAGATTAAAGCTCGTTATAAAACTGTCGATGCAAATGGAAATCCTATAACGGTTCGTTTGGATACCACTCCGGGACGTATGCTGCTTTCAGAGATTCTGCCGCGTCATCCCAAGATATCGTTCGAACTTATCAATCACGTTCTGACCAAAAAAGACATAACCAACGTCATCGACGCTATTTATCGTCATTGCGGCCAGAAGGAGACGGTTATATTCGCCGATCGCCTTATGGGGCTTGGTTACAGCAACGCTTGCCGCGCAGGTATATCGTTTGGCAAGGATGATCTGATTATTCCTCCGGCTAAGCAAATGCTTATCAAGAAGGCCCAGGATCAGGTTCGTGAATATGAACAGCAGTATCAGGATGGTTTGATCACTCGCGGCGAAAAATACAATAAGGTCGTTGACGTTTGGTCAACCTGCACCGAAAAAGTCGCCGAAGAGATGATGAAGGGCATTTCCGATACCGGTAAGGGCAACATCAATTCCGTTTACATGATGGCTCACTCCGGCGCTCGTGGTTCTGCCGCTCAGATCAAGCAATTGGCCGGTATGCGCGGCTTGATGGCCAAGCCGTCAGGCGAAATCATCGAGACTCCGATCATTTCCAACTTTAAAGAAGGTTTGTCGGTTCTTGAGTACTTCAACTCAACTCACGGCGCTCGTAAAGGTTTGGCCGATACCGCTCTTAAGACTGCGAACTCGGGATACCTGACCAGGCGTCTTGTCGATGTGGCTCAAGATGCCATCATTGTCGAGAATGATTGCGGCACTACGAACGGTTTGACCGTCAAGGCTGTAATCGATGGCGGAGAAGTCATTGCTCCGTTGTCTGAGCGTATTCTCGGACGCACCGCTGCGGAGGACATCGTCCATCCCGTGACCGGAGCTGTCATAGTTTCCTCTGGAGAGCTTATCGAAGAGCCTCAGATCGTGTCTATCGACGCGGCTGGCATTGACGTGGTCAAGATCCGCTCGGTTCTCACATGTAAGACAGAAGGCGGCGTTTGCGGAAAATGCTATGGTCGCGATCTGGCTCGGGGAACTCCCGTCAACGTCGGAGAGGCTGTCGGCGTAATCGCTGCGCAGTCAATCGGCGAGCCGGGAACTCAGCTTACTATGCGTACCTTCCACATCGGTGGCGCCGCTCAACGTGGAGCGGAACAGAACTCGGTCGAGGCTTCGTTCGACTCTAAGGTCCTTATCAAGAACAAGAACGTCGTTACGAACAGCGAAGGCCGTATGGTCGTCATGGGTCGTAATTGCGAGTTGGTGTTGCTTGACGATCTTGGTCGCGAAAAAGCTCGTCACCGCATCCCTTATGGTTCCAAGCTGCTTACCGACGATGGATTAAAGGTTGCCAAGGGTCAAAAGCTGGCCGAATGGGATCCGTACACGCTGCCTATTATCACTGAGCGTACCGGTGTGGCTCATTATGCCGACCTGATCGAAGGGTTGTCGGTTCTTGAGGTTATGGACGAGGCGACTGGAATCTCATCCAAGAAGGTTATCGACTTCCGTCAGCAGACCAGAGGCGCTGAGTTGCGTCCTCGTATCGTCATGCACGATGAAGCTGGAGAGGTTCTTAGCCTTTCAAGCGGTATGGAAGCTCGTTACTTCCTGCCTGTCGATGCCATCCTCAATGTTGAGAACGGCGCTAAGGTTCAAGGCGGCGATGTGCTGGCTCGTATTCCTCGCGAGGGATCGAAGACACGCGATATCACTGGTGGTTTGCCTCGCGTCGCCGAGCTGTTCGAAGCTCGTCGTCCGAAGGACTTCGCCATTATCGCCGATGTGGACGGCAGGGTTGAGTTCGGTAAGGACTATAAAACCAAGCGTCGCATCATCGTAAGGCCGATGGATGAAACTCTGGAGCCACGCGAATATCTCATTCCAAAGGGCAAGCATGTTGCCGTTCAGGAAGGCGATATGATCGTTCGTGGAGATCTTCTGATCGACGGAAACCCCGTTCCTCACGATATTCTGGCTGTTATGGGCGTCGCGGCTTTGGCCGAGTACCTCATCAACGAGATCCAGGAGGTCTATCGTCTGCAAGGCGTGAAGATCAACGACAAGCATATCGAAGTCATCGCTCGCCAGATGTTGCAGAAGGTCGAGATAACCGATGGCGGAGACACCACGCTTATGATCGGCGAGCAGGTGGATCGTGTCGAATTTGACGCTATCAACGCTAAGGCTGTGCTTGAGAACCTTACTCCCGCTCAGTGCAGGGCTGTGCTTCAGGGCATAACCAAGGCCAGCTTGCAGACGCGTTCGTTCATCTCTGCCGCTTCGTTCCAGGAAACGACGCGAGTGCTGACCGAGGCCGCTGTTGCGGGCAAGGTTGATACTCTTGAGGGCTTGAAAGAAAACGTGATCGTTGGCCGTTTGGTGCCAGTGGGAACGGGCGCTGTCGTTAACCGTCTTCGTCTCATTGCCGCTTCGCGTGATCTTGATGCCGACAAGCTGGATATGCAAAAGGCCAAAGAACGTGCCGCTCAGCTCGAAGCTCAAAACGCGGCTGCTGCTGCGGCAAGAGAAGAGCAGGGCACTGACGCGGCGTAAAAGCTGCTTCAATGTAACTTATTCAAAAGGGCATTATCGCGAAAGCGGCAATGCCCTTTTGTTTTTCGTGAGGTTGATTACCGATTGCGCTTTTGCGACTTGATAACTGTTTTCAGTTTGTTGTCGTCTATCCACCAGGTCTCGGGGAAGCCCAGGCCGTATTTGGGGCTGGTGGCGGGGTGGCTGAAGATGTCCCAATAAGCTATGCGCCATACGTCGTTGTACCAGTGCGGGATCACATAGTGGTTCCAGAGTAATATTCTGTCTAGCGCTCGGCATAGCGTCACAAGAGATTTTCTGTCCTGCGCGTGGATCAGTTTGTCCACTATCTCATCTACTACGGGGTCTTTGACTCCGATTAAATTACGGCTCCCGCGCTGATCGGCTTTTGCCGAGCCCCAGAAGTCGCGCTGCTCATTTCCCGGAGATAAGGACTGGGGAAACACATGCACTATCATGTCAAAGTTAAAGCTGTCCGTAAGATTTTGATATTGAGCGCTGTCCACTATGCGGAAAGTCGCCTGTATGCCAAGGCGCTCCATGTTGCGCAGGAAAGGCTGTATCCAGCGCTCAAACGCAGGGGATTCATCGACGATTTCGAATTTGAAAACCTGACCTTTTGAATTCACCAGCTTGCCGTTCATCGGCATCCATCCGGCTTCTCTAAGAAGGTCGCTGGCTTTCTTGAGGTTTTCTCTCGCGTCTCCGCTGCCGTCAGTTTGGGGAGGCTTGAATTCGGTCGAGAACACTTCATCCGGTATTTTGCCCCTGTATGGTTCCAAAATTTCCAGCTCTTCCTTGGATGGCAATCCTTGCGCCGCCATCTCGGAATTGGAAAAATAACTGCTGGTGCGTTTATATGAGGCGTAGGCGACGTTCTTATTTGCCCACTCAAAATCGAACGCATAAGAAAGCGCTTCGCGCACGCGCTTGTCTTTAAACAGATCGCGGCGGGTGTTGTAGATAAATCCCTGCATTCCTGTTGGCAGTTCGTTCTTTATTTCTTCCTTAGCGATCAGTTTTTGTTCCACCGCCGGAGTGTTGTAAGACGATGCCCAGTTTTTAGCTATATTTTCTACGCGAAAATCGTATCTGCCGGAAAGGAACGCTTCGGTAGTCACGGTTTGATCGCGATAATAATCGTATCTGATTACGTCGAAATTATATCGTCCGCGATTTACAGGCAGATCGGCCGCCCACCAGTCGCGGACTTTTTTGTAAGTCACGCTGCGGCTTGGGGCCACGTTATCTATTTTATACGGACCGCTGCCTATAATCGGAGACAAAGTAGTCGCTGAAAAATCTCGTCCTTCCCAGAAATGCTTTGCCAGCACCGGCAGTTGACCCATGATTAGCGGCAGTTCGGTATTGCCAGGATTGCTGAATACGAATTTAACTCCGTTGGAGCCGATCTTTTCGGCTTTCACGACATCCTTATAATAGCTGCGATAGAAGGGGTGTCCTTTTGTGCGCAGAGTTTCAAAAGAGAAAATTACGTCGTCGGGAGTAATTGGTTTTCCATCGTGAAAACGCGCTTGAGGTCTCAACTGATAGCTAACCCAGCTTTTGTCCGGGGCGACCGTTACGCTTTCCGCCACCCAGCCGTACTGACTGAAAGGCTCGTCTAAAGATGGCTCCATCAGGGTTTCAAAGACCATTGACGATCCCGCTGCGGCAACGCCTTTTAGTATGTATGGATTAAGGTTATCGAAGGTTCCTGCGGCGGCGAGGCGAATTTCTCCGCCTTTTTGAGCGTCAGGATCAGCGTAATTAAAATGGCCGAAGCTTTCGCCGTATTGAGGCTCATCGTGCAGCGCTATTCCATGGCGAGCGGACGGCTGCTCTGCGGCGCTTGCTCCATGCGCCATCAGCAATATGCAAAAAAGCGCGGCTATGCCGCAATTTCTGTTCATGAACGTTCCTGTGATAACCTTACAAGACTTTGCCACTGGTGAGAGGATATTAGATGAGCGTAAATCAATCCTATCCATCCCTTGCGGCGCCAGGAAAGGAAAATATTGTCAGGAAGGTTATCAAATTTCTGCGGGTCGATCACCATAAAACCGCCCAGCTGAAGCTTTGTTCCGTCCGGCATGTCGATTTGAGCGTCGTTCGGCACAAGCAGGCGATGTTCCTGTAGAGCTTTTATAAATTCATCCGTAGCATCGCCTTGTTGTCTCAGAGCGGCGCAGAATTCAATCGCGCTTTGAGTAAACTCACTCGGCTTATCGTTCTCGAAAAGAGGAAATTCGCCTTCTTTTCCTATCATATCGCTGGAATCGTCAAGACATAGAACGAACTGCTTCTGCTCGGGATCGTCCATAAGAATAAACGGATAGCGACGCACATATGCAGGAATGTAGTTATTAGCCAGCCAATTTCCATCCTCGTTTACGAAAAGGTTGGTGTCGTTACGCAGGCCGACCACTGCCGCTGGGACGGGGTTTGGGCCTGCTGCGAATACGATGGGATAGTACGGAGCAGCCAGGGGAAATTCGTCAACCAACAGCGGTATGGCGTTAGACTTTGCCGCAAATCTGAAACTGGTCGGGCGGGAGACTCTCAATTCCGCGTCGCGCACTCTATCAAGCGGGCGCGGAGAGGTGTAAAACATCGGCATACTGTTATTTTGAGCTGACATCTAAAAGACCTTTTAAAGAAGGAACATACGATTGTGTATATAAGACAGGATTTTGCCAGAAAATGGAAGTTTATCAAGCCTTGATAACGCGCCCAGGAAACCAGATTCGGCCCTGCTTGTCTTCGATCTCTATGATCCAGCAATCTGTGTCGAATTTAGCTTGCTGCTCGAGATAGCGATCGGCATCTGATTCTGGCATGGGGTCGGTTTTGCTTATTGGACACCACACCAGCTCATCATTATAGCGCACTTGCGTGAGCACGCGAGCTGTTCCGTCCAGTTTATTGATTTTAAGTATAATCGTGCCGCTGGAGTTGTCGCCGCGTTTGCTCACTACTATCGTAACGCCTTCTTTATAGGCAACGCGAATTTGCGCGTTTACCATTAAATCGGTTGGCAGTCCGTCGTTCATTTTTCAGAACAATCATCGGAATCAATTTCGTCGAATTTGACCGATGGTTTGAGAATTTCCATGCTCCTGTCTAAAGACAGCGCGGATACCGATACTTTGCCTCGATTGAGAATTGCGCGATCGCTGTCGTTATCCGTTTCAGCCGTCGCGTGCAAAAGGCTTAGCCAGGCATAATCCTGTCCGCGAGGATTTTTTCTCGCATCCACGTTAAATCCGACTACGTTCTTTTTGCTCTGTTTAGCCCACTTATAGCTTTTGATGTCGCTTGCGGGTTGGCTTGGGATGTTTATGGATAGGCAGGTTTCTTTGCGCCATCCTTCTTTGAGAAAGTGCTCAAGAAGATGTGGGATTATTTCTTTTGACGTTTCCCATGGAGGATTGTCGCGGCTTGAATATCCCTGACTGAACGCGATCGAGGGCACTCCGAACATAAGTCCGGTGAGCGCTGCGCCTATGGTGCCGGAGAGGCATACTTCATCGCCCAGGTTCAGTCCGCAGTTTATTCCCGAAAGAAGCAGGGCAGGAGGGGAGTCGATCATAAAATAATTAAGCGCCATGGCTACGCAATCGCTTGGAGTGCCATGCACTGCCCAACTGCGATCGCCGCACTTCTCGAACCTGACCGGTTTTAGGAGAGATATAGATTGGGAACTGCCGCTTTGGTCGTGCTTGGGCGCGATGATCCAGACCTCTTCCGCGAATTCCTGGCAGATCTCGTCCAGAACGGAAAGTCCTTTGGCGTCGATGCCATCGTCGTTCGTCAGCAATATTCTGGGAAGTCTAATTCTTGGCGTCATGAAACATCAACACTGTTAAGAATATGGAGCTGTCAATTTAGGGCATTTGTAAGCGCAATTCCATAAACTATGCGGATTTTAACCATAATTATTGGTTGGGTTGTTTTATTTCACTGGATTTCCATATCTGAAGCTTGCGATAGAGCGTCGAGGGGCTTACCTCCAGCAATGAGGCCGCTTTTACTACGTCCTGATCGGTCTTCAGAAGAGCTTCAAGTATCGTTTTTTTCTCCACCATCCATAAAGGCTCTATCGTAGGAGGCTCGCTGGGTGGCAATAATGTTGGGAGGGGCGCCGCCAGCTCGCTCAGCGCTTCCATCTTGGCCGATGCGGCAGAAAGTTGTTCAGGCAGCATTTTTACAGTTATCGCTGGCTCGTTATAAAGAACTACGATTTGGTGTATGATGTTTTCAAGCTGCCGCACATTTCCCGGCCATTCGTACCTGCGGAACATTTGTATAACGTCAGGCGCGAAGCCCAGAAAATTCTTGTTCTCCTCCACATTGAATTTTTGCAGGAAATGCTCGGCAAGCATGAGAACGTCATCTTCTCTTTCACGCAAGGGAGGCAATTCCAGAGGCACAACGTGCAGGCGATAGAAAAGATCCTCGCGGAAACGACCGGATTTCACGTCGGCCATGGGATCTCGATTGGTTGCGGCAATAATTCTTATATCAACCTTTTCTGTCTGATCGCTTCCGACAGGATTGATTTCTCCGGTTTGTAAAAAGCGAAGCAGCTTTACCTGCAAGTCCAACGGTAGTTCACAAACTTCGTCCAACAGAAGGGTGCCTCCGTTCGCTTTCTTTGCCGCTCCGGGGTGGTGGTTTATTGCTCCGGTGAAGGCTCCTTTTACATGGCCGAAAATCTGGCTCTCAAGCAGCTCATGCGGAATGGCTCCGCAGTTTATGGCGACAAACGGTTGCGAGCGTCTTGGGCTGGCCTGGTGCAGTGCTTGCGCGGCCATCTCTTTGCCGGTGCCGCTTTCTCCCGTTATGAATACGCTGGCTTTGCTGGATGCGACGGATTCTATGATCCTGTACACCGCTTGCATCACCTGCGACTGCCCGACAAATCCGAGGTAATGGCTCTGGCCAAGCGTCTGCCTTAGTGCCACGACTTCTCGCTGAAGCAGGTTATGCTCAAGCGCGTTGTTAAGCGTCGTAGTCATTCTCGGCGCGGGAAAAGGTTTTAAGATAAAGTCATACGCTCCGCCGTGAATAGCGTCTTCGGCGGCTTTAGCGGAGGTGTCTGCAGTTATTATTACAATCGGCATTTCTGGATAAAGGCTATGAGCCTTATTCAAAATTATCATTCCATCCATGTCGGGCAAATGTAAATCCAGAACTATTGCCGACGGTTTATACTGATCCAGTTTTTCCAAAGCGTCTTTTCCCGTATATGAGGGGATAACGCTGTATCCTGCGATCCTTAGATAGCTTGAGTATATTTCAGCCTGCGGAGGATCGTCTTCGATTAAAAGAACGGAGCGCTTTCTTGTTTCTATCATAGCGGATAACGTCCGGGTTTGGGGTTGCCGTCACAGTTTGGGGGGAACGATGGCCCATCCTATGATCGCTGGTTTTACAGGGTAAACAGTTTGCCACGAAAGTGTTAGCGGTTGTTGAACTTCAGCCGAAGGAAAAATCTCACTAAAATACCCGGGTATGGAGCGCGCCGAATTTTCATCAGCGCAGTGCTTCCCGCACCACAATAGTATTCCTCCGTTACGATGAACGTCTTCTCCATTTATCCAGCCGCTTATCGTAGGATCCGCCTGTATAAAAACATGAGGTCGAGGAGAGTCCGCATAGTATGCGAGATTTCCTGCCAGCCATGTGTCTCCGATTGCGTATTTCAGCGGAGTTTTATAGCGATCTGCCCATGAGCGCGTGATTTGCTCGGACATTTCTTTTCCTGGAAAATGCACGCGTTTTCCTGTGTTGAGCGCCAGAGGGCCGAAGTGTTCGAAGCCTGCGTACGTTGCCAGTCCGAGCGCGAACACAAAACCCCATGCGATAGCGAAGCGTTTAATCGAGCGCGGGGTTATGTCGTATTTCAAATTTATGAGCGCCCACAGTCCGATAAACATCCACAATGACGATCCCCACATATCGCGGATTTTTATTCCGGCAAATAACGATAGAAAAAGCAATGTCGCCAAGGGCGCCAGCGCGACGGTGTGGAGAAAAACAGTGTCGAACGATTTGTCTTTTTCCTTAAAGGATATTTTCCCGCCGCTTAGCGAAAGGAAGATTATCAGCGCTGCGCCTATGGCGGCAAGCTGCGAGCCTATGAATCGCAGGCTGTTCGTTATGTTTTTTATAAAATCAGTCGAATGATCCGTTCGGCTATCGGCATACGAGAAGGGCTGGAAATCGTGGGAAAACAGCCACGAGACATGCGGGGCGATCAGCGCCAGCATTATTGATATGGCCAGATATGGGCCGTAACTTTTTAACCTCTGCCGCGCAAAGGGATGAATTATCAACAATAGCGCCAGAATGCCTATAAGTAGAGCCGAAGTGTATTTGCTGTAAAGTCCTCCAGCGCTCCAGAGGCCCAGCAATGCCCAGTCTGCCGTTTGATTATCTTTCACCGCGCAATAGAACGAGTGGCCTATTAGCGCGCAGAACGTAACCTGTAGCACGTTTGGATTAAATTCAGGGGTGGTGAAATTGAAGTATATCACGCCTTCAAGCAGAAGGACTCCAAGCAGAGCCGTCTTTTCATTTGTAAGCCGAAGGCCAGTTTTCCATACTGCCCAGAAGGCGATTGCTATGGCTATTTGACTGGCGAGAAAATGCGCCCATGGCGCGTGGCCTGTAAGCGCAGACATTATTTCCAGCCACCATGACTGCATGGGGGGATGTTTATATGTTCCTATCAACCATTCGCGGCCCCAGGCATAGCCTTCGATTACGTCAAGTGGGACGTTAGGGCTTACCAGGCATGCGACGATTGTCCATGAGAATAAATGCAAAAAGACAAATGCCCAGAACAGGTTTCCGGGTTTTGATCCTAAACCCGCAAGGTCATTCCGCGATGGGAGTAGTTTCATCAAAGCCGCTCTTTTCGGCGATAAGATAGACCGGTCTGCTTTTTACCTCGACGAATACGCGGGCGAGGTATTCTCCGATTATTCCCAGGCTTAAAAGTTGCACTCCTCCAAGCAGCAGGATCGCCACCATCAAAGACGCATAACCGGGAACATCTATGCCGAACATCAGAGTGCGAACGGTAAGATATGCTCCGTAAGCCATGGCAAAGACCGAA
>JAQUWX010000100.1 GCA_028692635.1 Alphaproteobacteria bacterium
GCGACCCGCCGGACTTCGCGGATTTCGGGGATGTGGTGTTTTAGGAGGTTTTCTACGCCCATTTTTAGGGTGGCGGTGGCGCTGGGGCAGCCGGCGCAGGCGCCGCGTAGTTTTAGATATACGATGCCGTCTTCGTATGAGTGGAAGACTATGTCGCCGCCATCTTGTGCTACGGCGGGGCGGACTCGGGTTTCTAGGAGTTCGATGATTTGTTTTACTATTGCGTCGTCGTTTGTTGATGCTTGGGGTGCGGAGGGATTGTTTTTGGTTATGGGGCGGCCTGAAACGTAATGTTCCATTATGGCGGCGAGGATTTGCGGCTTCAGGGTTGTCCAATCGCGATCGTCGCTTTTTGTTACTGCGATAAAGTCGCGGCCAAGGAAGACGCCTTTAACTCCGTCCAGGCCGAATAATTCGGTGGCTAGAGGAGAAGTGGCTGCCGATGCGGCATCCGTTATGTCTAGGGCGCCATCGGAGTTGGCTCCGAGCACGTCTTGGCCAGGCAGAAATTTTAGCGTTGCAGGATTCGGCGTGTCTTCGGTTTGGATGAACATATGGGTATCTCCTGCGTTATTCCGGGCGGTCGATGCCGACGATCATTATTCGTTATCGTCAGGATTGTAAAGCTTTCCGCCATATATGCGGGGAGGCATTTCTTGCTTCGCTTCTTTTTCGGATTCTACGATTTCCATTATGCCTTTGCGCAGTGCTCGCAAGGCTTCATGCTGGCTTTGCAGCGCGGCTTTTATGTCGGATTGTTTGAACATTATGACCGCTGCGTCCATTGCGTGCGCTCCTTCCAGCAGGCCGACGGGGGTGCTGTTTAATCTGTCGAGAACGCTTTTTAACTGTTTGCTTATGCGCTGTTGTATCTCGGCCAGTCTTTTTAGCGCTTCTGGGTTTTTGCCGATGTTTTCCGTTCGCACTGCGGCTTCGATTAGTTTTTGCTGCGCGGCGGCTATGCCCTTTAGGAGGTTTTGCTGTTGCAGCATGTGTTTTTGCTGTGGGCTGATTTTAAGCGGTTCGGTTTTTATGTTTTCCCATAGGCGCTGTAGTTCTCCCAGTTTGTTTCGAGCTTCCTTGCGCAATCCTCCGGCGGACAGGCCGCGAAGCTGTTCCAGGCGCAGGGAAAAATCTTCGGCTATGGATTTGTCTTCTCCGTCGTCGAGTTTCAGCGTGGTCTTTCTGCTTTCGAGCGCGGCCATGTATTGAAAAAGCGCCTGCTGCAATTTTTCTATCAACAACTGCACTTCGTTTTCATTGGCGTTGCGATCGAACGCCAGAGCCAGCTCATTATGTCTTTTTATTAGGGATTCGTGCGCCTGGCCTGCTGCGCCTTCTTCTATTCTGATTGCGGCTTGCCACAGTAAATCGGAGACTATTGGCAGCGTTTCCGGGTTTTGATCCAGGATCAATCTTACCGCTCCGGTTCGCAGCGCCATTAGGACTACGGGGTCTCTGTTATATGCTCCGGGTTGGTGCGCTATTCCCGCCATGATGTTGGCTGTTTCGTTGCGCGTCGCTTTGCTGTCGTCCATTAAAAGCAGTTTGCGCTCTTCTATCAGCGCGCTTGCCAGTGGGTGGCGGAAGGCTCGTTCGGGGAGCTTTAGGGAAACTTTGTCGCTTAGTCCTTCGTTGCCGGAAGAATCTGTCGCTTGCAGGCGCAGCGTTACCGGAAGACCGGCAAGAGAACTTGAGGTTAGGTCTTTGAAGATGTCTTCGCGCAGATCATTAGATAGCGGGGTTGGCAGGGGTATGGTTATTGGGTCGAGGCTTACTCCGGGGGCGGAGATTGCTGGCTCAATCACCAGCGCGAGGCGATCTATGCCGTAGTCGTCGCTGGCAAGATAGGAAAGCTGGATCGTTTTGCGCTCGGTCACAGATGGCGGCGCAAAAAACGATATTTTGGGCGATTTATCCGGCAGGACTTTTATTCGCCAGTATCCAAGACTTCTCCATCCGCGATTGATGGATATGTTGCGGCCTCCATCGACTTTCTGGGATATCGAATATCCGTTGTTGCCGTCGGGGGTGAATTTATATGATTCTCCGTTGAGCTGAAGACCGGGGGCGCTGCCCGAGCCTGCTATGTACGCTTTGACTACGCTGCCGCTCGGGACCGATAGCGTTTTGTCGTTTTGCAGAACTTCTGCCGGAGTGGCCAGCATGACCGGCGGTAAGTGCGTGTATTCCGGCGGGGCGATCCATGCGTTCATGGCCGGTTTAGATTGCCGCCATTTTTTGCTTATGCCGGGGTTTATGGAATTAATGGCGTCTTTTCCCCATGACATCCACGCGGTGCTTACGAGGGCAAGGGCTACAAGGGCCAGGATGTAACGCGAAGAATGTGGACGATTGAGAGCTGTAAAGGTCCAGACGGCAGCGTGTCGTCTTGAGGCGTGTTTGCGGGCGGCGTAGTCGAAAAGCTCTCCCGGTTCGTCAAGCGCAGGGGCGCGTTTTTGGACAATTCTTAGCGCGTTCAGGTACCAGCCAGCAAACACAAGCAGCGCGGCAAGGTGTAGCCATGGAAAGGCGCTGTCAAATAAGCCGAGCATAGTGGCTGCAACAAATAATCCAGAAAATAGAACGGGCATGAAGAAGGCGATCACGCAGGTTTCTATTTTGAGAAGAAGCTTCGCTCGAGTCAGCGACAAGCCTCCGAATTGTTCGGGTTTTTTTGGCGAGCTATGGCGGCTGGATTTGGGCATGCTGTTGAGTTTAAAGAAAAAGTGATTGCGCGCCAGTATCTTCCGTTAACCGTGAAAAAAACACTAATTGTCAGGGTGCCTATCGCAGTTCAAGAATTGGCGGGCCGCGCCCTGAAGTTTAAACAAGAACAGTCCTTTACGCTAAGCAGCCCGCCAATTCTTGAGTTGCGATGATTATATAAGAGTAAAAAACGGCGCATGAAACCATTTTAACCAAAAATTATAATGTATAAAAGAAAGACCATTTTTAACGCAAATAACGGCTGTATCCCATGAGTCCTGTAAAACCAGGAGAATTCATTCTTGAGCAAAGGCACATCGAGCATGGCCTGACACGGGAGGATTTTAACCGCTATGCCGGGTATCCTGTTCTGGATTTCTATTTGTCCGATCTGCCTCACTGGGACGAGTTGTTGGAAAATGGAATATTGCCTCACGCTAAACAACAGGAACGGTCGGCGGCGCTGTTTAAAAAAATAGCTGAAGAAGGCGTTAGTAAGAGATTCTCGAACCCATCTTTTTTTGAAGACGCTGCGTGGGATTCATCAACATGCGCTTGCCAAGCGGCGCGGGATATTGATGTTTCGTGGACGAAAAAAAAGAAATTTATCAACTCCATTAATAGCGCCGGCTTGGGGTCGTGTGGTTATACCAAGCCAATTGATGTGTCCAAATTCTGTGGCTTCTTTTCTTGGAATAGAGCTCCCAGTTTTGCCGTTTTCCCCGGAGTGGTTGGCAAAATTGATTATAATAAATCCTTTGGCCAAAATAGAGCGGCAATTGTAATGCGAGTCCCTGTCGATGTGAACGGCACGCAAATGCGATTGAAACAAAACGGTTTATTAAACGACCCATTTAAAAGCGCTTCTTTTCAAAAGCAATTGAGCTTGGCAGGCGATCTTCATGAAATGAGGCATCTGCTTCAAGTTACAACGTC
>JAQUWX010000038.1 GCA_028692635.1 Alphaproteobacteria bacterium
AAAACAGCGACGATAGTATATGCTCTCATTCTTGGAGCGGTGCCGAATACGGTGCTTGTGGTAGAGGGAGATATAAGCGTCAAAGGCTCTCCCACATGAACGCCAAGACGCTGCGCCATGCGCACACCGATAGCTATTCCGTCTTCCCCGAAATCATCCAAAGTGCCGGAAACGATGTGTCCGGATATGGTGGGGCGCTGCTTGAAAATCTCTGGCAAAACGCCGCGCACAAAAGCTCCCGATGCCACGCCGTCCTTGGTTATCAACGTCTGGCCCTCAACGGAAGGCGAAACCTCGATCACGCCGTCAATGATACGTATCCCCTCAGCCAGCGGAGCATAGTCGGACAGCATGCTATCCTGTCCATAAACGTTCATGTGTCCGTTAAGGCCCAACACACGGCTGAACAGCTCCGCTCTGAAGCCGTTCATCACCGACATAACTATTATCAGCGTGGCAACGCCCAACCCTATTCCAAGCAGAGAGAACCAGCTTATAACGGATATAAATCCCTCCTGCCTTCGAGAGCGAAGGTAGCGCATGGCAACTTTGCGTTCAAAAGCAGAAAATATCATCAGTACGCCCGCGCAAAAATTACGTCCTGCGTGGCAGGTTTACCGGTTAAAACGCATACGCCCGTCGTGCCGCTTTGATCGAATGGCACACAACGCACCGTAACTCCTAGAGGATCAAGCTTAGCCAGAGAATCCGCTTCTCCGCACCACTTGGCTCGGACAAACCCTTGGCCGGAAACGAAACTGTTGTCAGCGTCTTTTTTGAAATAAGCCTCAAACGCGGCCCAATCGTGAATATCGTTGACCGAGCGAGCCTCACGCAAAGCCAGAGCCTCATTGAAAAGAGTCTGCTGAACTTCCTCAAGCTCGTTCGCCGCAGTTTGAACAAACTCGCTCCGCGCCATAAAGCGCTTGCCAGCGGACATCTTATCCCTGCGCATAACGCAAACTTGCCCGCCTTGAATATCGCGTGGTCCAACTTCAAGAATTATCGGAGCGCCCTTCTTAATCCAATCCCACCGTTTATCGCCGCCAGCTATGTCGCGAGCATCGAGCTTAACCCTTATGGGCTGATCGCCATAACTGCAAGCCGCAAGCTCAGCGCGAAGGCTCTCGCAATAGGCCATAACTTCGCCGCTTTGCGTATCGTCGCGCAAAATGGGAACGATTATTATCTGATGAGATGCGATGCGCGGAGGCATGCGCATTCCGTCGTCATCCGCGTGTGTCATAACTATCGCGCCAAGCAATCGCGTGGACGCCCCCCACGAAGTCGTATGAACGTATTCCAGATTGCCCTGACGGCTTTGAAACTGGATGTTGCAAGCCTTGGCAAAATTCTGTCCCAAATAGTGCGAGGTGCCAGCCTGCAAAGCCCGACCATCCTGCATCATAGCCTCGATGCAAAACGTGTTCACAGCGCCGGGGAATCTTTCCTGAGCAATTTTCTCGCCTTTTATCACAGGAACGGCAAGGTGCTCCTCCGCAAACTTTCCATAAACATCCAGCATAAGCCGGGTTTCCTTCATGGCCTCTTCGTAAGTCTCATGAGCGGTGTGCCCCTCCTGCCAGAGGAACTCCGCCGTGCGCAAAAGGATGCGAGGACGCATTTCCCACCGCACAACATTAGCCCACTGATTAAGCAAAATAGGCAAATCGCGATATGATTGAACCCACTTCGACATGGATTCTCCGATAACGGTTTCGGACGTAGGACGTATTGCCAGAGGCTCCTCCAGCTCACCGTCGGGTACGAGAACGCCATCCTTAATTGTAAGGCGGTGATGAGTAACGATGGCCATCTCTTTAGCAAAACCGGCGACGTGATCCGCCTCGCGCTGGAAATAGCTTAGTGGAATGAAAAGCGGGAAATAATAATTCTCGTGCCCGGTTTCTCTGAACCGGCGATCAAGCTCCCTTTGCATCAATTCCCATGCGCCATAGCCCCATGCCTTTATAACCATGCAGCCGCGCACGCCGGAAAGCTCTGCCATATCGGAGGCTCTTACGACCTGTTGATACCACTGCGCGTAATCTTCGGCCCTGGTAGGGCTGATTGCGGTTTTTGCTGCTTTTTTATTATTCTGCGCGTTCTTTGACATTCTGCGGACCAATAGTTGAAATAACGGGATCAACCTGCGCCATTACTCATCCGGTTGCAGACACAGCACAGCTAGGTTGTCTTGCTGAGAATCCGAGATCAGTTGTCCGTTATAGAACACGCGATCGCCATCTATCGTCAGCGTACTTAGATTTATATCCGTTCGGCCCATCTTATCAAAGGGAAAACTGGTAGCGGTTATCCCCAGAATCTTCATCAAATCCGCCGTTAGCGGAATATTTATAGGCTGCGGCAGCATCACAGGGGCAGCGCCTTCAAGATCAGCCTCTACCACTTTTTCTCCGTTTATCCCCACTCCCATCTGATAGGCGACATCCGCGCTTGGCACATGCTTAGTCAGAGCCTTGCAAAGAGGTGAATCCGGGCCATACTTCTCGGCATAAGCCGATCCGCAAGCCAACGACAGCAACGCCAAAAAGCATAGAAATACAGCAGGCTTTTTTAAGACGTTCATCCCATCAGGCTCCGTTGCGCAGCCTTCAGTTTTTCCACCATGGCCTCAGCCTCGGCTTTGCGCTCACGCTGCTCATCCACCACCTCTGGAGGAGCGCGATTGACAAAATCCTTATTGGCCAGCTTGTTTTCTATTTTCTTGATCTCCGCCGACCACTTATCGCTTTCCTTACCAAGGCGGGCTTTTTCCTGCTCGATATCGATAACTCCAGCCAGAGGCAACACAAGCGTGGCCTCATCAAGCACAGTCTGCACAGCTCCCTTCGGAACCTCGCTCGAATGAGAAATTTCCGCAAGGCGCGCAAGGCGCAGAATTATGGATTTGTGCAACTCAAGACGCTTGCTATTGGCATCGTTCATGCCCTTGATCTGCAACTTTATCTGCGCTCCTGCCGGGACGTTCAGTTCCGCCCTTATTGCTCTTACAGCAGATATAAGCCTTATGACCCAATCGATCTCATCCCGCGCATCGTTGTTGATTAGATCGCCCGAAAGCTCAGGCCACAACGTGGACATCAAAAGCTCTTTGCCGCTGACAATTTTGCCCCATAGCTCCTCGGTTATGTACGGCATAAACGGATGCAAAATTTTCAGCATCTGCGCCATAACCCATGCCGTTGCCGCTCTTGTCTCGGTTTTGGCAGCTTCGTCATCGCCCATAAGTATAGGTTTGGTGAATTCCAGATACCAATCGCAGAAGTCGTTCCAGATAAAGTCATAAGCAGCCGATGACGCCAGATCAAAACGATACTGATCCAGCAACCCTCCAACTTTATCGGCGGCAAGCTTGGTTTCTCCTATAATCCAGCGATTTACCTTGTGCTTAACTGTAGCTGGATCAAAATCATCCTGCCATTCGCACAAATTCATCTGGCAATAACGAGCCGCATTCCACAGCTTGGTCGAGAAATTGCGATTACCCTCGATGCGCGCAGGAGAAAGACGAATATCCCTTCCCGGCGTTGACATATTGGCCATAGTGAAACGCAAAGCGTCGCATCCGTATTTGGATATCATATCCAAAGGATCGATCACGTTGCCTTTCGTCTTGGACATCTTCTGTCCTTTTTCGTCGCGGACGAGCGCATGGATATAGACTTTTCTGAACGGCACATCTTTCATGAAGTGCAGCCCCATCATCATCATTCTGGCGACCCAGAAAAAGATGATATCAAATCCGGTGACCAGCACATCTGTGGGATAATAGCGCTCAAGCTCCGGCGTAATATCCGGCCATCCAAGAGTGGAAAAAGGCCACAGAGCGGATGAGAACCAGGTATCAAGCACATCCTCGTCCCGGCGCAGATCTACTTTTTTGCCGTAATGCTTTGCGGCTTCGTTTAACGCTTCCTCTTCGCTTGAGGCGACAAAGATTTTTCCGTCAGCACCGTACCATGCCGGAATTTGATGGCCCCACCAAAGCTGACGGCTTATGCACCACGGCTCGATGTTGCGCATCCATGCAAAATATGTGTTCTCCCACTGCTGCGGCACAAATTGCATGCGCCCGTCCTCAACAGCCTTGATAGCAGGCTCCGCCAGAGTCTTGGCGTCGCAATACCATTGCTCGGACAACCATGGTTCAATCGGAACTCCTGATCTGTCTCCGTGGGGGACCGTGTGCACATGAGGCTCTATCTTCTCTACAAGGCCCAGCTCTTCAAGATCGGCGACTATCTGCTTGCGAGCGGCAAAGCGCTCCATTCCGCGATATTTCTCCGGCACATTCTCATTAAGGTGAGCGTGCTTATCCAGAATGCTTATCATCGGCAACTTGTTGCGCTTGGCGACTTCATAATCGTTGAAATCATGCGCCGGAGTTATTTTCACCGCGCCGCTGCCGGTTTCAGGATCGGCATACTCATCCGCAACTATAGGAATTCTGCGCCCAACCAAAGGAAGTATCACAGACTTCCCTATTAGAGCTTTATAGCGCTCATCGTTAGGATGAACCGCAACGGCAGTATCTCCAAGCATCGTTTCAGGCCGTGTAGTCGCGACCACGATAAACTGATCCGTTCCTTCGATAGGATATTTAAAATGCCATAGATTGCTTTTAATCTCCTTCATCTCAACTTCAAGATCGGAAATAGCAGTCAACATCTTAGGATCCCAGTTGACCAACCGAGTATCCTTGTAGATCAGTTTTTCATTATACAAATCGACAAAAACTTTTATAACAGCCTTGCTAAGCCCGGCATCCATTGTAAAGCGCTCACGAGCCCAGTCGGCGGACGCGCCAAGACGCTTTAGCTGTCTGGTGATATTTCCTCCAGATTCAGCCTTCCACTCCCACACTTTTTCCAGAAAAGCTTCGCGTCCTATTTCACGGCGATCAATTTTCTGCGCAGCGAGGTTGCGCTCAACAACCATCTGGGTCGCAATGCCAGCGTGATCCGTTCCAGGTTGCCACAGCACGTCATCGCCGCGCATGCGCCTATATCTTATCAAAGTGTCCTGCAAAGTGAATGTAAGACCATGCCCCATGTGCAGACTGCCGGTCACATTCGGAGGAGGGATCATTATGCAATACGGAGCTGCATTAGATTTTGGATTGCACGCAAACGCGCTGGATTTCTCCCAAATTGGGTAGAGTTTCTCTTCGGTAGCGGCAGAATCGTAACTTTTATCTATGGACATAATTATCCCCTGTTTTTCAATATGATAAGACTTGAAAATGGTGTGTTTTGTCAAGCTATGGATTGATTCCAGCCGCTTGCTTCACCGAGTGAACCAGAATGACTAGAATTACGCATGATATAAGAAAAACCAGCCACGGCTTGAATTTTCCAGGCTCCTCCCTACCCCGCAGAAGAGCGTAAAGGCTCAGCCACAAAGGCGATGCCATCATGATCGCCGACACATAGGCCGGATTAGGCGTCAATTTCATCGCCACGTTCTTCGACAGCATAAGGCAGACGATCACCACCCCTATCATAAGGCCAGGCGCCCACATGGTTTTAATCTCATTAATAAAACCGTTTCTTCTGAAATATTTTACCGACGACGGAACTGCCATCACAAAAACAATAAAACTCATAATGGCGGCATAGTACAGCGGGCCGGATACTCCGTCCGAATACTGCATCGCCTTTTTGTTAAAAATATCGATGAACACCCCCATAAACAAACGGGGCATGTAATATTTCATGGCCTCAAGCGTAACGTTGCATTTTGCCATCATGGCCAGCGAAAACAGTCCCACGACGAGGCATAAAACTATGCCGACAAATTGCGCAGGATTGTCAAGCATCAGAACTGCTTGAACCGGATCGAGAACAAGCCACGAGAAGAATACCAGGATGACCGTTATTGGGCTGAATCTTAACGGCAGCCCGGCTCCATAACGCGCCACCGCCTCAAAGAACCATGCGTCGGCAAAGCGAACTATGATAGAATTAGTCACTACAAAAACATAAAATAATTTATTTTCCGGAGCGGGGAAAAACAACAGAAACGGAGCAAGAATAATCGCAGGAACCAAGCCGCGCCAAAAAACCAACTGCTCTCCCGGCAAACGGTACCTTTGGTTGACAAGCCCGTAGAAAGCGACCATCAAACTTGTAAAAAGCGCGGGGATTTCCCATATCATAAGCATAGCCTTATCTGGAGTATCTCACATGTATCAGGAACCAAATAGCGCCCAGATCCTGGAAATACTTAGAAACGCGCACACCATAGCCATGGTGGGAGCCAGTGACAACCCCGATCGTCCGAGCAATCTGGTGATGCGCTTTCTACAACAACGGGGATACCGCGTTATCCCCGTGAATCCGGCGCTTTCAGGACAAACTTTGATGGGAGAAAAAGTCTATTCCGAGCTTAAGGAAATTCCCGACTCCGTCGATATGGTCGAGATTTTCCGCAACAGCGAGGCTGCCGGGAAAATCGCCGACGAAGCCATAGCCATAAAAGCCAATGTCGTATGGATGCAGCTTGGAGTAATAAACGAGGCCGCAGCGGAACGAGCCGCCGCCGCAGGTCTAAAAGTAGTTATGAACCGCTGCCCTCACATAGAGCTTACGCGCTAACCCGCGATCATACGATCTTCTATAGCGCCGCATAGATAGTGATACAGGCACTCATGCACTTGCTGGATGTACGGGGTGTATTTGCTCGGAGCATCTAAAAGCACATCGCAGTGCGGAGCAAGCTTGCCGCCGCCAAGCCCCGTCAAGCCGATCACTTTGATCCCCATAGACTTGGCCTTTTCCACGGCGCGAACGACATTCGGAGAATTCCCGCTTGTGCTGATCGCGATAAGAACGCCACCGGCATCTCCGAAAGCCTCAACCTGGCGCTCAAATATAGCGGAATAATCAACGTCGTTGGCGCACGCGGTTATGGTCCCGGAATTATCGGAAAGGCATATGCAGCGGAATGCTTTGCGATCTTTCAAAAAACGCATAACCAGCTCACCGGCGATATGAGTAGCATCGGCCGCAGAACCGCCATTGCCGCATGTAAGAATGCTTTTGCCGTTTTTAAGAGCCGATATGCAAAGATCGACCGCCGCGTTTATTTTCGCTTCCGGGATATGATCCACAGCTTCAACTATAACTTTCGCGGATTCTTTCAGATAGTCTGCCAATGACTGGGACATTTTCACCTCTGTTCAAGTTTCCGGCATTTTTTCACATTGCACGCTCGAGCGCAACCATGACAGATAATCATCTTCGCCGTCATCAACTGCGAACGATACGATGCATGGAACTTCATATGAGTGCATATCTTTCACTCGAGTAGAAAGCCTATCCAGCAAAGACTTAGTGGTTTTAGCAATAAGAACCGCTTCTGCTGTCTCCTCTATGTTCCCCTCAAAGCGATAAATGCTCTGCATGTGAGGAAAAATATTTACACACGCCGCCAACCTATCTTCAACCAAAGCTCGCCCAATAAGCGCAGCCTCGCTTTCAGAACCGGCAGTGATATAGACGAAGATAACATCGGTCATGAGAAACCGTGCCTGAAGGAGAAAAATGGTGCCGATTGTCGGATTTGAACTGACGACCTACCGCTTACAAGGCGGTTGCTCTACCCCTGAGCTAAATCGGCATTAAGAATTAACGAGCACTTCTACTAGATCATAACATTGTCGGCTAGACATTATTCACAAAAAAAGAACCCCAAAAAGGGGCTCTCTCGAAAACTTGTCCGATCTTGCCGAGGTACCGTCACCCCATTTTAAGTTTAGCGCTCTCTGATTGCAGCCGCTGCCTGCTCTCTGGAGTCATCTTTTTAACCAGTGTTTCAACGTGGCGGCAATGCTTCAGGAAATTGTGAACCAGCGCATGCCCGGCATCTTGGGTGAAACTGACAACAATATGAGCGGAAGCTTTTGCCATATCCGTACTGAACTCAGCCAGACGAATAGCCACTTCCTTAGCGTCAAGATGACGCCAATCCTTAAGTATCTGGGTAATTTGCTGGATAGAAAATCCGCGAGTCTGCATCAATTCACGAGCGGCCTCAGAGACAGCGGCGTGCTGACGGACAGCGCCCGTCCCGGCCTTATCTCCGCCTTTCTTTTTGTTTTGACTAGGAGATGCCTCAGCATCCATATCCAGGTCATTTACATCGTCGCTCATACTTAAACCCTCGCACCAAAACTTATCTTATCAATCAACGGACCGACCGTCCTTTAGTCGCAGGAAGCTGGTGTCATATCCCTCCACAGGCTTCCTATTCTCCATCCGAATAATGAGTATTTTATTTATTTTCAGCAAATAATTATGCATTTCATCCGTTGCTTCCCAATCTATTGGGAAAGTCGAGCCTGAGTCAAATATGATTTCAATTTGTCTTTTATCAATGTGATACCCGACCCAAAGAGGCGTGGCCTCAAAGGTTTCATCGTGCACAAGGCACATCTTTCCACGGGCATTTACCACAAGACCGATATTCACCGCTTTACTGACTCCCTGCCTAACATGGCATCTTTACAAGGATTTTCCCGTTTTTCCAAACAGGTCAAGATTACACTTCGCATTTTAACAAGCATACAAAAAACCGACCAGCATTCTTGAACGGACATAGTTAACACTGAATGAATTAGTTGTTAAGATTGTTTGTTAAATTACTTTAGTAACCCGTTGCGTTAACGCCTGGATTTCATGGCCGCCGTTAGGGTTCCGTCATCTAGATAGTCCAATTCCCCTCCAACCGGCAGGCCATGAGCCAGCCTGGAAACGGAAACTCCTGTATTTACTAATTTCTCGGTCATGTAGTGAGCAGTGGTTTGCCCCTCCACTGTGGCGTTTAGAGCCAGTATTATTTCCCGCACCTCTCCGCTCTTCAGGCGGCCTAAAAGAGCCTCAATTCTGAGATCCGATGGCCGCACTCCATCCAGAGCCGACAACGTGCCTCCAAGAACATGATAGCATCCTTTGAAAGCGTGGCTGCGCTCAAGAGCCCAAAGATCGGCGACATCCTCGACCACGCATATGATCCCTTTATCCCTGTTCTGATCGCAGCATATTTCGCAAGGATCGTACGATCCAAGATTTCCGCACATAGAGCAGTTCTTCACCTGCTCGGCTGCCGCTCTCATTGCATCAGCCAGAGGCATCATCAAAGCCTCTCGCCTCTTCAGCAGATACAGAACCGCACGCCTGGCCGAACGAGGACCAAGCCCGGGCAATTTTGCCACGAGATGTATAAGTTGATCTAAGGGAGATACAGACACAATAAAATCAGAACGGCATTTTGAAACCGGGAGGCAATTTCATTCCGCCCATCATCTTCTCAGTCTCAGATGCAAGATGAGCATCCAGTTTCGCCTTAGCGTCATTGACAGCTGCGACGACTAGATCCTCAAGCACTTCAACTTCAGCCGGATCGATCAGCTTTGAATCCAGCTTGACCTTTCTCAGATCGCCCTTGCCGCTCATAGAGGCAGTTACCATTCCGCCTCCAGACTGGCCAGTGACTTCAATTTCCGCCAAACGGTCTTGCATCTGCGTCATCTTGTTCTGCATATCCTGAACCTGACGCATCATTTGTCCTATATTCATGAGATCAATCCTCAAACTCGGTTAGCAATTCCGCAATATCGGTCGATACTTCGTCTTCCTCCACCTTAATCGGTGTGACTTTCTGCCGCAATGCCGTCATTTTAGCTCCGGGAAAAGCCAGTAAAACAGACCGCATAAGCGGGTGGGCATCGATGCGCTCGTGCCTTTTGTTTTCCGCTTCTTTCTCTTCGTCAGCCAAAGTCGGAGCGCCAGGAGCATCCGTCACGGATATCATCCAGCGCCTTTCTGTCCACTTATTAAGGCACTGGCCTATACGGCTTATGAAATCAGGGCTTAGCCCGGAATTCAAGCTCACTTCAAGCAATCCAGGCTCACAACGAACAGGGTGGACTGCCGAGCGAAGTTGAGCGCATAAAGCTCCTTCTCTCTTCTCATCGAACAACGCGACAATTTCCCGGAATGTTCCTGGCTGTGAAACCCCGGGCTGAATGATTGCCGCAGCCGGTTCCGCCATCTCTATTTTCCGATGCGCAGCAACCGCGCCCGATCGCACCAACATAGCTTTTGATCCACCGCCTCCGCCGCCGGAGGTAGGAGACGGAGAAGCCGCAGCTCCTGACGATCCCAATTGTTCACGCAACTGTTTTATAAGATCGCCCGGTGGCGGCAATTCCGCAGCATAAGCCATGCGGATCAAAACCATCTCAGCAGCCTGCGCAGGATAAGGAGCTTCCTGCACCTCAGCAACGCCCTTCATCAGGATTTGCCATGACCGCGACAGAGCAGCCACTTTTATATCCGCCAGATCAACCAGCAACTGGCGATCCATTTCCGGTATATCGGGGCTGGAGGCAAAATCAGGTATTATCTGAGCGCGTGTCAAAAGGTGCACGATTTCGCATAAATCCTGCAATGTCTGAAGAGGATCCGCTCCAGTTTGTTGCATGCTTGCGAAAGTCTTAAGCGCAGAGGCAGTCTCTCCCCTGAACAACTGCCTGCCGAGCGCAAGGCTGTGCGCACGATCTGCCAGACCAAGCATGTCTTTGACATCCGAAGCCGTTACCGTTCCGTCGCCTTTTGCGACAGCCTGATCCAACAGACTAAGCCCATCGCGCACCGAACCGTCCGCAGCATGAGCTATTAGTTTTATGGCCTCGGCCTCGGCTTTAATTCCTTCTTTTTCCATTATGCCGGTGAAGTGGCTGAACAGCATCGCGCTGTCTATGCGGCGAAGATCAAATCTCTGGCAGCGAGAAAGAACGGTCACGGGAACTCTACGAATTTCCGTAGTGGCAAAAATGAACTTAGTATGAGGAGGAGGCTCCTCCAGAGTTTTTAAAAGCGCATTAAACGCGTTCTTGGAGAGCATATGGACTTCGTCGAGTATATATATCTTATAACGCGCCGAAACCGGCCCATAGCGCACGCCATCGATAATATCCCGAATGTCATCAACGCCAGTGCGAGACGCAGCATCCATTTCCAAAACATCGACATGGCGATCTTCGGATATAGCTTTGCAGGAGTCGCACACTCCGCATGGATTAACGGTAGCGCTTCCTTTTCCATCCGCACCCACGCAATTTAATGAGCGAGCTATAATTCGCGCCGTAGTAGT
This sequence comes from Alphaproteobacteria bacterium, assembly GCA_028692635.1. GTDB lineage: Bacteria > Pseudomonadota > Alphaproteobacteria > UBA9219 > UBA9219 > JAQUWX01. Next base: position 11,182 of record JAQUWX010000038.1, read on the forward strand.
TTTGCCGATTCCCCTCACCCCCGTCAGCATCCACGCATGAGGCAACCGATCGGCGGCTATAGCATTGGTGAGAGTGCGCACCATAGCTTCTTGCCCGATCAACTCATCGAACGTAGTGGGGCGATATTTGCGCGCAAGAACCCTATAGGCCGCAGCAGAATTATTTGAAGGAGGTTGCTTGGAAGCGCCGCTTTTCATATCAGCCATCAGCTTTGTCAAAATACGAACCCGTTTTAAATATCATTACAAACCGAGTGGGAGATTGAACGACGACCCGAATCAATACGTGTTACGGTTGCTTCCTTTCGGACCTGGCCGGGTTGGCACAAGATTCGCCCGCAGCCAACCTCCCGCGCTGGTTATAGCAGAATTCCGTCCGAACGAGAGGGATTTTTATACCGTAAAATCAGAAGGTTATTCTTCGTGGCACGATCCAAAGCTTGTCAAAGAGTGCGCAACGCCTTCTTTGCAAACTATGCGTTTTCCGGGTCTGGCGTTATGCAATATCATGTATATGCCGCCTACAAGCAGCACAACAACAATCCAACCAAGAATTTTAAGAGCAATATCCTTGCGCGCCGTAGGTGGCGCCACGTCTTTGCCCTTACTTGATTTATGTTTAACGCTATTAGCCATGGCCTCTATTTTTACAGAAACTCCCGGACTGTCAAGCACAGCAAAGAAGAACAAAGAGGGGACGGTATTTTTGTAATATTGCGATGCAACGACTCTCTATCGTTTTTTTCCTCAAGCTGGTATAGCGGCGCTTGACGCACCATTTATAGAATCTGGATACGATCGTGTTCGAATCCCACATTTCCCTATATATCCTTATAGCTCCTTTTGTAGCTCTGCTTTTGGCGTTGATATTTGAATTTGTGAACGGCTTTCACGACACCGCTAATGCCGTTGCCACAGTCATTTACACCCACACCCTTAAACCGATGCAAGCCGTTATTCTATCGGGTATAGCCAATTTTGCCGGAGCCGTTTTGTCATCCGGCGCCGTCGCTTTCGGCATCGTCGCATTATTGCCGATGGATTGGGTCATACTTACGGACGCGAATGCCAATAACGTCGGTCTTGCTATGATTTTCTCCGTTCTAAGCTCGGCCATCATATGGAATATCGGAACATGGTTGGCGGGATTGCCTGCTTCAAGCTCTCACACCCTCATAGGCTCTATTCTCGGGGTCGCTCTGACTAATTCCTGGTACTCGTATAACGGCTCGCTGATACACGGCGTTAATTGGAGTAAAGCTCTGGACATAGGATTAGCTCTTCTGTTTTCTCCGCTCATAGGCTTCACTCTGGCTGGCTTGCTTTTAATCTCATCCAAGTATTTTCTGAAAGATAAGCGCTTATACGAACCACCCATAAGCAACGCTCCGCCTCCATTCTGGATTCGCACAATGCTTGTCCTCACCTGCACCGGGGTAAGCTTCGCTCATGGATCGAACGACGGACAAAAAGGCATGGGACTCATAATGATCCTGCTTGTCGCGGCCATGCCGTTTGGTTTTGCCGTAAACCCCGATGTTCCCCCGGAAACATGGGGAAATATTGCCGTCAATTCCGTTCAAGCGACGGACATATTCAACAGCACAAATGACGCAAAGCTTATAAAAGCAAACGATGATCTAGCAATTTTGCTTCAGGACGTTGATAGCTTTAATTCTCTGCCCCGCTCTGCCCGCCCAGCCTTGCGTAACAACGCTTATTGGATAGAGGACGCTATTCCAAAAATAATAAAAACAGGATCATACAGCAAAGACGAACAGCAATTTCTCAATCGATATAGAAACGATTTAAGAGAACTTACTTTTTATATTCCTGTGTGGGTTAAAATTATGGTCGCTACGGCTCTTGGTCTTGGAACCATGATCGGATGGAAGCGCATCACGGTGACAATAGGGGAGCGCATAGGAAACTCGCATTTGACGTACGCTCAAGGCGCTGCGGCAGAGCTGGTGGCGGTTACCACCATAGGTGCCGCCGATATACTCGGCCTACCGGTAAGCACCACACACGTGCTATCGTCCGGCGTCGCGGGAACCATGATAGCTAACCACGGCGGATTGCAGATGAAAACCATATACAGGCTGCTGGCTGCGTGGGTACTCACCTTCCCAATATGCGTTTTTCTGGGAACGGCAACCTCGGCGGCGGCTCTACATCTGCTGTTGGGGCCCTAGATTTTTCCGGCATACGCCCTATATTATGATCTGCAAGACAATTTGGAGGAAATAAATGACTGAAAAACGCCAACCGTTCCGTGCGGAAGTAAGCCGCCTTCTCGATATAGTCGTTCATTCTCTTTACAGCGAAAAAGAAATTTTCCTGCGCGAGCTTATTTCAAACGCGTCAGACGCTTGCGACAAGCTGCGCTATGAAGCGCTTACCCAGCCCGAGTTGATATCGGAGGGATCAAGCTTCAAAATATCCATAGTCGCCGACCCCAAAGCGAGAACTCTTACCGTAACGGACAACGGCATAGGGATGAGCCGCGACGACCTTATAGAAAATCTGGGAACCATCGCTCAATCCGGAACAGCCGCGTTTCTTGAGCAACTTAATTCGTCACAGAAATCGGACATGACTTTGATCGGCCAGTTTGGCGTAGGCTTCTATGCCGCATTCATGGTCGCGCAGATGGTTGAAGTAAAATCGCGCAAAGCCGGAAGCTCCGAAGCATGGTGCTGGCGCTCCGATGGCAAAGGAGAGTTCGCCGTAGAGGAAGACAACAAAAGCGGCAACGGAACGGAAGTCATCATTTATTTAAAGCAATCCGAAGATGAGTTTTTGAACGAGGATCGTCTGCGCTCTATCGTAAACCGCCATTCCGACCACATAGCCATCCCAATAATGGTGGGAAATTCAGAAACCCCCGCAAATCGCGCATCCGCTCTGTGGCTTAGAAATAAGAACGAAATAACGGCGGATCAGTATAAAGAATTCTATCACCACGTCGCTCGCACCTTCGAAGAACCCGCCCTTACGGTTCATTGGAAGGCGGAGGGAAAAATCGAATACACAGGGTTGCTGTTCGCGCCCGGAGTAAAACCTTTCGATCTTTTCGATCCCAAGCGCAAGCATGGCGTAAAACTTTATGTAAAGCGCGTATTTATAACCGACGAAGCCGAAGGGCTTGTACCTCCATATTTGCGGTTCATGCGTGGAATAATCGACAGCGAAGACCTGCCGCTAAATCTAAGCCGTGAAATGCTGCAACATAATCCCATGCTGGCAAAAATCCGGCAGGGCATAATCCGCCGCGTTCTTGGCGATTTAAACAAGTTCTCGGAAAACAAAGAAACTTATGCCAAATTTTGGGACAATTTCGGAGCAGTCATAAAAGAAGGATTGTACGAAGACCTGGAACACCGAGAAGAGCTGCTTAAAATAGTGCGCTGCCGATCCACATATGGAGAAAGCGCGACCTCTCTTGCCGAGTATGTATCGCGCATGAAAGAAGGTCAGGAAGCGATCTATTATATAAATGGAGATAACGCAGAAACTTTATCTCGCAGCCCTCACCTTGAAGGATTTAAGGCTCGCGGAATAGAAGTCCTGCTCCTTACGGATCAAGTTGACGATTTCTGGCCCGGCGCAGTCATTGAATTCGAGGGAAAGAAATTTAAGTCCGCCACCCGCGCTGGCCAAGACCTTGAAAAAATAAAGCCAACAAACGATGCGGATAAAAAGTCCGAAAAAGATAGCTCTCCGATGGAAGGAGATCTTGTTTCTCTTATGACTCTTTTGAAGACAATTCTGGGAGACTCGATAAAGGACGTGCGCAAATCAGAACGCCTGACGGACAGCGCCGTTTGCCTGTCCTCGGACGAAGGAGACATAGACATTCACCTAGAACGCTTTCTGAAACAGCACAACCAGATCCGCACTCCAAGCCTGCGCATAATGGAAGTTAACCCGCGTCATCCCTTAGTAAAACTGCTGGCGGAAAAAGCTGGAGAAGACGGAGCAAGCGGAAAACTATCTGATATCGCGTGGCTGCTTCTGGATCAGGCAAAGCTCATGGACGGCGAGAATATAGGCGACCCTCTGGAATTCAACCGCAGACTAAGCAAGGTGCTGGTGAAGGCCGTCGGCTAAAGCCCGTTGATATTGCGCGCAGCCTGCACAGTATTGCGCAGAAGACACGCAATTGTCATAGGCCCAACGCCACCAGGAACAGGAGTAATGGCAAAAGCGCGTTCGTATGCGGCTGCAAAATCTACATCTCCGACAAGCTTGTTTTTCCCGTCTTCGGTTTTCAAGCGGTTAATGCCAACGTCAATTACCGTTGCTCCGGGTTTTATCCAGTCGCCCTTGATAAATTCCGGCTTACCGATAGCCGCCACAAGAATATCAGCCTGAAGGCACTCACCCGGCAAATCGCGTGTTTTTGAATGAGCGGTAGTAACTGTGCAATCGGCCTGTAAAAGCAACTGAGCCATAGGCTTTCCGACAATATTGGAGCGCCCAACGACGAGCGCCCGCAACCCTCGCAAATCGCTCAAGACTTCTTTTATGAGTATCATACAGCCCTGCGGAGTGCACGGAACAAGCCCCGGCAACCCAGAGCTTAGCTTCCCAACATTAACAGGATGGAATCCGTCAACATCTTTAACAGGATCGACAGCGGCAATTATCTCGGATTCCTTTATGTGAGAAGGGAGCGGCAACTGCACCAAAATTCCATGTACTAATTTGTCGTTATTCAATCTGGATACAAGGTCAAACAGTTCGGCCTGTGTCGCGGATGTGGGCAAGCGATATTCAAAAGACGCTATTCCAACAGCCTCGCATGCTTTTTCTTTGTTCCTTACATAGACCTGGCTTGCAGGATCTTCCCCCACAAGAATTACCGCCAGCCCAGGAGCAATGCCATTCTGAGCCTTCATAACTTTTATCTCTGCCGCCATTTCCTCGCGGAGTCTTCCGGCAACGGCAGAGCCATCGATTATATTAACCATCGATATCAACCAAAGGCCAAGTGGCGGATGAATGATTGAAGAAACATAATAGCCAGGATTACCACCAGCGGAGATAGATCGACCCCATTAATCAGAGGAATTATCTTCCTTATGCGACTGAAAAGAGGTTCTGTAGCCCTATATGAAAAATCGCCGACGATCTGAACAAAACGGTTGTGCCTGTTAACCACGTCAAACGAAACAAGCCAACTCATCACCACCCCGATAATGACAATCCACATATAGAGGCTTAGAAGAGCGCTAACCAGCTCAAGACTGGCAGCCAATATCGCATATACAACGTTCATGATCGGACTTCCTCTTCAATTTCCGTGACAAGGCTAGGTTGCCTGAAAGGCGATATCAAGTCCAGCCTCGCAAAACAGGGCAAAAAATGCAGAAAACCGCCATTTTTTGCCTAAGCAACAATACCATAATACTAGTATAGAAATGGGGAG
>JAQUWX010000039.1 GCA_028692635.1 Alphaproteobacteria bacterium
TGTTCATCCGTCATTATATTTTCCTACAAGCGAAGATGTTGGGTCGGAATGTTCAGAATGATTTTGATTATACTAATATCATGGATAAATTTATCTAGTTGAAATTACACACTAAAATCGATGGCGTGCCCTAGAGGATTCGAACCTCTGACCTGCTGCTTAGAAGGCAGCTGCTCTATCCAGCTGAGCTAAGGGCACATTGTGCTTGGTGAACCGCACGAGGCATACCATAACATTTTCTGATTAGATAGATGGGGATAAATGTAATTTCATATTTACATCTTGACCTGTTTCTGCAATCTAGTACTAATTTGGTTCTATATTTATTTCTCTAAATTTGGGAGATGTTATGACCATCATCTATGCGCATACCAAAAAGGAAGTTTGTCTTCGCAAATCATGCGTGAATGCATCGATCAGAGGAGACGATGAACCCGAATGCCATCCCCATCCAGAACCATTTCCGTTCGATTACAATATAACTCACCCGCATTACAGTAATCATCAGATGTAGATCTGAGAAATTACGCACACACCACAAAACATGCGCCCGCACTCAGATTCCAAACATTATCTTTTTGAGCAATTTGTTTTATACTCCGTTCGCACCTGTTAACCGCATGGAGGCCTATGATGAAATCACGCAGTCTTTCCTTCATCATCATTTTTGTTATTGCATGCCTTTCAAGCGCACCTGTTATGGCAAAAAAACATGACAAAACGGGCGATCATGGTAAATCTCATAAAGAGAAAAACGTCGAGGCCACTGACGATTCAGAAACACAAGATGGTCTCGGACTTTTCTTCAGCGACGATAAAAAAATCTCTGCTCGCAACTTTATGCGTGAGAGCTATCAGCGCAAATGTCCTCCAGGATTAGCAAAGAAAAGGAATGGCTGCCTTCCTCCAGGACAAGCAAAGAAATACAAAGTCGGCGGAATGCTTCCATCAGACTACAACTCTGTCCCTCAAAAACTGCTTGAGCTACTAGGCCCTCCGCCCTCTGGCACCTTTTATTCAATGGTGGACGACGATGTAGTCCTTTCATCGACAAAGACCAGAACAATCCTGGACGCAGTAACGCTGCTGTCTGCGATGAAATAGGGTGGCCTGCCACCCGAAGCTCGCGCAAGCGAGCGTAGGGTGGTCGGGGCGCCGAGATTCGAACTCGGGACCTCAAGTACCCAAAACTTGCGCGCTACCAAACTGCGCTACGCCCCGAGACCACGCATGCAGGAATAACGGAAACAGAGGCTTGGAGCAACAAAACTATTTCTTCAAAAATTAAGTATAAATTTCCTTACTCCGCAGCCGCTTTGAAGGCCTCGTGAGCCACTATGTCCCCGACCTTTATGCCGCGCCTGCCCGCCTCTCCGCCAATCAGCTCTATGACGCCAAGCGCAGGAGCATCCGAGGATAGAGCTGCCAGGTTCAAAGGCGTAGTATTCTCAATTATTTTTATAATCTTTCCGTTGCTATCCACAAACAGCATATCAAGCGGGATATAGGTATTCTTCATCCACATGATTAACTTCTGGGGAGCGTCAAATATAAAAAGCATCCCGGCATCGTTCGCCATCTCGCGCCTGAACATAAGGCCATATTGGAGCTGTTCCTCTGTATTAGCTATTTCCATAGAAAATTTTTCTTCTTTTCCGTCGGCCTTTTTAATAACAACCGATGATTTGGAAAACGCAGGAGGAGCGGCCTCTATCACGGGCACCGCAACGGGCTTAGCCTCCAAATCGGGGGAGAGTTCGAATCTGACATAGCCGACCCCCAATATTAGGCACACACTCACTGCCAATAGAGCCACGGCTATTTTATGTTTAATGCTCATAGGTCGATTTTCCAATATAACCTTGACGAAACGGGTAAAAAGTTTATTCATAATTTCACGATACCGCTGTTTTTGCAATCGAGGCTTTACTTATGCGCTTGCTGCAATTGTTTATAATTTCAGCCTTTGTTTTCGGCGCCACGGCATCGTATGCCGGTAACGTGCTTGTCCCCAAGGAAAGCTCTCCTGTGAACATGGGACTGGTGCCTGCGCCTGCGCCTCTCGAGAAAGCAGAAAAATCAAAAGAGAAAAAGCCGGAAATACCCGAATTGGCCGAAAGCCAACCGCTTCTCCCCGAAAAAATGAAAAGCAAGGATAAGACGAATAAACCGCCCCCCCCTCTTCCGGATGCCAAGAAATTCCTTGATGAAATAAACGGCGGCGGACTTAAGGAATCTGGGGAGATAGCAACTCCAGAGGACCTTGCTAATTTATTATACAAATATCCGGTTAACACAGACACGACAATGATCGATAACCTTAAAGCGCTTGGCATAAGCCCAAAGCCACTCAAAAGAAATCCCGCGCTTGAGGAAGTCCTTAGAAATAAAAGATAGTCATAAAACTTACGGCGTCTTTTCCATCAATGCCGAAGTGGAGAGGTTGCCAATAAACCGCAGGATTATCTGCTGCACTTTGAAATCATAAATATCGTTATGTCCCACCTCGGGAATAAACTCCGCCTGTTTTGGTTCATTGGCTGCGGCAAAAAGCTTTCTTCCCAATCTTACAGGAACAATTTCATCGGCCTCGCCGTGAAGCAGAAGAATGGGCATATGCACGTCCGTGATCTTTGACAGAGAGTCATAGACATCTTTGGTCATATAACGGACAGGAACCATAGGATAGTGGTAAGCCCCCACATCAACCATGGACGTGAACGGAGCCTCAAGGATAAGAGCTGATGCCCGGTATTTGGTTGCCATCTCGACCGCGACAGCAGTTCCGAGAGATTCTCCGTAAAACACCAAACCAGCTTCCGGCGTTCCCCTTACTATGAGAGCATCGATCGCAGCTCGCGCATCTTTATATAAGCCCTGCTCCTCCGGCTCTCCGGGATTGCCATATCCGCGATATCCTACGAGAAGCACCCCATATCCAGCATCTATCCATGGACGAATTTTATAATTGCGAAAGCCCAGATGTCCCGCATTGCCTTGAAAAAACACTATAGTAATTTTGTCCGCAGCAGCGGGAGACACATACCAACTGCGCAACTCCAAACCATCGTCTGTCGTCACAGGAAAAAGCTCAAACTCCTTCAAAGCCCACTCCGCCGGATCAAACTGAGCGGTGTCCGGGAAATACATAAATTGACGCTGCAACAGCCCAAGAGCGATTACGAATATGCAATAGGCCATAATAAGAGTGCCCAACCAGCCCAGCACCCTATGGAAAAAAGGATTTATCGTCATGAATTTTACTCATCGCCCTGCAAACCGTACAATCTGGCATAGACCTTCCCTGCGGCGAGAAGCTCTGTATGCGTGCCTTGCTCTACCACTTTGCCGCGCTCCAGCACAACTATTTGGTTGGCGTCCACTATGGTCGAGAGCCTGTGCGCTATTACTATAGTAGTGCGCCCCTGCTGTAGCCGCTTTAGAGCGGCCTGAACCGCTCGCTCGGACTCGTTATCGAGAGAAGACGTCGCCTCGTCAAGAAGCAGAATAGGAGCATTGCGCAACATAGCTCGAGCTATAGCTATACGCTGGCGCTGACCTCCTGAGAGCTTTACTCCGTGTTCGCCGACAAGAGTGTCGTAACCGTCCGGCAAATCCCGAATAAAGGCGTCGGCAAAAGCAGATTTTGCCGCATCCTCTATTTCCTCGAACGAAGCGCCCTCCTTGCCATATGCGATGTTGGCGCGAACAGTATCGTCGAACAGCGAAGTTTCCTGACTTACCAGAGCGATCTGGCTGCGCAGACTTTGCAATGTGACATCGCGCACATCGGCGCCGCCTATAGTTATACTTCCCGCAGTCACATCATAAAAACGAGGGATCAGGTTGATAACCGTTGATTTACCGGCGCCAGATGGACCGACGATAGCAACCGTATGGCCTCCTGGAACGGATACCGTAAGATGGTCTAGCGCCAGAGAACCGTCAGGGTAATAAAACACTACATCCTTTATGTTCACGCCGTAATTATCAACGACAAGCGGTTTAGCCTCTGGCTTATCAACAATGGATGGGGAAGTATCGAGCAATTGGAAAACCCGCTCTGCGGCGGCCAATCCAGCTTGCAACTGGGCATTGACCTTCGCCATGCGCTTCATCGGATCGTAAGCGAGCAAAAATGCCGTAATAAAAGAAAACAAAGCGCCGGGAGTGTTCTGGCCATGAGTCACCTGCCAGCCGCCATAAAGAATTACCGTAATGATAGCTATGCCGCTCAATATCTCGGCGACGGGATTTGTAAGAGCGTTAATGCGGAATCCTTTTACAGCGATCTTATATATTTTTTCCGTAATGCCCTCGACATGCTCCATCTCCATATTTTCCATTCCATACGCTTTTACATAGCGTGCGCCCTGGAACGTCTGGGTCAATCTGGAAGCAAAGTTGCCGGTTTCAATCTGAGTATTCGTGGACAAGCGACGCATGCGCTTTCCAACCCGTGTCACAAACCATGCAGAAGCCGGGAAAACTATGAACGAAGCTGCAGCCAGTCTCCAGTCCTGATAGAACATAACGCCGACCAACCCAATCAGAGTGAGGCCGCTTTTTATCGAGCTGGTCATACATTCGCTCACGGCCTGCCTAAGCACGGCAACATCGTTGGTCATGCGCGAAATCAACCCGCCCGATGCATTGGCATGAAAGAACGCAAGGTCAGCTCTAAGGATATGCCTATACATCGCTTGTTGGACATCGGTCACAATGCGCTGCCCTATTTTATTCATTATCACCGTATGAAAATATGTGGCCACCCCGCGCAGCGTAAACGCAAGCATTATAGCTATACAAATTTCAACGACATTCCATCCGTCGTTATTGGAGGAGATGAGATTGACGATAGGCTCCATCATCTTGGCGAGAAAGCCGGAAGTAGCCGCGCTTAAAGCCATAAACAAAGACGCAACCACAAAGCTCTTTATGTGATCCTTTAAATAATTTTTGAACAGCCTTGTAATCAGGACCAAAGAGGTTTCAGGTTTGCCGCGTTGCAAAAGCGTCAAATTCAAAATTGTTTTCTCAGACACAGCTTGACCCAATAAAAGAACAAAGAAGAAAATTCGCAGCGCATCATAGATGATTATTAGTGTTTGTTGAAGCTTGTTATCAAGCCCATAGGCCCGTTTGATAATTACCATATTGCGCCGCGATGTCGCCGCGCAATAATAAGACCGATATCGCTGCAATTGAATGCATAGTATTCGAATGTAATCTTCGCAATCGCACAAAAAATTCGGGTGCGTAACAGTGCGTTTATTCTTGGAAATCCGCCGATTTTTATTGAAAATTTCGAAAAAAATACTATGTTCCGCCAAGTAAAGTTTAACGTAGGTTTTGCGCTTGAGGCGCGCCCAAACAATCACAGCAGAAGCATCCCCTCACCCGCTTTTTGTCGGAAAGAAACGAACATGAACGCTTTGCCCGTTGCCAAAATCGATATCGAGAAATCTCTGACAGAAACATGCGCCGACGCATCTGAATTTAAGCGCTCGGCATGGCAACGACACATAGACGTGCGCGACTTTATAAACACAAACTACACGCCATACTCGGGGGACGAATCCTTCCTCGCTCCGGCTACCTTGCGCACACAAAAACTCTGGAACGAAGTATTCAAGCTACTGCAAGCGGAAACGGAAAAAGGCGGCACGCTGGATATGGACACAAAGATCATATCCTCAATAACCTCTCACGCTCCTGGGTACATAAATAAGGATATTGAGCTTATAGTCGGCCTTCAGACCGATAAGCCGCTTAAACGCGCTTTGATGCCCTTTGGCGGTTTACGTGTAGCCGAGGATGCAGTCAAAGCTTACGGATATAAAGTATCTCCGGAAATCCATGAGATATTCACCAAATACCGCAAAACCCACAACGAAGGCGTGTTCGACGCCTATACAAGCGAGATCAAGCGTGCGCGCAAAGTCGGGATAATCACCGGCCTTCCCGACGGATACGGACGAGGCCGCATAATCGGAGACTATCGCCGCGTCGCTCTTTACGGCACTACTCGGCTTATCGCGGACAAGAAGGATCAACTGAATCAACTTAACAGCAACCTCGTAGAGGAAACCATACGCCTGCGCGAGGAAGTGGCTGAACAAATCAAAGCCCTAAAAGAATTAGATGCCATGGCGGAATTATACGGCTTCGATATCTCGCTTCCAGCCAGAAACGCTCACGAAGCCGTGCAGTGGTTGTATTTTGGATATCTTGCCGCCGTCAAGGAACAGAACGGCGCAGCCATGTCTTTGGGAAGAGTTTCCACCTTCCTTGATATATATTTTGAGCGCGACATCAAGGCCGGAATTCTCGCCGAGCAGGACGCTCAGGAAATAATAGATCACTTCGTCATAAAGCTGCGCATGATCCGGTTTGCTCGCACTCCCGAATATAATGAGCTGTTCTCCGGCGATCCCACATGGGTAACGGAAGCTTTGGGCGGAATAAGCGAAGATGGAAAACCGTTGGTCACCAAAACTACTTTCCGGTTTATGCATTCTCTCACCAACCTAGGCCCTGCCCCGGAACCGAACCTTACTGTCTTATGGTCGGAAAGATTGCCGGAAACTTTTAAGCGCTATTGCGCCAAGATGTCCATGGCCACCAGCTCGATACAATATGAGAACGACGATCTTATGCGTCCTTATTGGGGAGACGACTATGGGATTGCCTGCTGCGTTTCGGCAATGAGAATTGGCAAACAGATGCAATTCTTCGGAGCCAGAGCCAATTTGGCGAAGACTCTCCTTTACGCAATCAACGGTGGACGCGATGAGATAAGCGGAGAGCAGATCACTCCGGCCTTTGCGCCTGTAACCGGCGATGTGCTTGAATATGACGACGTGATGTCGCGCATGGACAACATGATGAACTGGCTGGCGACTACTTATGTCAGCGCGCTTAACATCATACATTTCATGCACGACAAATATTGCTATGAGCGTCTTGAGATGGCCCTTCATGACAGAGACGTAGTGCGAACTATGGCCTGCGGAGTTGCTGGTTTATCTGTGACCGCAGATTCTCTATCCGCCATAAAGCACAGCAAGGTCAGCGTCATAAGAGATGAGCGCGGACTTGCCGTCGATTTCAAGATAGCCGGAGAATATCCGCAATATGGCAATAACGACGACCGCGCAGACGATATTGCCGTGAATCTTGTCGAAAACTTCATGAACAAGCTGCGCAGCAAGCGTATTTATCGCAATGCCATTCCCACGCAGTCTGTGCTTACCATCACCTCTAACATTGTTTACGGGAAAAAAACCGGCAGCACTCCTGACGGACGCAAGATAGGAGAGCCGTTCGCGCCAGGCGCCAACCCAATGCATGGCCGCGATAAAAAGGGAGCGCTCGCTTCGTTAATATCCGTATCAAAACTTCCTTATGAACACTCGCAGGACGGAATATCGAACACCTTTTCCATTATACCGGAGGCTCTTGGTAAAACGGACAAGGCTCGAATAAACAACTTTACCGGATTGCTGGACGGATATTTTTCAAGACACGCCCATCACCTGAACGTGAATGTCTTTAAGCGCGAAACTTTGCTCGACGCAATGGACCACCCGGAAAAATATCCTCAGCTGACAGTTCGAGTATCCGGTTACGCGGTCAATTTCATAAAATTGACTCGCGAACAACAGCAGGACGTTATCAACCGCACATTCCACAAGTGCATATGATGAAAGAACAGCTCCAGCCCGGGGAAGGATATATCCATTCCGTAGAAACGGCTGGAGCCGTCGATGGTCCTGGATTGCGGTTTGTGGTCTTCGTATCCGGCTGCCCGTTGCGCTGTCTTTACTGCCACAATCCAGACAGCCGCAACATGAAGGACGGCAAAAAAACTACCGCCAAGGAAATCATCTCTGAGATCGCGAAGTACAGCGATTTTCTAATGCGCACCGGCGGAGGAGTCACGGTAAGCGGTGGAGAACCCTTATTCCAGCAAGACTTCGTAACCGAGATATTCAAAGAGTGTAAAAAGATCGGCCTGCATACGGCTCTCGACACCTCCGGTTATCTGGGTAAGCAGGTAAAAGCTGAGTTACTCGATGTCACGGATCTCGTGCTTTTGGACATAAAATCTTTCGATTCCATGCTCTATAAGCAGATTACCGGATTGACGCTTCAACCCACTTTGGATTTTGCAGAACGGCTTTCGATTATGGGCAAGCCGATGTGGATACGATATGTGCTTGTCCCGAACCTTACAGACGACCTCGCGTTGATCGACAAACTTGCCGACTTTGTATCCAAACTTAAATCCGCAGAAAGAGTTGAGGTTCTTCCCTTCCACAAAATGGGCGAGCAAAAATGGGAAGCGCTCAATCTTGATTACAAGCTTCATGACACTCAACCGCCCTCCCAAGAACTGATTGATCGGGTAAAGCGTATTTTCACGGACCGTGACCTTATAGTTTCATAAAAACATCGCGATCGACATCAACATCGTCAAAATATTCCGCATTGCAATATGCTGATATGTGCAGAATTTGCATGAGGATTTTATTTTCTATTGCATTGCAATATGAGTTTTTCCGATCTGCAATACGCTCAATTTTATTGTGCTGCGCACAACAACTTTATTCACTCAAAGCTAAGTAAAACATTGCTTTATCCACAGGTATTGCGTTAATTCTTCTTAAGAGAGACTGCCTGATAAATTGCCCCCTTCCTGGGATGGCGCGTTTTAGGATTTGTTTCTTTGTTAAGAAGCACCCTTAAAAATTTATTCACAATAGTGAATGGAGCACACCTTATGAATGCGACTTCTTCCAATCGGCTGTACAGTCTTGTCGAACAAGCCAAAAAATTCCCGCCGCTTAAAACCGCAGTAGTCTGCCCCTATGACGCAGTGTCGTTAGAAGGAATGGCGGATGCGGCACGCGAAGGAATTATCATTCCTGTGCTCGTCGGCGTTGAAGCGCGCATTCGCGCCGCTGCGGAAAAAAATAATATTTCAATAAGCGGTTATGAAATTGTCCCTGCTCAAGACGATAAATCTTCGGCGGTTCAAGCTTGCGCTTTAGCCAGAGAAGGAAAAGTCGGAGCCTTGATGAAGGGAAGCCTTCATACTGACGATCTTATGGGCGCCGTCGTTGATCGCAACGTTGGCCTGCGCACCAATCGCCGCATGAGCCATGTATTTGCAATGGATGTTCCTTCTTACAAGTGGCCGCTTCTTATAACCGATGCCGCTTTAAATATTGCTCCCGATCTTGAGACTAAGCGCTCGATCTGCCAGAACGCTATTGATCTGGCCAAAGACCTCGGAGTTGCCGAGCCTAAGATAGCCATATTGGGCGCAACAGAATTGGTCAATCCCGCTATGCCTGCGACACTTGAAGCCGCCTGTCTTTGCAAGATGGCGGATCGTGGCCAGATTACCGGCGGCGTTCTTGATGGACCGTTCGCCATCGACAATGCGATCAGCCCGGAAGCCGTGAAGATCAAGGGAATAAAATCTCCCGTCGCTGGCGTGGCCGACATTCTAATTATGCCCGACATCGAAGCCGGAAACATAATCTATAAGGGTCTTGTTTATCTCGCTGCTTCAGGAGCTGCCGGTATCGTTCTTGGCGGTCGCGTGCCAGTTATGCTCACCAGCCGCGCCGACACGCCCGCTGCCCGCCTCGGCTCAGCCGCAATGGCGGTTTTAACAATGGCCGGACAAAAAGCGCGTCAGTCCTCAAAGTAATTCAAAACGGAGTGTTAGACCATGAGTTCCGAAGCATACGTACTTGTTATTAATTGCGGTTCTTCTAGCCTGAAATTTGCTCTGTATAACCGAGGCGATCGCGCTTGCGTTGGACAAGGCTCTATCACCGGCATTGGCACCAGCCCCATACTCAGCGCCAGAGGCGAGAAGTTCACCGATACGGATCATGCTCCGCTTGCCTTGCAGGGAGAATGCCGCACTACGACTGAGGCTACGGAACAACTCATCCAGTATCTTCAAACGATACTACCACCCAAAAGTCTGGAAGCAGTCGGCCATCGCGTCGTTCACGGCGGAGAAATGTCGGAGCACTGCCTGCTTACTCCGGCTATGTTGATGTATCTGAAGTCCCTGTTCTCGCTGGCCCCTCTTCACCAGCCCTATAACATGGCTGCCGTAGATCAGATTGGCTTGTCCCATCCAGAGATTCCTCAAGTTGCATGTCTTGATACAGCCTTTCATGCCACTATTCCTATGACGCATCGCCGGTTCGCAATACCGCGCATATGGCACGATAAGGGATTGCGTCGCTATGGCTTCCATGGTCTTTCTTACGAATACATAGCAGCCAAGCTGAAAACTATTTCTCCTCGCGCTTATAGCGGGAACACAATTGTCGCTCACCTTGGAAACGGCGCGAGCCTTTGCGGCATAAAGGCCGGAAAGAGCTATGACACCACCATGAGCTTCACCGCTCTGGACGGTCTTGTTATGGGAACTCGCACAGGACTTCTCGATCCGGGTATCATTCTCTATTGGATGAAGGAAGCAAAGCTGGACGCCGACGCAATTGAAAAATTGCTTTACAAGCAATCCGGCTTGCTTGGAGTGTCTGGCATTAGCTCGGATATGGAACCTCTGCTGAAAAGCACGGAAACGTCGGCTAAGGAAGCCGTGGATCTGTTCTGCCATCGCGTAAGACAAGAGTCCGGCGCTTTGTGCAGCACCATGGGCGGACTTGACGCTTTCGTATTCACTGGAGGCATGGGAGAGAACGCTCCTGTCATCCGCGAAAAGATCGCCGAAGGCATGAAGTGGGCTGGAATGATAATCGATCCAGAGAAAAACGCCGCCGCCAAAGGCCATAGCGAGCAGTTGATCTCTACGCCCGACAGCAAAGTCGAAGTATGGCGCATCCCGACAAACGAGGAGTCCGTCATCGTCAACCACACTTGCAAGCTGGCTTTCGGAGAATAATCCGCAAGAATAGGTTTACAGTGGTGTTTCCCAAGGCTTTGTTTGGGGAGAATTTGGCCTGTTGCCGAAAAATCCGTGATTTTGTCTGATAAACGATATATATCAGTTACATGATCCCTATTCCTCAATCCTCTCGGTACATAATTCCCGATATGCCGTCGGCGGATGAGCTTTTGCCTTTTCTAAGGCAGATAGACGAAAATCGCTGGTATTCGAATTTTGGCCCGCTGGCTCTTGAATTCGAAGTCAAATTTGCAGAAGCAATGAGAAAGGCTCATGCATCTGCCGCTCAGCCTGTGCACGTTGTCACCTTAAGCACCTGTTATCATGCCCTGGCAATCGGCCTCAAACTGTTGGGAGTCAATCCTGGGGACAAAGTACTTGTTCCAGCCATCACCTTTCCGGCCTGCCCTCTTGCCGTACAGCACATTGAGGCTGAGCCTCTTTTGGCCGATGTCGATGTAGATTGCCTGACGATTACCCCTGACGCCGCTCGCAAGGCCGCAGAGAGCACCTCTATAAAAGCCGTTATGCCGGTGGCTGTTTATGGCATTCCAGTTCCCGCAGATGAATGGGACCGCTTCACAGAGGACACAGGCATACCCGTAATCATCGATGCCGCTGCCGCGATTGAGAGCCAGCTTTATCTTAAAAAGGGAATAGTGGCGCACAGCATGCATGCGCTCAAACCCTTTGGCATAGGAGAAGGCGGGCTTTTAGTTTCCAGTGACGAGAAACTTATCTCCGCCGCAAGAGAATACAGCAATTTTGGCACTCGTGAGCGCATTACATATACTTCAGGAGAAAACGCCAAGCTAAGCGAATACCATGCTGCCGTAGCCCTGGCTCAGCTTGAACGCTGGCCTGCGATAAAAGCCCGGCGTAAGCAGATTTATGAAATATACAAAACGGCTTTAAGTAATTACGGACTTAAAGAAGCCCTGCTCCCCGGATTGGATCAAGCTATTGTCAGCTCTCTGATGTTGCGCCTTCCTAAGGGAGATTCCGTTACTGTTATGAAAGAGCTGAACAAGCGCGGAGTTATGGCTCACCGCACATATCTTCCGCCTTTATATCAGCATCCTCATTTTGCCAATCTCACGCTGGTCGGAAGCAACAATAACGCCATGCCCGGCTGCGAAGAGCTAAATCGCTCAATCATCGGCATCCCCTTCCATGCGTTCATGACAGAAGAAGAAATCGACAACGCGGTAAGGTCCCTGAAAGACTTGTTGTAAAGCAACGGTGGGATAAAATGGTGACCTCGGCGGGGTTCGAACCCGCGACCCCCTGATTAAAAGTCAAATGCTCTACCAGCTGAGCTACGAGGTCACTTCATTGGCGTGAAGAAAACAGGAATCGAGGTTGAGAGTCAAACCTAAACTTCGCAAATTGTGGTTAATCTCTAACCTCGGGCTTCACAAGGCGCCGCCCGCTCTCCTGCGAAAAGCGCCGCTTCAACTGTTTTACCACATTAGGACTGGCAAAAGAGCTTACATCGCCGTCTAAACGTGCGATTTCCTTGACAAAACGGGACGAAATAAACTGATACCGATCGGTCGCCATCAAGAATGTCGTCTCGATCTCATTGTTCATGCGGTAATTCATGCCCGCCATTTGAAATTCGTATTCAAAATCGGAAACAGCTCGCAACCCCCGGATAATGACCTTTGCCCCCACTTCCTGAGCAAAATGCAACAGCAGATTGTCAAAAGGCCGCACCTCTATTTTCAACCCATGTTTTTTCAGGTGCGCGATTTCGTGCTCCACCATCTTTGCTCGAGCCTTAGTGTCAAACAAAGGCCCCTTGCCGGAATTTTTGGCTACGCCTATCACCAGCACATCGACAAGCTTCGCCGCACGCTGGATGATATCCATGTGACCAAGAGTAATCGGATCAAAGGTGCCCGGATAAAGCCCGATGCGCGTTTTATCAGCCTTCTTCGATTGAGTCTTTGTCATCTGTATTATCTCCTGATTGGTCGTCAAGAACCGCAACCGATACGACACGTTCAGCGTCGTCAATTCGGAATACTGTAACGCCTTGAGTCCTTCTGCCCGCCACGCGGATATCGTCAACCGGCATGCGGATGATCTGACCGCCGTTCGTCACAAGCATGATCTCCTGGCCATGCTTTACCGGGAACGAAGCGACTATAAGGCCGTTGCGCTCTGACATTTCCATATTCCATATGCCCTGCCCGCCTCTGCCAGCAAGACGATACTCATATGCCGAGCTGCGCTTTCCGAAACCACGCTCCGAAACGGTCAGGATAAATTCTTCCTTGGCAGACATTTCAGCATAGCGCTCTGCGGAAAGCGTCAGATTAGTAGCCACATCCTCTTCATCGTTGCTGTCGGGGCTTCCCGCTTCCTCTATTGCCTCTCCCGTCGCACGCCTCTGCGCATTGGCCTGGCGGATATAGGCTATGCGCTCCTCAGCCGAGGCCTCTACATGAGCGAGTATAGACATCGAAATAACTTCATCGCCCTTCGCCAACCGAACCCCGCGCACGCCCACCGAGGTGCGTCCCGAGAACACTCTAACGCCATCAACGGCAAAACGGATGATTTTACCCTGTTGAGTAGCAAGCAGAATATCGTCCTGAGCCATACAAGTGCGCACAGCGATAAGCTTGTCACCTTCTTCAAGCTTCATGGCGATAATGCCGTTAGCTCTTACATTCTTGAAGTCGGAAAGCTGGTTGCGGCGAACAGTTCCCGCAGCGGTAGCAAACACCACGTTCAAGTTATCCCACGAGGACTCATCCTCCGGGAGATGCATGACGGTTGTTATCACCTCTGTCTGCTCAAGCGGCAGAAGATTGACCATAGCCTTCCCCTTAGCCTGGGGATTGCCCAGCGGCAGCTTATAAACCTTAAGCTTATAGACCTTTCCAAGCGACGAGAAGAATAGCATCGGCGTGTGAGTGGATGCCACGAAGATATCGTTCACGAAATCTTCGTCCTTAGTAATCATTCCCGTACGGCCCTTACCGCCACGCTTTTGAGCGCGATAAGTCGAAAGCGGCACGCGTTTTACATATCCAGAATGGCTTACTGTGACCACCATGTCTTCGCGCTGTATGAGATCTTCGATATCGGTTTCAAACTCCTGATCCTCAATCGTAGTGCGCCTTGGAGTTGCGAATTTCTCACGGACCTCCATAAGCTCTTCGGTCATTATCTGCAAAACGCGCTCACGATGAGCCAGGATGTCCAGATAATCCTTTATCTGATCGACGACTTCGCGCAGATCGTTTCCGATTTTCTCACGTTCCAGCCCGGTCAAACGATGCAAGCGCAGATCGAGTATCGCTTTTGCCTGAGCTTCAGACATTTTGTATGAACCACCAGCGCTCAACCCCGCCTCGTCCACCAGAGCGATCAGAGGAGCCACGTCATGAGCCGGCCATGCGCGAGATAGCAACTCTTGCTTAGCAATGGCAGGATCGGAAGCTTTGCGGATAAGCGCTATAACCTCATCGATATTAGCGACTGCAACGGCCAGCCCAAGCAGGATATGAGCGCGATCACGCGCCTGTCCCAGCTCAAACTCTGTCCGGCGAGTAATCACCTGCTCGCGGAATGCAATGAACGCCTTAATAACATCAAGCAAATTCATCAACACAGGACGACCGCCGTTAAGCGCGAGCATGTTGACCGAGAAAGTAGTTTGAAGCTGCGTATGCTTGAACAATTGGTTCAATACGATGTCCGGCATGGCGTCGCGCTTGACTTCAATCACCACGCGCACGCCGTCGCGGTCGGACTCGTCGCGCAACTCGGATATGCCTTCGATGATCTTTTCGCGCACGCATTCAGCTATGCGCTCAATCAATCTCGTTTTATTTACCTGATACGGAATTTCCGTAGCCACGATCGCGATGCGATCCTTGCGGATTTCCTCCATCTGCGTCCGGGCGCGAATGATTATGCTGCCTCGGCCAGTGTAAAACGCGGATCTACATCCGGCGCGACCGAGTATAACCGCGCCAGTCGGAAAATCCGGCGCAGGCATAATCTCAATCAGCTCTTCAATAGTAGCATCGGGATTCTTTATAACCGCTATGCAAACATCGATCACCTCGCCCAGATTATGCGGAGCGATATTTGTCGCCATGCCTACAGCAATGCCTCCAGCGCCATTGACCAGAAGATTGGGGAAGCGAGCCGGAAGAACCGTAGGCTCCTTCGTGGATTCGTCATAGTTAGGCTGAAACGCAACGGTATCTTTGTCTATGTCTTCCAGAAGTTTTTCCGCCACCTTCGCCAGACGAGCTTCGGTGTAACGCATGGCAGCCGCAGAATCGCCATCCATAGATCCAAAGTTTCCCTGACCATCGACCAAAGGCAGACGCATAGAGAAATCCTGCGCCATACGGACCATTGCGTCATAGATAGCTGAATCGCCATGGGGATGATATTTACCCATGACATCGCCGACGATGCGCGCAGATTTTTTATATGACTTGCTGCTGTCGTATCCGCCTTCTTTCATTGCGTAAAGTATGCGCCGATGAACAGGCTTCAATCCGTCACGCACATCGGGAAGAGCGCGAGACACGATCACGCTCATCGCGTAATCAAGATATGAGCGCTGCATTTCGTCTTCGACGTTTATGACTGTAATGTCGGATGACAGATGTTTTATAGTATCGGATTCGGTCAAGGTGATGCCTGCTTTTTACTGTAAATGGATAAGCTTTTATTATGCCCAACAAGCTAGCATTTTGGCTGCTCGCCGCAAAACAAAAAATGCGCAAAAACGCCTTTTAAATCAGATGTTTAGCTGGTGGCCGCTCGAGGAAACTATGCAGCCCCCCTGAAGCTCGCATACACGCCCCATTCGAGCCGCCAGCTCATGATTATGCGTCGCCATAAGCAGTCCCAACCCTTGCGTTTTTACCAGCTCTTTAAGGACAGCAAAAACGTGATCCGCAGTAACCGGATCGAGATTTCCAGTAGGCTCATCCGCGATCAACAGCTTGGGACGATTGGCAAGAGCGCGAGCGATAGCTACGCGCTGTTGCTCACCGCCAGATAATTTCCCGGGCCGGTGAGACGAACGAGCAGTCAGACCAATCAGCGCTAAAAGTTCATCGGCTCTTTTGCCTGCGTTAAATTCGGACACTCCGGCGATCATCTGGGGAAGCATGATATTCTCACGCGCCGAAAACTCCGGCAGCAGATGATGAAACTGATAGATAAAGCCGATAGATTTGCGGCGAAGTTCGGTGCGCCCCGCGTCATCCATATCGCTTGCATTCTTGCCTGCTATGCAGATACTGCCGCTGTCGGGGCGCTCTAGAAGGCCAGCGATGTGCAAAAGCGTCGATTTTCCCGAGCCGGATGGACCGATCAGAGCAAGAAGCTCTCCCGCCTTCACCGTCATGTCGCAGCCACGCAAGACTTCAAGGCTGTTATCCGCCTGGACAAACGAGCGCCTTATTTCGGATAGAGCAAGAATAATATCACTCATAGCGCAGAGCCTCTACAGGATCGAGCTTTGCCGCCCGCCATGACGGATAAAGCGTAGCAAGAAACGACAGCCCCAAGGCCATCAACACCACCTGCGTGACTTCCCCCCAGTCAACCTTTGACGGAAGGTTTGTCAGGAAATAAACCTCTGCGGAGAAAAGCTCTGTCCTGGT
>JAQUWX010000101.1 GCA_028692635.1 Alphaproteobacteria bacterium
GATCTGCTTTGATATTATTTCTAACGCTCAAAGCAAAATCATCCGGATATACAAACTGCTGCACAATCATCAATTTTGCGGCAATGGATTGCGATGATAAATATACGCTGGCCCCAAAATCCTGGCAGAGGCTTTTAAACACGCTCTGCGCAGCGCCCGTCTTTTTCTCCATCTCAGAACCAACATCCAGAAATACCACTCCAATGGAATGTTCTTTGGATAAATAACGTATCAATGAAAGAAACGGCGCGGCGGAACGGAAATATCCTACCACAAGAAGAATATCGCACGTCTTCATGAAAGATTTGCTCCCTCAAACGCTCCACTATCCACAAGTTTGCGGAAAGAACCTGCAATCGAATACAACTTTTCGAAGGATCCTTCTTCAACTATTTTTCCTTTCTCCAAAAACAGGATTCGATCCGTAAGCCTAAGAGTGTCCAACCGATGGGTTACAATAATAACCGTCATTTGTTCGGATATCTTTCGCAACATTTTGAATATTATGGCTTCAGATTCTACATCCAATCCGCTCGTCGCCTCGTCGAGAATAAGAAGATCCGGTTTTCTGGCCAACGCCCTGGCAAGCGCAATTCTTTGCCGCTGCCCACCGGAAAGGCCAGCCCCTCCCGCTCCGACGACCGTGTCAAACCCATCAGGAAGAGCCATGATGAAGCCCTCAGCATCGGCAAGTCTAGCGGCCTCAACGGCTTCCTGCCGCGGCGCCGAAGGAACGCCGATAAGAATATTTTCAGCAATCGATGTATTAAATAGAAAGGTTTCCTGAGAAACATAACCTATCCGGCTTCTCCACTGCGCAAGACCTATTTCAGATAAGTCCACATTATCAACTTCAATAGATCCAACGGATAACGAATTGAGTTTTGCCAGCAAATCGCAAATTGTCGATTTGCCCGATCCCGAGCGTCCGGCCAATCCAACTATTTCACCCGCAGTAATTTCAAATGAAACATTATCCAGAATCTTTTCTCCTTCTGAAAAAGAGAACGTCAGATTTTTCGCCGTCAATTTTTGCTTGAAGCGCACAGCTTTAGCATTGGGGTCGTGCTTTTCTTGAGGCTCCTGAACCGAAAAACCATGAACCAGACAAATAGAAGGCCAATAAGTGGCAACTTCCATCCTCTTTGCAAGCACGACAGAAGCCAAAGAAAATAGCTTCATAAACGAAATAGCAAAAACACCCATCTCCGGCAGAAAACTGGACAGATCTTGATGAAGGCCAAATTTCCCAACGAACAAAGCCGAAACGATAATTCCAACGACAAGAAAATCTCCGACCGCTTTGGGCGACCCATTGACAAGCGCAAATAGATTCAACTTGCGCATAAGCTCGCCAAGCTTGAGCTTCATGTCCTTAAGCGCCCGACTCTCCGCAGAGAAAACCTTTATCTGCCGAATGCCCCCGACAGCTTCGGTCACCATCTGATTAATGTTTTGATTAAGCTGGATTCTGACCTTACCGACATCTTTTGAATAAATTTTAGACACGCGCCAGACGCTTCCCGCCCCAATAATAACAATGCCCGCCGCAGCCAGCGTCACTTGCCAGTTCATCCACAATAGAAAAAATAAAATTGAAAACAAAACAATCACCGAAACGCAGATTTCCAGCAACGCAGCCAACCCTTTTGCGGCATATATTGGTTCATTAATCATGGTGTTAATAAAATGCCCTTGCTTCTGTTTTTTCAAACCAAGCATATAGCCATAAAGAAAATTGCGAAAAATACGAGCGCTCCAGTATTCGCGAAAAAGATTTGCAAATCGCGCAGCTTGATATTCTCGAAGAAGCATCACAAAAGAACGAAAAAGGAAAATAACAATCATAATCGTTCCAACAATCAAGAGACGAGACTCCTCATCTCTTTCACCAAGGAATCTGCTCATATAATCTGAGGTTTGCCCACCGCTACCATTATCTCCAATAACAACATCCAAAAAAGGTTTGATGGCACCTATACCCAAAGTTTCGAAAGCAGCTGAAAGAATAAACAAGACGAACATAAAGAGAGCCGTCCCCTTAAAAGGCCCCAAAACCTCCGCCAAACTGAAATATTCCTTGTAAGATTCAACCGCTTTCACACTGATCTCCTTAGGAAGGATAAAAATAATTGTAGAAATAATTTGGGCCTAATCTTTGATGCACGTTTTTTGAGAAGTTGAAGAGAAATTTTTTCCTGCTCAACATCAAAAAAATCCTGTTTACCTGCGCCAGCCGTTATCTTTCCTGCCAGAAAAAAGAAAACGCGCTGATTGTCGGTATCATACGAGAGACAAGACAAACCGCTATCTCTGAACATATGGGAAAGCGTGTATTTTGTCGGATACACTGCATGATCGAACTGGAGCGCTCCGGCAGGATGCCGCATACTTAACATCTTAGCTATAGGATCCTTGTCATCAAACGCAAACACTCCATCAGAAGAAAGCAGCGACTCTATTTTCTTAAACGATCGAAGCGGCCATAAAAGATGATTCAGCGTGCCAAAAAGACAAACGACGTCAAAGAGGCGGCCTTGACTGTTGAAATCTTCAATAGTTGTTTTTTCAACCTTATATCCGCAACCAGCTTCCTCGCCGCCAGGGTTAATACATAAATAGTCTTTAACTTGAAGTCCTGCCTTCAACGCATCGTAATCCGCCCTCGTCCCGCCTATATTCAGAATAGACAGCGGTTTTTCTCCAAATTGTTCTTTCAAAAGAGAAACCAAGCGAATAATCCGCTTTTGCGGCAGAATATGACCGTCTGTTTTTCCGCTGAAAGCGGATATGATGGCCCGATAGATTCCTTCGTCATAAAGCCTACCATAGCATTCAGACGT
This sequence comes from Alphaproteobacteria bacterium, assembly GCA_028692635.1. Taxonomy (GTDB): domain Bacteria; phylum Pseudomonadota; class Alphaproteobacteria; order UBA9219; family UBA9219; genus JAQUWX01. The sequence goes on from JAQUWX010000101.1 coordinate 2,844, forward strand.
CAGCCGTGGGTTTACAAAAATCATATGGCAATGAGGACACCATTGCGTCCGCGTGGGATAGCCATAGCGATCAGAGTTGCAAAGGGCTTCGCCTTCCCCAGAAAGAACTGACTCACAACCAGGGCACAAAGATATAATTTCTTTTGATGCAGAGGCATAATCAAAAACACGCCTGAGAGGAGCATGGCGAGCAAAGAACTTATCTAATAAGGCAATCATAAAGCCAACCCCAATCTAAACGTAACGCCGACATCGCCGTGTCAATTGCCGCCCGATTTTTTCTTCATTTCCAAATAGCACATCTCAGCCAAGCTGAACTCCAGCGGAGTATCGACATCGACGGCATCCTCTTCGGGAATTCGGACAGGGTGAGGATCATTCTGCGAAAACGTCCATAGTATCTCGTTCTCCTTGAAAAAAGCTTTGTTGATTATGTGAAACGCATGACAAGCCTTGAAGAACGGTCGATTTTTATTTGTGGTGACGTTTCTAGGATCGGAATTAGTCAAAGCGTTTCCATCCTCATCAAAGATCCAGTCTCCGGTAGGGATAACCGCAGTATATGAATTGAAATCGGTTTCCTGGAAATAATCGAAAGCCTTCTTGATCGTCTCAACCCTTATGCACGGCAAGCATGGATTGAACACAAATATATAATCGCTTGGAACCTCAAGAT
>JAQUWX010000102.1 GCA_028692635.1 Alphaproteobacteria bacterium
AAGAAAAGCTCATAAAAATCGCCCAGACGGAAGAACAGCAAACAGTCCTGATGCTGAGCCTTAAGCCCCAGATATTGAGCCAAAAGAGGCGTCACCGCATCGTCTGGGGAGGTTGGGAAAATATTTTTAATGACTGTACTCATAAATGGCGCAGGTCTATGTTTGGCTACATATAGAAAGTTTCAACAGGCTATACCTTAAGCAATGATTCTAGGAATAGGTAGTGACATAATAGATATACGGCGAATCGAGAAAATACTCGATCGCTATGGGCAGCGCTTTATCCAGCGAGTGTTCACCCTCGAGGAACAGCAAAAGGCGGCAAAAAGAACCAACCCCGCCGCAACTTATGCCAAGAGGTTCGCAGCCAAAGAAGCCTGCGCCAAAGCCCTTGGAACAGGAGTTAACCACAGGGTATTTTTCCGGGATTTGGGGGTTGTAAATCTAGCCTCCGGCAAACCGATCATGAAGTTAACAGGCGGAGCGCTGGACATCCTAAATAAAATAACCCCATCAGGCATGAAAGCGGTCATTAACCTAACCATAACGGACGAAATGCCCCTGGCGCAGGCAATGGTAATCATAGAGGCCGAGCCTACAACTAATTAACAAACCAAAACACCGGGTCATGCCCGCGCAGGCGGGCATCCAGCGTCCCACGTTCCTCCTATGCCAAGGCTTCGGAGGACAGGCCGTGGGACGTATAACTCACTCTTCCATATTTGATTTAGCTAATCCGATTAAAGGCCGAGTATTTGTTGACGAAAAGCAAGATTTTCTTAATGTTAGCCTGTATAACCTGACTCCCCGCTGGAATCGGCGTTAATTAAATCGTATCAACTTTGACAGGAGAAGTTTCCATAGCCCGCCCAACAATACCAACCGCCAAGGATCGCAATGACAACCCAAGGCGTGAAAAAGACGACGGCCCCAAAATAAACGGAGCCATCACCGCCCGCCAAATCCGTGTAGTAGATGCAGCAGGAGAGATGCGCGGCGTTATGACCGTAAAAGACGCCATGACACTCGCTGAAGAAGCGGGATTGGACTTAGTCGAAATATCTCCGAACGCCGAACCGCCGGTATGCAAAATACTCGATTACGGGAAATACCGATACGAGATGCAAAAGCAAGCAGCGGTTGCGCGAAAGAAGCAGAAAGTGATCGAAATAAAAGAGATCAAGCTTCGCCCCACGATTGACGATCATGATTTTGGAATCAAGATGCGCAACGCGAAAGCATTTCTTGAGGATGGCGACAAAGTAAAAATCACCCTGCGTTTCCGAGGCCGCGAGATGGCGCACCAGGATGTAGCCCAAGCGGTTTTAAAGCGCGTACGAACGGAGCTTGACGTAGTTGGCAAAATTGAATCCGAGCCAAGCTTTGAAGGACGGCAAATTGTAATGGTGCTTGCGGCTCGCTAAGTCAGCAGAGATCCGCACGCGCATAATTGACAGGAGACTCATCCATGGTCAAAAGCGTTTCTACGCTGCGCGAGCTTCGCCTTGTCCTGGAAACATGGAGACAACGCGACGAAACGATAGGGTTCGTCCCAACGATGGGCGCGTTGCATGATGGTCATCTTGCGCTTATCAGACAGGCGCAAAATCTCTCGACCCGGGTTGTAACGTCGATCTTTGTCAATCCGCTCCAGTTCGGAAACGACGCGGAGATGGAAACCTATCCACGCCGTCCTGAAAAGGATGAGCATTTCCTGACCGACAACGGATGCGACCTGCTTTTCTCGCCGACCGCAGATTCCATGTATCCATTTGGTTTTTCAACGCAGGTTGATCCCGGTCCGATAGGACAGATATGGGAGGGCGTATTTCGCCCGAGCCATTTTATCGGCGTAGCGACGGTGATGGTAAAGCTGCTTTTACAGGTTATGCCTGACTATGTATTTTTGGGAGAGAAAGACTATCAACAACTCCAAGTAATAGACCAAATTGTGCGAGATCTTCACATACCCGTAAGCATAATCCCGGTCCCCATCCAACGAGAACCTGACGGCTTGCCCGCATCCAACCAGAATGTCTTTCTCTCTGCCGAAGAGAGAAGCAAATCGATCGCGCTTCCGCGAGTATTGCAAACGGCAGTTGACGACATCCGCAACGGACACGACATCGAAGCGACTCTTTCCGGAGGAACGCAACAGTTAGAAATTGCGGGACTACAAGTTGATTATTTTGAGCTTGTTGACGCGCACACGCTATCGCCTGCGCGAGATCTCAAGAAACCAACGCGAATAATAGCCGCCGCAAGAATAGGCAAAACCCGCCTAATAGACAACATGGCGGTCTAGACAGAGAACAGGGATCAGAAAGAAGAATATCCTCCCTCTGTCCTCTGATACCTGTCATCTGTCTTCTGTCTAGCTCACCGCTCCGTGGCAATGCTTATACTTCTTCCCTGACCCGCAAGGACACGGCGAGTTTCTAGGAACGCTGCCCCAAGTATCGGGATTATGCAGATCGACGACATTATGAGCGGGCTGCCTGCGCATAATAGCGGCGCGCTCATCTGAATTTTCGCCCATCTCATCCGGCAAAGCGCCATGAAGCTCCTGCACCTCCTCGCGCCTGCGAGCGGCAACGTATTCCTCAATGGTAGGCAATCTGACTTCCGCGAACATAAGAGTCTTAGTCACGCGCTCGCGCACATCTTCAAGCATCAACTGGAACAGCCCGAAAGCCTCTCTGCTGTACTCGTTCAAAGGATCGCGCTGACCATAGCCGCGCAAATGAATGCCCTGACGCAACTGGTCCAAAGCCAGAAGATGATCTTTCCAAGCCTGATCAAAAATAGTCAACAGCGCAGCTTTTTCTGCGCGACGCATATTCTCAACGCCGACCATGGCGGTTTTCTCATCCATCTTATCGTTGGCAGCTTTGGTTACGCGTTCAATAAACTCATTCTCCGCGATGCCCTCTTCCTTGCCCCACGCAGCGATAGGCAGATCAAGATTGAGCAGCTCCTTAACGCGGCCATAAAGCCCCTCCATATCCCACTGTTCGGGATATGAATGCGAAGGAATAGCCTGACCGACGAGATGCTCGATAATTTCCTGCCGCAGTCCAACAATGCTTTCCGAAACGTCGGAAGCCGCCATAATTTCCTTACGCTGCTCATACACGACCTTACGTTGATCGTTCATCACGTTGTCGAATTTGAGAAGATTTTTACGAATATCGAAGTTGCGAGACTCCACCTTCTCCTGAGCCTTCTCCAAAGCTGTCGTAATCCAGGGATGAGAAATTTTCTCCCCGTCGCGCAGTCCAAGCTTGGAGAGAATTCCCTCCATGCGATTGGACCCGAATATTCTCATAAGATCGTCTTCGAGCGAGAGATAGAATTTAGAAGCTCCCGGATCTCCCTGACGTCCCGAACGACCGCGCAGCTGATTGTCGATGCGGCGAGATTCATGACGTTCTGTGCCGACGACAAAAAGCCCTCCGGCCTGACGCA
>JAQUWX010000040.1 GCA_028692635.1 Alphaproteobacteria bacterium
AATACTAGTATAGAAATGGGGAGAGAAATATATTACAACCATCCCCTCTAAGGGCCTGTAGCTCAGCTGGGAGAGCGCGTCGTTCGCAATGACGAGGTCGTCGGTTCGATCCCGATCAGGTCCACCAAAACTTGCTATCTATATGGCATTTTCAATATGTTATAGTTTTATTGCCTTTATAGACTCACAAAACAACCCACAAAATTCTGTGGACACGGATTCCTTGTCATGGCGACGAAAGGCTGGTTGTTGTTGGCGGGGCGGAAAGAGACATCTGCGATAATCCTAGTTTATTAAACAACTACCCCTCCGTTTCAAAACCAAGTTCCACAATATTTTTGTTAAGCGATTCTGAAAATTCATTATACACGCCTATGGCTTGCTTAAATCCACTTTTTCTATAAAGGTTTATGGCTGGTTTATTAACATCACTGACGAGTAACCGCAAAAATTTCGCGTTTTGTAGTTTTGCCATTTCCAATGCATGTTTCAATACCAATTTGCCAATGCCCCGCCTCAAAAACTTAACATTTACGCCCACGCGACTTAAATATACGGCCTTCGCAGCATTATCTTTCCATTCAAAACAATCTTGCCCATTCACAGCATTATACACGCCAAAAGCTGCGGCTATTTCATCTCCATCGGTAATTAAATACAAACTTTTATTTTCAATATCACCAGCAAATTCTTCATAAGGATAACATTCATTCCAAATGGTTATGCCGTTTTTATACATAACTTCTACGATATTTTTAAACATCATCTCCAACGCGGGTAAATCTTCTTTTTTCGCAGTTCTGAGTTCCATTGAGCCATTCCCTGTTAGTAAGATAGGATCTTTGAAAATTAAGAAAAAACTCGCCACCTGGTTAAATGCCCCACAATGCAGAAGGTGATAGTGCATTGTATCAGACTTCTATAATCACGTGAATTTCCTTTCCGTTGTGATTGTGGACCACCGACATGCCCCCTCACTCAAGTGTCTTATTTAGGCTCTATCAATTTCCAGAAATAGAGGTCGCGCCAGTGGAAGAAACATGGCCAGAAACTTTGGAAAATTATGCTGTTGGAAGAAAGCAGTTATCACAGTGCCGATAAACGACTAAAATGGTCATTCAATAGGCCGTTCAATACGGCGGGTAAATCAACCATTTTTGAGAAAACATGATCTGCGCCTGCTGCAATGAGGCGATCTGCATGTGTTTCGTCGCAATGGCTACCCCCTGTAAAACCCAGAACCTTCATGCCTGCATCTTTTCCGGCCTTAATTCCAGCTTCTCCATCTTCAATAACAATACACTCGCCTAGCTCGGACTTCATGTGATATGACGCATATAGAAACAAATCGGGAAACGGTTTGTCTTTGGTTACCACATCGGACGAAAATATGTGGGGAGCAAACAGGTCGTAGATTTCAGTCATTCTCAGTGCCTTCTTCAGGAGTTCAATAGATGTGCTTGATGCAATGCATCGGGGAATATCCCACAACTCATCATCAAGAACATATCGAATGCCTTCTATAGGCCGCAGTTGCCCAGCAAACACACGTTCTTTTCTGTGCTCAAGCTTTACTGAAAAATCTTCCGGCATACGCAGACCAGTCTCCTGTTCGAGAATCTCATTAACGGCATCTTGTGAAACGCCAGAAAAACGCTTGATCAGTTCTGCCGGTTTAATGTTGATGCCATGCTCAGCATAGGCTTCAGATTCAGCTTGCGCGTGAAGAAGGATGGAATCTATGACAACACCATCACAATTAAAAATTAGCAACATGTTGCTTTCGCAGGACCTTGCGCCCAACGCTCCATATAAGGTGAACGGAAGGGATTTTCTGAACCCCGGAGATATGAATCATTGTCCATCGTATTTTGGTGGCACAAGAGAAAGCCTTTAAACTTGAGCCATCCCTTTTCTATATCGCCGTTTCCAAGTCGAGGATGAGTCAGCATGGCTCGTAAATCAGAAGCAACGCCCGTTTTCTCCTTTTTTATACGGCTGAGCCATTCGCGTTCGCCCCTTAATTCTATATCCTCTTGCCACAGCACGATTTCATCGGTCGTAACATCAGTTTTGCATCCATTGTCCTTGTAAAAAGGCGGTGGATGACCGCCGACAGAAGTCACAGTGAATAGTCCGGCAATGTTTTCACCTATAGCATTGGAAGTGGCAACAACACTTTCCTTGTCTGACGTAGTCATGACAACATCGCGAATAGCATGTTGCAAAATACTAAAGTTATGCTCAGCCTTTCCTCCGATTTTCCAAACAGGCCCCGAGGAAACGCCACCATTCTCTACTGTTGCAAAAACAGCTGGCACCAAATGGCAGGATATGCAGTGGGCAATACGATTTAAGCGATTGTCGTTGTTTTCTAAAATTTCACAGTGATTTTCCGCAAATGAAGAAACAGATTTCAGCGCCTTTACCACATCTGATCCGTTCTTGCGCGTTGGATCAACGATTTCTCTGGCCGCAGCATAAATATGGCCGTAGGTTTTATCTTGGAAAATCTCTTCACGCGTCGGTTGATTGAAGCGGACATTTGCCAGATGCTCTGGGTAGAACTCTCCAACAAATCTTCTTAAATAGTCCAGGAGCTGTCTGCCTGTTTCTCTTGTTGCAGCTGGATCCAGCTCATTAATAGACGCGCTTAACTGATCGGCGCTTATAACAAGAAAAGTAGGGGAATTTATTCCTTGCTCTTCCTTTGAAATTTGATTGACCCCTCTAAACACGTTCATGATGTCAAGAGCATTCATAACGTACGCTGCTGCGCGAGCAAGCACCTCCTTTGATTCCGTCCCTCCAAATCCCAGACGAATTTGCAGTCTATAATTCGGATATAACGTTGAGCGCAAAGTCTCATGAATGAGCGGCTTGACCTGTTCAGGTCTGATGACTTCCCCAAGCGGATTTTGTTTTGGATCCGTCAAACCAAGAATTACATTGTGCGCCAGCACATAACGGCTTTCCGCAAATTTAAAAAGATTGCCAACATCATTAGTGTCCCATTGATCAAGGAGTTTGTCGCAGGGAAAAGCGAAGAGGGTCATCCCCAATGTTTCTTTGATAAAATCTGGCAAGATTTTTTTAAAAGTTCCGTAAGGGTTCGTGTCCTTAAAAGCCTTTGCTTTCTTTTGAAGAGCGATTGATTCTATCTCACGCATAACGCCGAGTTGAAACTGGTCACCTCCAACCAAATAACGCAGCAAGTCGTCCTCGTCAAAGGCGCCAAGCCTTGAGAAAGCTTTAACACAAAGAAGCCTATATGCTTCTTCAGAAATACTTTCTTCCTCTTTAAGTCCGCGATGGTGGGAAAGTATTGACGCGATGCTTCGTGGTAGAGCATCCTTATTCTCCTCATAGGAAACAAGTGGCTTAAGCCTCAACTCATCGAAGCTATGTAGTATGCTTCTTACATTGCCTCTAATCGCTTTATGCAAATCCGTGTCAATGCTCTCCAACTTTTCCAGCAATTTAGCGCTCAGCATTCTTGCTTTAGCCACGGACGCTTGCAGCCCATATATGTCGAATCTATCTAAAAAGGTTCGTTTTTCCTTAATATTGGCCACATAGAGTCTCACGTCTTCCATCAAGTCAAAAGATAAGTCTTCGCGCACGATCTCCGATTGATCGTTTATCAATATTTCGAGACGTTGCGCTGACTGACATATCTTTTCCAAAGATTTTGAAACGCCGTCGATCTTCTCCAGAATCTGGCCGGCATCTTTCCTGTATGTCTTGAGCTTGGTTCTTCGGTTGTTTATAAGATAGCGGCTAACCGTGTGCGCGCCAAACCTTTCCCGAAGGGCCTGTCTCGACATATTCTCAATACCACCGGGGGCGATATGGCCATGCGCAAATCTTGAAAGCACTTTGCGCCGTCTTGAAAGCGGTGTCACTTCGTCAGCAGCCGCTTTCCAATCCTCTTTCACGTTTACTACCGCATCGACAATCATTTCCATCCCTTTCGAATTTACCCTCTGTTGTTGATGGGCTGCATTTTAAAGCGGTGCCGGAGCAGTGTTTTCCAAGTGTGGCGCAAAGCCTCGCGGATAAGAGCCCGAGCGCAGAACGATAGGAGACGGATCGTTCGCAATGTTTTTTGGGTTCCCCTCAATGAAGGCCCGTAGGTTCTCGATGCCCGTGTTCAGAAGACTTTCACGCGTCTGCATCGCCGACCAGGAATTGTGAGGAGTGATGACGCAGTTCGGCGCATAGAGCAGCGGGTTGTGCTTGCTTGGAGGTTCGGTTGCCATCACATCAAGCGCCGCGCCGCCGAGTTTCCCATCGCACAGGGCCTTCGCGAGCGACCACTCGTCGATCAAACCGCCGCGCGCTGTGTTGATAAGAAGGGCGGATGGCTTCATGAGAGCAAGCATTTCGGCATTGACTAGCTGCTTCGTCTCGGAAGTTAGCGGACAGTGAAGGCTTACGATGTCAGATCTTTTAAAAAGCTCGTTTATCTCGCATAACTCAACGGGAACGCCTGAATCTTTGATAATGCCGCTGCGCGTTGAGGCGACTATTTTCATATCGAAAGCATGCGCGAATTTTGCCACCCTTTGGGCTATGTTGCCAAACCCGATAAGGCCAAGCGTCAGACCAGACAATTCAGTGATCTGTCGATCCCAGTAGCAAAAATGCTCGCTAGCACTCCACTTGCCCGCACGAACGCCTTGGCTATGATGCCCCACATGGTTCGTCAGTTCCATCATCATCGCCATCGCGCTTTGGGCAACCGAGTTCGTGCTATAGGCGGGAACATTCGTCACCGTCACGCCGGCATCGTTCGCGGCATTCAAATCGACGGTATCCACGCCCGTCGCAAATACGCCCACATAGCGCAGCGATGACATGGAACGGATGATGTCTTGATTGATGACGCTTCTAACGATCAATAAAGCGTCCGCATCGGCGGCACGAGAGATCACATCGTCCTTGTGCGTGCTATCGTAAATCGATACGTTGCCGAGCTTTTCGAGTTTGCCCCAACCGATATCGCCGGGATTAATGACATGACTGTCTAAAAATACGATTTTCATTATCCGTCTCCCATTTGGCTACTTCCACGTCTTTGCGGAAACATGTCGCCAATTATGAAAACGGCAGCCTTAGAAACAACCCGCTATATTCATATAAAACAAAGCATTATAGGTGTTAGAGTGCTCATCTTCGGCTTAAATAATCATTTGATATATTGGGGATATTGGTTTCAGATACATTTACAAAGATATTTATGTCTTCAAAATTTCAAATACAAAAAAGAGGCGCCATCTGGTCGCCCCTCCTTGGATGTTTGCACTGCCAACTTTCGTCTTATACCGGCGGTCCAACAAAATGACTCGTTAGGTCACAAGCGGTTGCGTACCGCAGAGCGAGTGATTTAGTGCCGACGGTATGTGTCAGTTCATAGGTTCACTGGTATTACGACATCTCGCAAGCCTTTCCGGCTAGCCGTGCCTTAACATCTTTCCGCGCTCGGCCTATAAGGCCGCCATCGCGTAGAATGGCGATGTCGCCTTCTGGCATTTCAAAGCTAATTGTTTTATTCGTCGTGTGGTTAGTCAGCGTTTTTTGCTCCAGATCCAGCTCAAGAATGTGTCCATTTTTAATCTGCGCTACGCTGTCGATTGCGATAAGCGGCAAATCGTTGTTCACGCCATTGCGATAGAATATATCTGGAAATGCAACGCCTGTTTTTGGATCCTTTTCTGCCACGACAAACAAAACATTGTTGGAGCGTATGGCATAAATCGCTTGTTCGCGCGATGAACCCGACCCAAAGTTCGGTCCAGCAACTATAATGTTCGCCTGTTCGTTCGCGCAACGATCACGGAAAGCAGGATCAAATTTATCGAATGCATATTTGGCAAAGGCATCCTTATCCCATTCTTCCTGAAGAATGTCGGCTCTAATGATGTCATCGGTATTGATATCAGAACCAAAAACGGTTGTAACTACAGCTTTCATGATATTCTCCTATCCAAGCGCAAGCGTTGAAGTGAATTTCTGTGGGGCCGTTATGCGCCCAGTCAGCGCAGAGGTCGCAACCGTTGCCGGACTTGCAAGAAAGATTTGCGCGTCTTTCGAACCCATACGTCCTTGATAGTTCCGGTTGCTCGTGCTGATCATACGCCCCTTATCGGAAAGGACGCCCATATGTTTGCCAAAACAGGTGCCGCAATTGGACGATTGAATATTTGCCCCAGCCTCCGCAAAGATTTGCAGAACGCCGGTTTGAGCGGCCCAGTTGTAGATTTGCCTACTTCCTGGAATCACGATCAAAGTAACGTCTTGATGTATCTGTTTCCCCTTCAATATTTCAGCGCCAGCAAGAAGATCCGATTTTCTTCCGTTTGTGCATGAGCCTATAAAAGCAAAGTTGATCTTGTCATCCACAACAGCGGCCAAAGTAGGATCATTCGACGTTTGCGATTTTCTTGCCATATCGTCAAAGCGCGATATGGGAACCGCATGCGCGGGCAAATGAGGAAAGGAAACCATCGGCTCAATATCGTTTAGATTGATTTCAACGACACGCTCATATGCAGCTTTTTCGTCCAACACCGTCTTGACCATGTCCCATGATGTTTTCGTATCTACGATATAAGCTTCCGTTTGCTCGTCACAGGGAAACAGCCCGGTTCGTGCGCTCATTTCGACGCACATATTGGCAATAGTAAAACGATCATCCATGCTGAGGTTGGAGATACCTTCGCCCCCAAACTCCGCTACGCGCTTCGCACAGCCACCTGCGCCCATTTTGCCGATGATGGAGAGGATAACATCTTTGCCCGATACGCCCGGTCTTAACGCGCCGCTTAGTTTAAAATAGATCGATTGCGGCACCGTAAAGTTATATAAAAACCCCGTCGCCATGGCAAGTTCGGCATCCGTTGTTCCTATGCCAAACGCTAAACAGTTCAGGGCGCCGTTTGTGTCCGTGTGGGAATCCGTTCCCACCATAATGTCACCTGGTACGATCACGCCACTTTCGGGAAGCAACACATGCTCGATCCCGTCGCATTCCTTGAACATTTTGACGCCTGTGGTCTTGGCAAATTCTTTCATCAGATCAACACCTTGGCTGACCTTGATGGAGCACGAAGGCACTGTGTGATCTGGGATCAAAAAAACGCGAGTAGGATCAAATACGGATTCAGAAGCGCCGCGTTCTTTGAATAGATCGCCAAAATCCTTGCGGAAATACTCGATTGCCGGTGGAGCAAGAACTTCGTTCAGGAACATTTTTGAGACGGGAAGTCTTGGAATAACTTCTCCGATTTCACATTTCATGCCCATCCGAGCCGATATTATTTTTTCCGCCATAGTTTGATGCATGATCGATCCTTTCCCAGTCGTTCGTTGTTTCTACTCAATGACATCACAGTAAAAGCGCATTGATTATATTCTGAAGGCAGATGCCGTCGTTTCTCTCTTGCGATCCTCCGGCCTAAACGGATCCTTGTAATCCATATCCTTTGTCAGACAACCGTTGTTGAAAAGCCTTTCCAAATACTTTTCCTGTCGAATTTCGGCCAGATTTCTAAGCGATGTGTCTTTGATGTTTCCAATGCCAATATCCCCGACAGAAAAACATTGCCTTATTGTGCCATCACTTCCAACGACCATGCCATAATGCCATACGCCGCATTTGCCGACATCGTCCGCAGAAACAGTCTCTTTCTTGTCCGACATCCTTCTGAGATAGTCTTCGCGAATCCACCGTGTTGTCTCATTATTGGCAAACATGAGGTGCTTGTTATCGTTGGCACGTCCTAACATGGAAGGTAATTTGACAACGAACTGGCTTCCAAACTTATGGGCAAAATCGCGCACAACCGGAATCTCGTGGAATGTGGTCTTTGTAGCCAGCATCGAAAGCAAAAGGCGCGTTTTTACCACGCCGTTTTCTTCTGTGGTTTTTGTGAAGCCCGTTTTTTCGATGTTCGCAAGCGCTCGCTGCGCGAAAGCGTAGGATCCCTTGACGTTAACAATCTCGTCGTAAGTGCTTTCTTCAAGACTATCCAAGCTCATAATTAAAGACGCGTTGTTATCGTACACAGCCTTCGTGAGGTCAGCGGCATTCATATTATGAACGAGACGAGCCAATCGATCATTTCCCATCAGTGTACCGTTGGTGAGGATGACATTGGAAAGGCCACGACGATGAACATGCGAAAGGATCGGCAAAAGATTATCATCCATCAACGGCTCGCCGTTGCTGCAATAAACGATGCTTTTGACGCCGAGTTCTACAGCTTCGTCAACAACGCGGCGATATTCATCAAGAGTCATCTGCGTTTTTGCTTCCTCGGATTTTTTATCCGTTCCAAAACAGTATAAGCATCTCAGATTACAAACATTCTTAGTCGTTAGCCCCAAGACAAGAAGATTTACGTTGCCTTTCCGACGCTCGGCCCAGAAATTATCTAGTTCTTCCTTACTGAAGCTGTCGAGGCCACTAACGACAAACTTCTTCGCAGTATCCGTTTCCATGCTTTTTCTCCGCGCCTATGCTGTTTGCAAGAAGAGAACGCCCATCATTGAACGGCCACCTTCTTCATATGCGCGAATAGTGCCTCCTCCTTTTTAAGCGGAACAATCCGCTCAATTCAGATCATTTTGTTATCCTCCGGTTTCTTTTTGCGTTTTTTTCACGTTTTTCTCTGGAAGCTATATCCAGAGTATTTCTTTTACATACTTTTGTTTGCCCAAATTTTTACTCAGTAATTGCCGCGCCAATCTGACCCGTCGAGGCTTTCTCCAGCGGTTATCAAAATATTCGGCATTATGCTTCTCCGTTCACGCATTTGGTATACGTCTGCCGGATTTTCATTGTGATCGGGCCAGTAGCGTATTTTTGTGCCCCAATCTCTCCGATGGGCTGCACTTCCACGGCAGTGCCGGTAATGAAGACTTCGTCGGCCTGCGCGATCTCATCCGGATAAAAGTGCTTCTCCACGACAGGAATGCCCATCTCATGCGCAATTTCTATAATCGTCTGTCGCGTTATACCGTTCAGAAAGCAATCCGCGATGGGGGTAATCAAGACGCCGCCTTTGACCATGAAGAGGTTCGCGCCCGTACATTCCGCAACATAGCCGCGATAATCCAGCATGATCGCATCATCATATCCTTCCCGCATCGCCTTGTTCTTGCCGAGCGTGCCGGAGATATATTGCCCGTTTGCCTTCGCCATGACAGGCCCTACATTGGGCGCAGGACGCACATAATCCGACCACATCAGTCTGATGGCCGGAACTTGCCCGTCCTTCACATCGAAATAGGACGTCCATTTCCATGCCGCGATGGCCAGATGAACACTTGTGCCCTTCGTGGCGACGGAAAGCGATTCCGGCCCGTGCCACGCTATAGGGCGCACATAGGCTTCCGAGAAACCATTTTCCTTAATCACGGCTTCGGCAGCCTTGTTGATTTCTTCAACCGTGTAAGGAATCTCGAAATCTATCATCTTAGCCCCGGCTTTCAACCGTTTGTGATGTTCCTTCATCTTGAAGATTTTGCCGCGATAGGCACGTTCGCCTTCGAACACGCCGCTGCCATAGTGGAAAGTATGGGAGAGGACATGAACACTCGCATCCACCCAATCCACCATTTGCCCGTCCATCCAGATTTTGCCTGTGCCATCGCCTAACATGATTTAGCCCTCCTTAATTTGCCATGATTTTATTGATCGAACCCACTAAGCTCGCACTGAGGCCAGGCCCGTGTCGGCATCCCGTGCGTGAGGGGATTTGTGTTTCTGGATTGTCCATTATCTTGTCGCCTTCTCTTGATTTTTTTGTTTCATTGGTTCGTTAGGGCAATAAAAAAGGCCCCTGAAAGGAGCCTTTGTATGCGCTGATCGGTCGTGCAATCCCTAGGATTGCCCCGTGTTCAGCGCCCGTCTTAGAAGCAGTTTACCTGCAAACATGTTCAGCCTTTTGTGTTGGTTCAATGCTGTTACTCTATCCGGAAAAACTCCGATGCGTCAATATCCGAAATTGCCAAAATCACGCGCAGAAGTTTTTTCTCTTAATTATCCTGTTCTTGGCCGGACATCTCCCAGCGATCATTTAACTGCCTTAATTGAATATATAGGCCAGAGGAATCAAAATAGATATTTGGGATATATATTACATATAAGCCTTGTTGAGATTTGCCTTAATCTGATACAAAAACACAATAAGTCTTTGGTCTACAATGGGCAAAACGATTCTGCGCGAACTGATCCGGCGCATAAAGGAGCGATCATATGAGTGGAAAAATACGGAATGCAGTCAACGCCCGTCAGATCAAGGCGGCTCGTGCTTTGCTGGATTGGTCACAGGAAGACCTTGCAAGTACATCTGGGCTGTCGATAGCCACCATTCGCAAGATCGAGTCCGGCGGTATTTCTCCTCGCGATAAAACAATGGGATCTATAGTTACTGCGCTTGAAGACATCGGCGCAGAGTTTTTCGGCACAAGCGGTGTAAGACTTAGAGATAACGACACCGTGACTATAGAAGGAGAAGGATGCTTTCTCCGCTTTCTTGATGAAGTCTACCACGCTCTTCGCAAAAACGGCGGCGAAATGCTGCATTTATATGCCGATTACAAACGAGCTGATGAGCAAGAATATCAGTCTCTCTCTCGCATGAGGCGGGACAACATCAGAATGCGGTTTCTTATCGAGGAAGGGGATACGTTCATACCGTTTCCGCTTGAAGAAGTTCGCTGGATTCCGACGAAATATTTCCGATCTAACCTTCAGATTATTTACGGAGACTATGTTGCGACATGCTTGTTCTCCGACACAAGCTTGTCGCGTGTAGCTAAGATACTAATCGTGCGCAATGCGCTGCACGCCGAAGCGATGAAGAATTCCTTCAATTTTATGTGGGATAATTGCCGCAAGCCGTCCATAACGACGGCCAAGGAAGTGTATACTTAAGCATAATCTGTCGATTGCATGCCAGTTAAGAAACAAAACAATGTATGGGGCCAGAATGAAAATCCATGTGCTGATTGACAACAAGACCGTCACGGATCTGGATTTTGCGACAGAACCGGCTCTTTCCCTCTACTTCGAACACAACGGGAAGAGTTTTTTATTCGACACTGGCTATTCGGACACCTTTATCCAAAATGCCGAGAAGATGAAGATTGACCTTGCGTCGCTTGATTATATCGTTTTATCGCATGGACATTACGATCACAGCCAAGGTCTATCTAAATTAGCCGCACCTCTGGCCAAGGCTTCGGCGCAAAACCCCAATCTTCGAAAACCAACACTTGTGGCACATCCCTATGCCATTGAACCCAAGCGCTTCAAAGAGGCTCTCATCGGCTGCAATATGAGTAAATCGGATATAGCTTGCGCTTTTGATCTCAGGCTTTCGAAAACCCCACTTTGGCTTAGCGATGACGTTGTTTTTCTTGGAGAGATTCCGAGAAAAACCAATTTCGAAGCGCAAACGCCTATAGGCGAAGCTTGCATCGAAGGGCAATGGACGCCGGATTATGTGTCAGATGACTCGGCGATGGTTGTTAAGCTTCAAGACGGTATCGTGATTGTCACAGGATGTTCTCATGCCGGGATTTGCAATATGATTTCTTACGCCAAAAAGATCACTGGCGAAGACAGGATTGTCGAGATCATCGGCGGATTGCATTTGGAGAACCCGACGCCGGAGCAACTAAAAAGCACAGTCATGTTTATGCGAGACATCCGCGCCAAACGCGTTCACGCGTGCCATTGTACGGGTCTCAAGGCTCAAATAGAACTTGCCAAGGCCGGAGTTAACATCGAAGACGCTGGCGCAGGACTTATGATCGAGGTCGCGTAATCTTTACAGCCTTTTCAGGCTGCAGTTTATGCCGTGGCATAAAAGCGTTCTTTTTTCTGTTCAGACATCATCATAGGAGTCGCTTTTTCCCATATGGACGAAAACTGATTGCGCGAAGCCTGCGCTGCGCTGAGTGATCGCATGGCTATAATCTTGATGTCCTCCTCTTTTGATCCAGATATTATCGCAAAAATATCGGCGCAAATACAAATTGGCATCGGATCAATGTAATTGCGCGAGATCAGCCTCCATTCGATTTGAGAGCTTTCAAAAACAAGGCCGACGGGCGACGCGAACAAACATTTGACGAACGAAGCCGTGTTATCCTCTATCATCTTAAACAAGGCAAGCACATCCTTGTTGTTTGTCAGCATTCCTTCCGACGTGTCGATCAGCGAAATATCACTTCCTGCTTTTCTAGCGGTTTCGTAAAGATCATCGAAAAAATTCTTTCTTCCAGAAGTTCCTCTATACACGATCAATCCCTCTTCGCGGCGGCGCACTCCGTCGGCATCAAGAAATTCAATCCCCGCTTCTTCAACGGTGTCACGAATAACAAGCATGGTCGATTGGCGAGGCGATATGGATCCGCATTCCAATTTTCGAATAGTCGCGATGGAAAGGTTTGTTGCTTGGGCCAGCGCTTCTTGCGACCAGTCAAGCAGCGCTCGCGCTGCTTTAATTTGTTTTGCGCTTAATGGACGGTTAATCATTTTTCTAACTATCTCTTCATAAAAATATGCGCTTAAAATTTATATTGCTCAGGCAAAAACCTATGACTCAAAAACCCATCCACATCCTTTCAGCCTCAACCAGAGCATTAGCCATGGGCATGTGCCGTTTAATTTCTTCTTCAGTGAAGTTTTTTGATTTAAGACCAGAAGCAGTGCATTCTCCGCAATCTTTTATAAGACTCGCAATGGCTTCAGCCATATTCTGGCATGGCGCAAATTTATTTGAAGGGTTATCGCTTTTTATATCGACAATAATCATGCCGCTGCTCCTTCTTCATCAATTTCAACATTAATCAATTGCAAAATTAGATCGGAGAGCGTCTCTGCAGAGAAACTCTGGCGGGCCTTGTTTTGAATACGCTCTTCAATCCGCTGATGGATTTTTAGAAGTGTCTGGCGATCTTCCGGCAATGTGGCATCGCCTTTGTCTCGCAAAGTCGCCTTAAAATTATCGATCAAACCATCTATTTGATTGTAGGTAAGATCGTCGCCAAAGCAGTCTTTTGTATCTCTGAGATTGCTTGATTGTGAATTGAGGCAGAATTCTTCAATTAGCCACGCAATTCCCTGCGCACGTTTTGCGCTGTCATTTTGATCAATCTCCCCACGCATCAGAACGGCCATAAAGCCAAGAGCAGTGAAAATAAGTTGTTGTTCTGGTTGCCATCACTGAATCTCTCGATCCACGCATTGTTATTGTTGCCTGCGTACTCGGACGAAGACCAGTAGTAAGTAAGATAGCGAACTTATGAACGGCCACGGCGAATAAACGCCGCAGACGACTTCAGCGGACTCCTTCCGCCTCAACTCTGGTTGAATTATCAACCGCCGCTATCCGAGATGAAAACGCTCCCTAGATCAAGCCATAGCCTGACCTATTCCGGCTTCCTCCTTCCTGAACTTTTAAGCCAGCCCTGCGCTTGACGCGCCAGACTGTCTGTCATTTCTGCCATCCCCGCATAATGGCCACGGGTTAAAACGTGCATATCATGGGAAAGGCGTAGCATAACTTCGATAATCTGGATTCGCTCTAGAATCGTTCCTATATACACCGCCTTGTCTGGCGCGTTGTTGGCCCGATAGATATAAAGCACCAGATCCATCACTTCATCCTTCAACTTCTGCCCAAGCGTGTATTTATATTCTCTTGGAAAATCTTTCGTCGCGACCATGACCCGCAACAAAAGATCATACGTTCCTTTGTATATTGGCAAATGCTTGTACTGCGCCATTTTCTGCTCAAACAACCTCCACAAAATTTCCCGCGACCCGCTTCGCGGGTTACAGAAAATGATTAAATAATTAAATGTTTCATCTCCTGACACACCTTACTAGACGGGAATTGTTCTTATAGCCGGCGTACTGGTTGCCATCACTGAATCTCTCGATCCACGCACCGTACGGGTTGCCTGCGTACTCGGACGACGACCAGTAGGAGTAAGTGCCACTCACGTCAAATGAGCTGCTGTAGGTCGATGTTACGCCTGCAGATGATGATCCTGCGCTCGTCCAGATCAGGTGCAACTCATCCTTCGCTGGCAGATACCAATCGCTCTTGCCATGCACGGTCAGATTCTCGCAAGTGCTGGCTGCTGGAACGCCTGTGGTATATCCATCGTTCAACGTGCTGTAATTTGTGACAAGCGCTGTCGTATTCGCTCGTCCTGTCGTCGTTGAGTTTATGTTTGTTAAAGTACCATAGGTACCCCACATATATGTGCTCCTCGTCCCCGTACAAGCCGACCCGCTCCACGTCATCCCCTGATCGCACCGCGTGGTGTACATCTTCACGTTGCCATCCGGTGACAAGCCCACATACACCGACCCATCCGCGCAGACCGTCCCCGCCGCTGGGCTGGCAACTGCGCACGCGTCCGTGGTCGTCGTCACGCTCCACGCGCTGCTGGTTGTCGTCCCGACGGTCACGGTCGCCGTCGTTGCGGTGCCTATTGCGCTGGACGAAAGCTGGCTGATAGCTATCGTATCGCCGGTTGTGAATCCTGTAACCGTTGTCCCGCCCCATGTGCCGTTTCGTGCAATGCTTGTGCAGCCCGTGCCGCACGTCGCCGAGACGGTTCCGAAGGTGCCGCTTAAGGTCAGGGCGTTGCTGGTCGCCGTTGTGCTCAACGCTACGCCCGTTTGATCGGTGAAGCTCAATGCGTTCGGGCCTCGCGCAACGGACAAAACGCCCCAACCGCTGCCATCGCATAGTTGAAGGCTCGTCCCCGTCCACTGCAACATCCCCGCATGGCCGGAATCGCATCCTGTCGCCGTTGCGCCGATCATCAGCGCGGCGCGTTGCCACGTCGAGCCGTTGCATTGCATAATGGCGTCCCAGTCCGCGCCGTTGGCTGTCGCCGGAGTCGGCGGTGTCGCGCTGGTCCCGCAAGGGGAACCGACTGTAGTTCGCTCGTTGTCGATGGCGAGGGCGGGAGAAGCCACCATCACCATAAACAGCACACAAACCGCAAGACTGGCCGCAAGGCGCAGAGCGCCCGTCCACCCCACACGCTGTGTCATCCCGCACTCGATGCGGGGGCTCGTGCCGTTAAAGCTCTGACGGTTAGAATGGCTCTCCTCCTGCCTGAGATCCCGCATCGAGTGCGGGATGACGACGGGTTTTTGTTGAGAGGGCGCTTCCAGAATTTTCGAGGATGACGACAAAAGGGGGGCATTGTTCCCGTTCTCTCCTCTGTCATCCCCGCGAAAGCGGGGATCCAGCGTCGCGTGTCCACGCGACTTTTGACTCTGGTTCTGGTTGTTGCCCAGAGCTTGATATGACCCGCAGACGCGGGTCGCTGGGTTCCCGCTTTCGCGGGAATGACACGAGAAAATAGGGGCGCTGAAATGTTCTTCCCCGACCCCTGACCCCTGAACCCCGACCCCCTTCTTCATCACTTCACCTCGCAGCAACGGCAGGTTTGTTTGTATTGCGATGCTGTATCTTCGCAGCTCAACGGAGGGCTGATGGCGCTGGTAACGCCCGTGCAAGCCGCACCCGAAGCGGCGCAGAGGTCATTGCAGGTGACAGGGTTTTTCTCGTTATATGGCGCGGGGAGAATGGTGAAGCAACTCAAGCCGCCAACGCGAACAGGCGCAGGTGTTTCCGGCGCAGAGCAGGAAGCCAACAGCAAACATAAAAATACGGAAAGCCAACAAGAACGCTGAAAAAACAGCCCTAAACAACCACTAGTTGTTGGGGGGGGGGGGGGTACTATCGGTGGCATTTTATCCCTCATCATGGAGCATCGCTCATTCAAAAAAGGCCATCGGCCGGAAAAAGCTTTACACAGATAAGACCTGTATGTAACAGATGTCAATACCCCCTAGTTTGTTCGATTGATAAAGGAACAATCGAACCCATTAATGCTTTTGGGCCTAACCCATTGCCTAAAAAAGGAGCCTTTTACTTGGGGTAAGAGCATGGGGTAACACCAAATTATTTAACACTTATTTTCATTTATTTTGAGCCTGTTGCTCATTCTTCTCAATTGCGATCAGGCCACCATTAGATTTTCTTATTCGCGTAGCGAATTTAGAAAATCTTATGTCCTCCGAAGCTCCGCAGGAGCGTAGGAGGACTGGTTCCAGCAAAGCGTTCGAAAAATTGCCGCGCCACAGCTCGCAAAGCGAGCGTAGGCGGGC
>JAQUWX010000041.1 GCA_028692635.1 Alphaproteobacteria bacterium
ACCAGCCGATTAAACAACGTGGACTTGCCGACATTCGGGCGTCCAGCGATAGCAATTGTAAATGTCATATTATTTCTCAACGTAAGGCGATAAGTCGGCCACTATCAGTAACCACATAAAGCGTGTTATCCGCAACCGTAGGCGGAATAAAAGTAATTTTTCCTATATCAATTTCTTCCTGCTGTTCGCCATTATCTGGATTAAATGAAGTCAGATACCCTAACGAATTAGTCGCCCACAAACTTCCCCCAGCCATAAGAGGCCCATACCACATAACCGGTTTTGAATCGTGATCCTCGGGGTCCTTAAATTTGGACAGCTCTTTGCTCCATAAAACGCGGCCATTGTCTCTGGTCAACGCCACCAGCTCATTGTCGTTGGTTAAAACAAAAACTGCATCGCCAGCAACAGCCGGAGTATTTATGCCGCCGATTTCAGTATCCCAAATACGCTCACCTGTGCGTTTATCGATGGAAGCCATGCGTCCGCTGTGGCTGACTGCAAAAACACGGCCACGATCGACGACTGGCAATCCTCTTATATCGGCAATAGCCGGAAGCGCTCCGACTTTCGTAGAAGAGGCCAGCATATCGCTCCAGGCCACGCGCCCGTTCTGAGCGCGCAAAGAGAAAATCTCCCCCGAGCTATATGCAATTATCACGCTGTCACCGGACACAGCAGGACTGGACGATCCCATAAGCGTAGCGCTTTCGATTATGCCGTTATGGCGCCAAAGCTCATTTCCGTTTTTAACGTCAAGAGCAAAAAGTTCATTATCGATAGTGACGACATAAACCCGTCCATCCGCAATAGTAGGAGCCGACCTTAAAGGCTTAGACATCGACTTATGCCATATGATTGCGCCGGTATTGGCGTTCAGCGCAACAGCCTCGCCAACTCCGGTGGTGGCAAAAACCACTCCGTCCGAGAATCCGATGCCGCCGCCCATAGACTCATCCTCGCAATCCTCCGGCGTAGTATCCGTTCTCCACAAACGCTCTCCGTCGTCAGTTCTAAAAGCGGAGACAACGCCCTCAGAGTCGATGGTATAAATTTTACCCGCGTTGACAACCGGCATAGCCAGCAGCCTGTAATCTCCACCTGACCCGGCTCCTATATGCGAGTGCCAAGATTCCTTGATCTGCTTACCAAGCGCAAAATTTTGAATATTGTGTTCGGAGCCACCGCCGACCTGCGGCCAGTTCTTGCCATTTACCGGAGACGGCAGATTAAGCTTCACATCTTGAATATCTTTATCCGCCACAATTTTCTTATTATCGGCTTTAAGCACAGAAACGCGCTTTCCGATATCCGCATCCTTGGCGTTTTTCGACGAGCTGCACGCGGACATGCTCCCCACAAGCAACAGAGCGAGGCAGCAGTAAGACAGACAACAAAAAGACCGCTTCATATTTTCACTATTTCGCATCAACAATTCTCAACATATCGCCAGCCCTGGCAGCAAGAGCGACCGGAGCGCCCGTTTCCTGCGACAATTCGGTAAACATCTGTTTAGCCTTTTCCTTATCGCCAGCGCGCAAAGCAAGATGAGCGCTATATTCCTTAGCCGAAAAGAACCAAGCGCTTTCTGGATTCAACAACGGTTGCAGCCTGGCCTGCAAAGCAGCGATATCTTTATCTTCGAATTTAACCTGAACGATCAAAAGATCGGCGAGTTGGCGGAACAGAGGTTCTACTTTTTCATCTCCGGACAAGCTCTCATAAAGAGCGACAGCCTTGTCGTTATCGCCCTCCTTAGCTGCTCTCGCCGCAGCATACAGCTTAGCGAATATAGCCTGGCTCTCTCCCTTATTTTCCTTTGTGAATTTTTCCAAAGCTTCGGCCTGTTTAGCTCTATCCGCGCCACCTTCTTCGACAATAGAGATCAGCTCGACAGTCGCCTTCTGCTCCACATCGGCGCGATGAGTTCTCCAGAACACGCCTACAGCAGTGGACAGCACAAGGATCACAGCAGCGGCAATAACATAGGGACCATGCTCGCGCCATAATTTCTCGATCCGTTTGCGCTGCAAATCTTCGTCGATTTCCTGAATAAGGTTAGATTGGGTCATAAGAGCGTTTCCCTGAATTTAAGACATAAACGGCTAAAACATTACCCTACAGAACTAGCACCAAAGTCGCAAGTCTGGTATTAAAAACGGGGGGGCCATAGGAACACATGAATACAGCATCCGATTCCGACATATTCTCGCTTTCCGGCGCCACTATTTTCACCGGAGAGGCTTTCATAAAAGATCATGAAATATTGATCCAGAATGGCGTAATTCTGGCCATAGCTCCAAGAGGCGCATTCAATGGAGTTACACAGCGCATAGACCTTGCCGACAAAATACTGTCTCCCGGCTTCATAGACTGCCAGGTAAACGGCGGCG
This sequence comes from Alphaproteobacteria bacterium, assembly GCA_028692635.1. GTDB lineage: Bacteria > Pseudomonadota > Alphaproteobacteria > UBA9219 > UBA9219 > JAQUWX01. Next base: position 2,394 of record JAQUWX010000041.1, read on the forward strand.
GAGATTTAATGCTGAACAATTCCCCAACGACAGAGACAGCCTTGGCCATCGCCGCCGCGCACAGAAACCGAGGAACTACAGGACTGGTCCTAACCTGCATAAGCGACACCCAGAGCATAATGGCAAAAGCTTTATCGGCAGTGCGCGAAGCCAGAAAGCAAGACGCCTCCATTCTTGGAATACATTTCGAAGGCCCTCACATCAGCCTGGAAAAGCGCGGTTGCCATAAAGCAGAACACCTGCGCCCGATAAGCTCATTTGAAATGGAGCTATACAGTCCGGCTCCTGACGAAACGATGATCGTCACAGTCGCTTCGGAATGCGTAACCATAGAGCAAATTCGGCAATTACGCTCTCGCGGCATTATAGTATCGCTCGGACATTCGAAAGCCTCGTCAGAACAGGTTTATGCCGCGCTTGACGCGGGAGCTACCTGCTTTACGCATCTTTACAACGCCATGGAAAAAACAATCGCAACCTCCACCGTTTCCGGTTGCGCTCTTTACTCCGACAAAAGCTGGTGCAGCGTCATAGCGGACGGACATCACATAACCGATGAGATGCTTAACGCAGCGATCAAATTAAAACCTGAAGACAAGTTATTTTTAATAAGCGACGGAATGGCTCCGTCAGGAAGCAAATCTCCAAAATCATTCGATCTGTTCGGAGAAAAAATTACCGTCAAAGACGGTAAATGCGTCAACGGCGAAAACAAACTCGCCGGGTCCGCGATAACCATGTCCGACGCTGTTTATTATTGCGCCAACCATGCAAAAATAAATCCTATCAGAACGCTAAATATGGCAAGCGCTTATCCTGCGGCTTTTCTTGGCCTAGACGAAAAACTAGGCAAACTTGCGCCAGGATACACAGCCAACATAATCGCCCTCAATCAGGATTTTACGGTAAGCAAAGTTTTCAATCACTCCACATTCCATAAATAAGCCGCGCCGCGCATTCCTGACATAAGACCGTATTCCGCCGGAACAAATCCGGTTTTTATGTTGCGCAAGAAAGTATATTTGCCCCATCTCATAGGCACTTCCTCGTAAAGACCGGGCAGTCTGCTTAATCCACCGCTTACCGTTATTATATCCGGATCGAAACTGTGAATCGCAGTCACCATGGCCTTGGCCACAATCTCATAATAACGATCCAGCACCCGCAATGCGCGCTCATCTTTTTTAATGGCAAGCTCAGCTATTTGCCTTGGATCGGAGTCCTCTCCGATCATAAATTTATAAAGGCGCGTAAGACCTGATCCACCTATGCTTTTCTCAATGCATCCTAACTGGCGGCACTTGCACTCGACGATAGGACCATCCTCTGGTTCACGAAACGGCAATGGCAGATGTCCAATCTCGCCCATAAGACCGTTAGCGCCCTTCATCAGCCTGCCATTAACTACCAAAGCGCTACCGACTCCTGTGCCTATAATCAATCCAAGTACAGTATCGTAACCAGCCCCTGCCCCAAAAACAGCCTCGGCCAGAGCTGCGCAATCGGCATCGTTAGCGATACGCACATTGCGATTTGTTTTCTCGCTTAGATCTTTTGCAAGAAAAGCATTATTCAAATAAGAAATATTAACGGCGAAATTCACGAAACCAACTTTAGGATCGACATTTCCCGCAACTCCCACGCCTATGTTTGCGGAAGTTTTTGTATGAGCTTCAAGCTGCCCGACTATTTCACAGCAGTTATCCAGGAATGTTCTGTAATCGGAAGGCAGAGGTAATTTAACTTCTGCGAGCATATCCCCGGCTTCATTAAAAATTGCTCCGGCAATTTTAGTTCCGCCGATATCAAATCCTATGCAATAAGGCATAAATTTCCCTCATAGGTTGTGGATAAAACATATCATTGCCACTCAGATGAATGCTGATTTAGAACATATCGTAAACTCGGCAAAAATTGCCTAATTAACCAATTTTGTATTTGTAAACTATGTGTTAGGTTTGGTTAACTAATGGACCCGTCCAGAGAACAACCTCTGGACTGATTCGCTTTCACCGATTCGTGTGTTTTGATTCTCATCTGGAGTCTGCCGCTTTGAACGCCTTTTTGCAAACATTACGGAATCTAGGTCCCTTGCGCCTTGCAGCAATAGCGATTGTGACTTTCAGCCTGCTAGGATTTTTTGGTTTTTTGACTACGCGAATATCTTCGTCGCCGATGTCGCTACTTTATAATGAGCTGGATCAGCAAGACGCCGGAGCGATAGTTCAAAAACTTGATGGAATGAAAGTTCGTTATGAGGTTACCTCTAACGGAGGAGCCATTCGCGTGCCCGCCGATCAGGTAGGAAAGATCCGCATGCAAATGGCCGCCGATGGATTACCCAAAGGCGGATCGATCGGATATGAGATATTCGATCAAAAGGAAGGCTTCAGCACAACGAGCTTTGTGCAAAACATAAATCATCTGCGCGCATTGGAAGGCGAGCTGGCAAGAACCATAAGCACAATGACACCGATCCAGTCTGCGCGAGTTCACCTGGTTCTACCGCAACGCGAGCTTTTCAGCCACAACACGCAGACAGCCACCGCCAGCGTATTCATAAAATCCAGAGGCGGAACAGTTCTTACACGCGAACAGATTGCAGCCATCCAGCACTTGATCGCCGCCGCAGTTCCACAGTTACAGCCCACTCAAATTTCCATAGTTGACGATAAAGGCAATCTTCTTGCTCGTCCTGCTGGAACGGAAAGCGGAGCGGCAGCAAATCAAGACGACATGCGCCTAAACTTTGAGCAGGCTTATGCGCGGAAAATAGAAGATCTTCTTTCTCAATCTCTCGGTTTTGGCAAAGTGCGCGCCCAAGTTTCAGCCGAGCTTGACTTCGATCGCATAACGACAAATTCAGAAATCTTCGATCCTGAAAGCCAGGTAGTGCGCTCGACACAAAGCGTGAGCGAAGGATCTTCAAGCGATGAAGGCAAAAACGACGCAGTTTCCATAACTAACAATCTTCCGGCTACTCCTACGGCAGTCCCTGCCCCGGGAACCACAGGCACTTCGAACAAAAGCAACCGGGCCGAAGAAACCATAAATTATGAAATCAACAAAACCATCCGCAGCCAAGTAAGAGAGTCCGGCCAGGTAAAAAGACTGTCGGTCGCAGTTGTCGTGGACGGCTCTTACGTTACGGCAGCCGACGGAACCCAGACCTATAAGCCTCGCACTAAAGAGGAAATGGAGCAGATAAAATCTCTGGTAAAATCCGCAGTAAACTACGACGTCAATCGCGGAGACACTCTGGAAGTAGAGAATATGCGCTTTGCCCAAGGCGAAGCTGAAAAGGGAGAAAGCTCCACAAGCGATCTCATAATGGGCCTGCCGAAAGCGGAAATACTTCGCATAGCGGAAACGCTTGTCCTATCTCTGATCGGACTTTTGGTCGTGTTATTAATAGTCCGCCCGATGATAAAGCGGCTGTTTGAAGCTCCCGTCGCCGGAGCGGCAGTTCCCGGACAGCAACAGCAATTCCTGACCTCCACCTATTCCGGAGGCGGAGAAGGCTCGACACAACTTCCTCCCCCAAGCAGCGGCATGGCGCGAGACATAGAGGCTCAGAACGCTGAAGCGGAATCTGAAATTGAAAAGATGATAGACATATCGCGTGTTGAAGGACGAGTTAAAGCGTCCTCGGTTCGCAAAGTTGGCGAGATAGTGGAAAAGCATCCAGAAGAAGCTATCTCGATACTACGCAATTGGATTTATCAGGAAAATCGCTGACACAAATAAAAAGGGTTAACTAATGGCCGGAGTTCGTGTTCGTGAAGATTTACGCAGCCTATCAGGCTCGGAGAAAGCTGCCGTCATGATCCTCTCTTTGGGAGAGGAGCATACTTCGCGCCTATTCTCTCAAATGAACGACGATGAAATAAAAGAATTATCGCAGGTCATGGCGAACCTCGGCAACGTAAGCTCCACCTTGGTTGAGAAACTGTTTGTCGAGTTTGCTGAACAAATGTCATCCACGGGTTCTCTGGTCGGCACGTTGGAATCCACGGAAAGATTGCTCAACAAAGTTTTAGATCGTTCTCGCGTTGACACTATAATGGAAGACATACGCGGCCCCGCCGGTCGCACCATGTGGGACAAGCTTGCCAACGTGAACGAAGCGGTGCTGGCCAACTTTTTAAAGAACGAATATCCGCAAACCGTCGCGGTTGTGGTTTCAAAAATCAAGCCCGAGCACGCCGCCAGAGTTCTAGCCCAACTCCCGGAAAGTTTCGCTATGGAAGTCGTAATGCGCATGTTGCGCATGGAGTCCGTCCAAAAGGACGTGCTTGACGATATCGAGCGCACTCTACGCAACGAGTTTATGAGCAACCTTGCCCGCACCAGCCGCCGCGACCCGCACGAGGCGATGGCCGAAATTTTCAACAGCCTTGACCGCGCCAACGAAGCTAAATTCCTCGCCGCCTTAGAAGAGCGCAATCGAGAGTCCGCTGAGAAAATCAAAAACCTCATGTTCACCTTCGAGGATCTTGGAAGACTTACCGGTCCAGCCATCCAGGCGATACTGCGCGTTGTCGATAAATCGAAACTGCCGCTTGCTCTTAAGGGCGCATCGGAAACTCTGCGTGCGCTTTTCCTAAGCAACATGTCGGAACGCGCCGGAAAGCTGGTGCGCGAAGATATTGCAGCGCTTGGACCTGTGCGTCTGCGCGATGTTGACGAAGCTCAAACTTTAATTGTCCAATCGGCCAAGGAGCTAGCCTCACGCGGTGAGATTATAATCTCCAAGGAAAATCAGGAAGATGAGCTTGTTTATTAATGCACACAGCGCGGAAGTATTTATGACTGAGATTCCTTCAATCAGAAAATTCATGTTTGATCGCTCCTTCAGCGAAGGATTGGATGTTGAGGATAAGCCGCTGTTCACGCATGAGCAGCTCGAAGCCGCAAAACAAGAAGGATACAAAACAGGATACAACGAAGGAAAAGCCGCAGTTCAAGACGATCTGCAAACCAAGAGCAATGAGCTTGTCAAAAAGCTGGAGCAGAAAATCTCGGCCCTAATGAAAGAGCTGTCCTCAAGACAGCAGAACCAGCAGGACGATATTGCGGACATCTCTCTCATGATCGCCAGCAAGATTCTTCCTGACTATGTGTCAAAGCAAGGCAGCGATGAGGTTATGGCGCTGTTAAGCAAAGTAATACACGACATGGCTCACGAGCCTCGCTTTGTAATTAGAATAAGCGAGCTGCAATTTGAGACAATGAACAAGATGATAAAGACCATGGCAGAAAACCAGGCATATACCGGACAAATATCGATTGTCGGCGATCCTGCGATGGGCCCCTCCGATTGCAAGATCGAGTGGGCCGACGGAGGACTTGAACGCAATGTGCAGGATTTTCTAAAAGAAATAGACAGCGCGGTGGCGCGAATAAAAGGCTTACAGGAACCCTTATTAGGCAAACCATCCGAAGACGAGAACAACCCCGAAGCTTCAGTTTAATCAAAATATCAGGAGTGTATTATGGCCGACGAAACCCTTACTCTTTCCGAAATGGAAGGCACCAACAACGAAGCTCCCAAGGACGCTCCCATAGCCACAATAGACGACCTGGGCGCTGTTTATGGAATTCCGGTTGAAGTGTCTGCGGTGTTAGGCAAAGCCACCATGCAGGTCAGCAGCCTCCTGAAACTGGGTCGCGGCGCTGTGATTGAGCTGGACCGCAAAGTCGGAGAAGCAATCGACATTTATGTAAATAACCGCCTGGTCGCTCGAGGCGAGGTTGTTGTGGTTGAAGATCGACTTGGCATTACCATGACGGAAATCATAAAAACTGAAAAATAATAAATTATTGAAAGGACTGCTATGAGACTCCTTATTGTAGGCATATTAGAAGGTCATATTTCCACTGCGGGGCGCATTGCTGTTCAACGCGGAGCAAAAGTTGCCCATATAGAGAGTATAGAGGGAGCGCTAAATGCTCTACGCAATGGCAAGGGAGCTGATCTTGTCATGTGCGACGTTGCGCTGGATATAGCTCAATTAATAGGAAGCTTAAGATCCGAGCGCATAATTGTTCCCGTAGTTGCGTGCGGCATAGGAACCGACGCGAACGCCGCTGTGCGAGCGATCAGAGCCGGAGCCAAAGAATACGTCCCCCTTCCCCCGGACGCTGAGCTTATCGCGGCAGTGCTACAAGCAGTAACCGAGGAAGACTCCACATTCATAGCCAACGATCCCGTTATGGCGCCTGTTATAAACATGGCGGATCGAGTAGCCAGCAGCGATGCCTCGGTGCTCATAACCGGAGAGTCCGGCACTGGCAAAGAAATCATGGCCCGTTACATACACAAGAAAAGCCGCCGAGCGAACGGCAGCTTTGTTTCTGTCAACTGCGCGGCGATCCCGGACAATCTTTTAGAATCCGAGCTGTTTGGTCATGAGAAAGGCGCTTTCACCGGAGCCATAGCAAGACGCATAGGAAAATTCGAAGAAGCCAACGGAGGCACTCTTCTCCTGGACGAGATCAGCGAAATGGACATGCATCTGCAAGCCAAACTGCTCCGAGCCATCCAGGAAAGAGAAATAGACCGCGTTGGCGGAAACACTCAAATCAAAATAGACATTCGCCTTATCGCCACATCCAACCGCGACATGGAAGATGAAGTTCGCGCCAAAAGATTCCGCGAAGATCTTTTCTTCCGCCTAAACGTCGTAAGCATAAACATTCCCTCGTTACGCGATAGACCTGCGGACATAGTTCCCTTATCGGAATACTTCGCGCATAAATACGCGCAAACGAACGGATTGCCGGACCGGCCTATTTCAACTACGGCGCTTGGAATGCTGCAATCTCACCACTGGAGAGGCAACGTCCGAGAGCTGGAAAACACCATGCACCGCGCCATTCTTCTTGAGCGCAGCAACCAGATCGAAGCCGACTCCATTGTTCTTTCCGGTCAGGGGCTAATGCCGGAAACCACATCTCCCTCTGGTCTTGCCGCTCAGGTAGCAGCGGGACGCATGACTCCCAACCAGAAGGGAGCGCCAGCCAATCTTGTAGGTCGCACCGTTGCCGATGTAGAGCGCGATCTAATCATAGACACTCTTAATCATTGCCTGGGCAATCGCACTCACGCCGCGAACATACTTGGGATATCGATAAGAACCTTGCGAAACAAGCTGAAACAATATGGCGAGTCCGGTTTAGCGATTCCGCCGGTCGCAGGCGATAGCGAACGAGCCGTATCTTGAAAGTTAAACCATGACGGATCAGGCAAACACAGCCACCTCTGGCAACAGCGAGGGGATGGACGCTATCAGCGGATTCTTCCGCAAGGGAGAGATGTGGCTTGCCTGCGGTTTAATGATTATCCTAAGCGTATTGGTTCTGCCGATACCGCCTATCATGGTCGATTTTGGTTTAGCCATATCGATAACATTCTCTGTCGTAATTCTTATGACGGTAGTTTTCATAGGCAAGCCGCTGGATTTCAGCTCGTTTCCGACAGTATTGCTTTTATCCACCCTGCTCCGCCTATCTTTAAATTTAAGCACGACCCGCCTGGTCCTCACGCGAGGCAATGAAGGCGACGAAGCGGCCGGTCAAGTCGTCAAAGCCTTCGCCAATATGGTGATGGGAGGCGACTTTATAATCGGCGTTATCGTCTTCTCCATTCTGACCATCGTCAATTTTGTTGTTATCACCAAAGGTTCCGGTCGTATCGCCGAAGTCGCAGCGCGCTTCACCTTGGATGCAATGCCCGGAAAGCAAATGGCCATCGACGCTGACATGTCGTCCGGTCTTATCGATGAAAACGAAGCAAGGCGCCGCCGCAAAGAATTAGAGGACGAAAGCAACTTCTTCGGCTCCATGGACGGTGCCGCAAAGTTCGTCCGAGGCGACGCCATAGCGGGCATAGTAATCACATTTATAAACGCCATCGGCGGCATAACCATCGGCGCATTCCGCCACGACATGCCAATATTAGAAGCGGCTGACTCGTATGTCCGTCTAACGGTTGGTGACGGTCTTGTAACTCAAATTCCTGCGCTTCTCGTCTCCGTGGCCGCAGGTCTTCTGGTATCGAAAACCAACGCAAGCGGCTCGACGGATAAAGCGCTATTCAGCCAGCTGGGAGGATATCCCGGCGCTCTCGGCCTAAGCTCAGCGTTACTGATAATTCTTGCTATTATTCCTGGAATGCCTTTTCTGCCGTTTGCTTCGCTCGGGGGCCTTGCTGGCTTTGCCGCCTTTAACGTGATGCGCGGGAACGATCTTAAAATTTCGGAAAAAGCAGCCGCAGAAATAGCGGCCGCAAAACCTGTTCCCATTTCCGAAGAACCGATAAGCCGCACTCTTGCCATAGACCTCATCCGGTTAGAGCTTGGATATGCTCTGCTCGGCTTGATAAACAGCGAAGCAGGACATCGCCTTACGGATCAGATAAAAGGCCTGCGCAGACAACTGGCCTCGGACATGGGCTTCATCATGCCCGCCGTGCGCATTCAGGATAATCTACAGCTACAGCCAAACACCTACGTCATCCGCATAAAAGAAATAGAGGCCGGTCGTGGCGATCTGCGTCCGGGACTATTGCTGGTGATGGACCCCAGAGGAGAAACGATAACACTGCCGGGAGAACCGACGGTCGAGCCAACCTTTGGCCTCCCCGCCATGTGGATCGATCCCACATACCGAGAGGAAGCTCTATTCAAAGGATACACGGTAGTTGATCCTCCGACGGTAATAACCACGCACCTTACCGAGCTGGTAAAAGACAATATGGCTGAACTGCTGTCCTACTCCGAGACGCAAAAGCTGCTTGATGAGATAAACAAGGAACAGCAGAAACTGGTAAGCGACGTAATTCCAACGCAGATAACGGTAAGCGGCCTGCAACGAGTGCTGCAGAATCTCTTGGCGGAACGAGTATCCGTACGCGATCTACCGACTATTCTAGAGGGAATATCCGAAGCCGCAGGAATAACGCGCAACCTCTCCACGATCTCCGAGCATGTGCGCTCACGTCTGGCCCGGCAGATTTCCGACAGCAACACGAACGAGATGGGCTATATCCCGCTCCTGACGTTATCCCCGGAGTGGGAACAGGCTTTCGCGGAAGCTCTCACCGGAGACGGAGAAGAAAAGCGTCTGGCATTGCCTCCAAGCAAGCTGCAACAATTTATAAACAACGTGCGAACCACATATGATCGCCATGCGGTTATGGGAGAATCTCCAATACTTTTGACAAGTCCAAGCATAAGAACCTATGTTCGCTCGATAATTGAGCGCTTCAGGCCGAGCACTATCGTAGTTTCGCAGAATGAAATTTATCCGAAAGCCAAGATTAAAACTTTAGGCCAGATTTGAGGTTATAATAAAATGAGATTAAAATCATTTCATGGAGCAACTCTGACCGAAGCCATGAGGCTTATCAGAGACACGCTTGGAGACAACGCCATCATCGTCGCAACACGCAACGACGACATGGGCGGAGTTAGAGTCACGGCTGCAATTGACGATGCGTACCAAGCAAAAACTCAGGGCACTGCTGCGACTTCGGAAAAGATTGCGGAAAGCACAGGATCGGAAGTCATAGAGATAATTGCGGAAGCCCTGTTGCGTCATCAGGTACCGACATCGCTTGCCGAAAGATTATTGGCGTCTGCAACACAGTTTGCGAATGACGATCCGGTTCTTGCTTTGGGAGCCGCTTTTGATACCCATCTTCAATTTAAACCATTACCTGAAGGCAACTGCAATAAGCCCTTGATTTTCATAGGAGCGCCAGGAGCAGGAAAAACCTTATGCGTAGCAAAACTAGCCACTAAAGCCGTCCTGGGCAAGAAATCGGTTTCCGTAATAAGCACCGACACCGAGAGAGCCGGAGGCATGGAGCAACTTGCAGTCTTTACCCGTCTTTTAAAAATAAATCTGATCGAAATAGAAGACGCGCACGCGCTGAAAGACGCAATGGAAATAAAGCCGCCGGAAGCGTTTGCTCTTATCGACACGCCGGGACGCAATCCCTTTATAACGAGCGAGAAGCAACAACTACAATCGCTGATAACCGCATGCGACGGCGAAGCTATTCTGGTAATGCCCGCCGACATGGATGCCTTGGAAGCCATAGACATGGCTCAAGAATTCAAATCCATAGGAGCCTCCAGCCTTCTATTCACACGTCTAGATATGACGCGGAGATTAGGCGGCATATTGCGCACAGCTTTTGAAACCCGCATGCCTTTGGCTAACTACAGCCTGTCGCACAAGGTAACGGAGCCTCCACAACCATTCAATCCGATCACTCTGGCAAAACTGGTGCTTCCGCAACAAACGAAGACATCGGCAAAACCCCACGCATCGGAAAACACAAACGCTAAACGCGGAGCACGTTGATGACTAATCCAATACCGCTAAGAACCACGGCAGCTCCAACTAATATAGCCGCTCTGAGATGCCCGAACATGTTTGCGATCGCCAGCGGAAAAGGCGGGGTCGGCAAAACATGGTTTGCTATAACTCTGTGCCACGCGCTTGCCAAACGCGGAAAGAACGTGCTTCTTTTTGACGGAGATCTCGGCCTTGCGAACGTCGATATCCAACTCGGCCTGACGCCGGAGAAGGATTTGGGATCGGTAATAGACGGAAAAACAAGTCTCCCTGACGCAGTAACGCGCTATGAGGAAGGCAAGTTCGATATTCTCGCGGGTCACTCCGGTTCTGGCAGTCTGGCGACTTTATCGACGCAAAAAGTCTCTGACTTAAGAAACAACCTTATCGGCCTGGCAAAGAATTACGACTTTGTAGCAGTCGATCTAGGAGCCGGAGTCGACCGCGCAGTCCGCCAAATGGCAGGACCGGCCGCAATCACTTATGTGCTGCTGACAGACGAACCGACATCGCTGACGGATGCATATGCGTTTATAAAACTATCCCGCGCCGCCAATCCGCAAGCGGACATGCGCGTAATCGTGAATATGGCCACAAACATTAAAGAAGGCCAAAACACCTATGAAACAATCCGCAAAGCCTGCGAAAGCTTCTTGCAGTACACGCCTGCGCTTACCGGAATAATTCGCCGCGACGCAAAGGTGAGAGACGCTATCAGAGCGCAAACTCCTCTTTTAGTGCGCTCTCCAAACAGCGACGCAGCTAATGACGTCACCGCAATAGCAGAACACATGCTTGTCTAAGGCAACCGAAGAAAGGAGCAAGAATTGGTAGATTTTCCTCCTCTGAAAATTTACTCCGCCAATTCTGTTCTTGTGGCGCCAACAAGCATGCCCGACGAGGCCGAGCTTGTCGCGGCCATAATAAAAGACCTTCCCGGCAAAATCGCGGACATCGTCCGACAAATCCAATTAAACGGACCAATAATAAATTTGCTGAGCGATGGCACCTTCACGATACAAACTGCCGTTGGAGACATAAAACTCTTTATTGCGCCACCGCCGGGAGAAACCGTCAGCCCATACGCGCAACAACTCACAAGCCTCGCGCAAAATCAGCGTCCATTGGGCATATTTGTCCAGCCGGGACAACCTCCGACACAAGCGCTGTTGTGGCTTCCTGAAACAAACAACGTGACAAACGCGGCTCCGACAGGAACGCCCTCTGCCAAAAACCAACCTTCTGCTATGACGGGAAGAAAGAACGACATAGTAATAGCTAAAGGCGCAATTCTATCCGCGATCATAATTCCTAATAAAGTCGGAGAGAATTTTGCGTCTCTTTCGACATCTCCTTATGCTCCGCCTCAACCCAGCGAAATAATTGGCAAAACAACAGCCCCGGACACCGCCAAAGAAATTGGCCCCTTTCAAAGCGCCATCAAAAGCATCTCTGCGCAAATATCCTCCGCGCTGTCGCCCGAGAAAAGCGAAACAGTTATTACAAATAACAAGGGCGCAAAAATTATTGATACCAAGATTCTAAGCGATAAAACTAATACAGCAAATCCAGTAAACATAACATTCACCCCGGGAACAGAGCTTAAATTCCGCGTCAATCACATAATCCCCGCACAAGCGCTGCCTGAACAAATTGCCGCGGCAGTTAAATCAGCCGAAGCTGAAGGCGATATCATAGCGACGGTCATAGGCAACGGCCCAAGCGGACAAATGCTGCTTAACGCTAACGAGAATACTTTTTATGTGCGACAAAGCGGCAGAGTCCCCATCGGAGCGAAAATTGTCCTTACCATAATTCCCACCAAAGTCGGGGAAGCAGACCCCATACCTGTAAACTTTCCGCACCCATTTACTAACCTATCCTCGGTCATGCGTGAGCTGGCGACACTTGATCCCGTCGCTGCGCGCCAGGTTATAAGCCAGCGCATCCCCCAGCCAAACGCAATGCTGGCAGGAACAATGATGTTTCTCCTAAGCGCCTTTTACAAAGGAGATCTATACAGCTGGCTTGGAGACAACGCCGCCGAAATAATAAGCAAATCCCAAGCGAGAGATTTGCTTGAAAAGCTTATGGAAGAATTCAAAACAGAGAACAAAATAGTGCGCGACACTAAGGGCGGAGAATGGCGCTCTATCCCTGTGCCTATCCATGACGAGAACCAGTTTCAAATAATGCATTTTTATGTGCGAGACGATCGGCAGCACCGACACGAACAGGAAAAGCGCCGCAAAGATAATTCCATAGATCCCCGCACAAGATTTCTAATCAACCTGAACATGACGCGCCTTGGAGCGTTACAAATGGATGGATTAGCGCAAAAAAAGAAGCTGGACATCATAATCCGCAGCGAACGCCCCCTGCCCGACGAATTGTTGCATGACATTCGAATAATCTATAATAAAACCATGACCGACATGGACTATGCCGGAACGATAAAATTTCAAATAGGCCGAGATCACTGGCTAAAAATAAACGATTCATCCAAAGCGAAAGAACTGGTAACATGATAACCCCGAGTCATTCCCGCGGAGGCGGGAATCCAGCGGCCCGCGTCTGCGGGCCATATGAGTCAGGAAACATGAGCTTTTGCCTAAATTTTGTAGAGTTATACGAAAGAGGTCCAATGTTCAAAAAAACGCCGAGTCATGACTCCACAAAATCGGGCATAACTCTCTGTGGAATAGCGGTAATCCTCGCCCTGTGCGCATTAGCCTTGCCAAGCAGCGCCGCGAACATCGATGCCCGCGAGGTAGCGAGAATAAACAACTGCACCCCGAAGAAAATAGAAATCTCCCGCCAGACCGTAGGTGAATCCGGCAGCACGACCTACAATGTTGAGTGCATAATCGCCAAAACCAAAGAAGAAGGCGCAGAAAAAGCCCCTGACTCTCTACTAATAAAATGCAAAGGCAGCCTATGCGAACTCCTCCGCCCAGTAAAAAGCGGAGAGAAGTAACCGCCTTACATTCACGCCCCGCCAAAATCTCTAAGAATTAATGCAAGCACCATATCTCGCAGTCAATGGTATAATAGGTGCACACAGATTCTCCGCAATTGGCTTGCGCATATGCAGTCTGATAACATTGCGATGCTTTTATCTGAGTATCCCCTGATGTACAAGCCGCTGGAGTGCATGTACCATTATAAGCACCAGATATAACCCCACAAACCGTCCTATAAGCCCCCCGAGACCCCGCCACCGAATCCACATAAGCCTTAGTGGTAAGATGATTAGATGCAGTCGGCGCGCTTGTTCCTATCACATTGCCATTAACCTGCAACGCTGCTCCGGGAGATGAATTTCCGATCCCGACATTACCAGCGAAGATTGCTCCACCGGATGGAGGCGATGCTCC
>JAQUWX010000042.1:0-1716 GCA_028692635.1 Alphaproteobacteria bacterium
AGAAACTCGCGTAGCAAATCATCCATGGTGGGAGCCTCAGATATGATTGACAGACAGGAATATTAAAGCAGCATTTTACACCAAATGCATCATGGTTATTAATTATTAAAACTTAATTATATCAAGATAGTTAGCTTGCCTCACACCCCTGTACCGCCAGAGCTATGTCGAGTCTGTCCAGCTCAGGGTGCTCATACGAAACTTTGATGCCGTAATGCTCAGCAAATCGCCCGGAAATGTAAGGTTGTATGGTTCGCGGGGTTATTTCTTCAACAGCTACTTTCCCCTCTAATGCATCTTTAAAATTTTGCGATAATTGCGCGTTGCGTCCTTCAACTTCGATTCGGCACCCGGTAAAATTTTCCTCCCCCGCCAGACCAGCCAGAGATATCTTCCCGCCATATGCCAAAACTTCTTCAGTCATCATTACAAAATTTATTAACGTCTTTAGCGCTCCTTTATGTTCAACAAACTTGTAACCCAGAGCAGTATCTGGCCACGATAGCGCTATTTTTCCTCCCTCAAGATGATGTGTCACCACTTGTCGGGCGTCTTTCATCGTTAGAGTCGCCTCACCCCCAGCTCTGCCATATGCCATGCGGAATAAACGTAAGCGGTGCGCCGCTTGCTGCGCACTGTCCCCTATCAGCTTTATGGCTTCGTCAATGACGTCTCCGCCGATCTCCTGGACCAGCTCTACTCCGTTGTTTACGGCTCCAACAGGACTTACAAGGTCGTGGCACAGCTTGGACGAGAGTAATTCCAGCACCCTGAGGTCAATATGCATGAAAAAAACTCCCAAATACCCGGCTTTTGCCTTTCTGCTTCGGCAAAAACGGTAGTGTTTGAATATCGCTTGTTAGGCGTTTACAATCGCTCAAGAATCCTTAAAGGGTGATTAACATATGCCCTCATTTATCCAGGATATATGCTCATAAATATCGGTGTAATACATGAAACTCGCTTTTTCCGCCTCCCAAACGCCCCTAGCTCAAGTCGCCAAAATAGAGCTGCAGAAACGATATGGGGGGGTCGAGCTGGCTGCTGCCGACTGCGTTGTGGCTCTGGGCGGGGACGGTCAGGTTCTTAGGACCCTCTATGGGACCATGTTCCACAAACAGTCAGTTTATGCCATGCGTAGAACTGAATCCGTCGGCTTTCTCTGCAACCTGTATAAAGTTGACGATTTAATCGAACGAATTCACAAGGCTCATAAAGTCAATTTACATCCTCTGCGGACGGAGTGCATCGGAGCTAATGGCACTCACACCAATACTGTGTCCATCAATGAGGTTACCCTTATTCGGGAATCTCCTCAGTGCGCCAAGCTTAGGATAAGCGTCGATGGCGTCGTCAGGATTGAACAATTCAGCGGAGACGGTTTGCTTGTGTCCACTCCTGCGGGTAGCACTGCGTATAACCATTCGGCTGGTGGACCTATCATGCCTCTGGACGCAAACATGCTTATCATGAACGGTATTTGCGGATTCAGGCCGCGCAGGTGGTCGTATGCCGTTCTGTCGCAAGATGCTGTCACAGAAATCGACGTGCTTGAGCACGAAAAACGTCCGGTGCGCGTAGAAGCTGGGTTGGGGAGCACCAATAATATCGTGCATTCAAAAATTTGGCTGGATCGCACTACGGAATTTAGACTGCTGTTCGATCCAGATCAGCATTTGCATGAACGGATAATGCAGGAGCAGTTTTCGAATTAGA
>JAQUWX010000042.1:1816-15625 GCA_028692635.1 Alphaproteobacteria bacterium
TTGGGGAGCACCAATAATATCGTGCATTCAAAAATTTGGCTGGATCGCACTACGGAATTTAGACTGCTGTTCGATCCAGATCAGCATTTGCATGAACGGATAATGCAGGAGCAGTTTTCGAATTAGAATGCTGTTTTTTAGACCTCTTGCGAAATATGAGTTTTTTAGAGTCATGCGTCGCGTGGACACGCGACGCTGGATTCCCGCCTTCGCGGGAATGACTCGGTGTGTTTGTTTTAGCTTAGACCCGCTTGAAGATTAGCGAGGCGTTTGTGCCGCCGAAGCCGAATGAGTTCGAAAGCGCCATGTTGACTTTCTTCTCTTTCGCTTTGTTGGGAACAAAGTCGATCCCAGCGCATTCCTCTGACACGTTGTCGAGGTTTAAGGTCGGAGGAACTATCCCTTCGTTCATGGATTTTATGCAATAAATCGCTTCAATGGCGCCCGCAGCTCCGAGCAAGTGGCCCGTGGACGATTTGGTGGACGACATCATAATTTTATCTGCCGCTCCGCCAAACAGGCGTTTTACCGCTTTGGCTTCGATCTGATCTCCCATCGGAGTCGAGGTGCCGTGCGCGTTTACATAATCAATGTCATCGACCGTGACACCGGCGCGGCGTAAAGACGCCTTCATGGCGCGGAAACCCCCGTCGCCGTCTTCCGCCGGAGCAGTCATGTGATAGGCGTCTCCGGAAAGGCCATAGCCGATCAGCTCACCGTAAATTTTGGCGCCGCGTTTTTTCGCGTGCTCATATTCTTCCAAAATAACTACGCCAGATCCCTCGCCCATGACAAAGCCATCGCGGTCCTTGTCGTAGGGACGCGATGCCTTCTCCGGCGTTTCATTAAATCCGGTGGAAAGAGCTTTTAGAGAGCAGAACCCAGCCATGCCGATGCGACATACCGCCGCTTCCGCTCCGCCAGCAGCCATAACGTCGGCGTCCCCGAGAATAATCAGTCGAGCCGCGTCACCAATCGCGTGCGCTCCCGTAGCGCAGGCAGTCACCACCGAGTGATTTGGCCCCTTCCATCCATGCTTGATCGATACTTGCCCTGAGGCCAGATTTATCAGACTTCGCGGAATGAAAAATGGAGAAACCCTGCGTGGGCCTTTTTCGTGCAGGACTATTGAAGTTTCATATATCTCGTTAAGGCCGCCTATGCCGGAACCGATCATGACGCCTGCAAGCTCACGCGCTTCATCGGTTTCAGGCATATAGCCGCTGTCTTTGATCGCTTCATCCGCCGCAGCCATCGCAAAATGGATAAACGTATCCATTTTCTTCTGGTCCTTCGGCTCAATGAAATTGTCCAGGTTAAACTGCCCAGGCTCTGTCCCGCGTGGAACCTGCCCTGCCACGCGGCAAGGCATATCATCCACCTTAAAGGACAATATGCCTCTTATCCCGCTTTCACCTGCAATAAGGCGACGCCAATTGGTCTCAACGCCCACGCCAAGCGGAGATACCATTCCCAATCCGGTTACGACGACCCGCCTCATGTCAAAGACCTTTTACTTAAAGGTAAGACCAATTAGGCCGCCTTCTTGGCGTTGATGAAGTCAACCGCGTCCTTGACCTTTACAATCTTCTCTGCGGCATCGTCAGGAATCTCGACTCCGAATTCTTCCTCGAAAGCCATTACGAGTTCAACGGTGTCCAAGCTGTCAGCGCCCAGATCATCAATGAAACTCGCGCTGTCAGTTACCTTTGCGGCATCGACGCCAAGATGCTCCACTACGATCTTCTTTACGCGTTCTGCAATATCGCTCATGTCTCGTTAGCCTTTTTGTTGTTGATCGGTCTGAACTTGAAAGAAAGACTCCTCCCTTGAACGGCGGAACCCTTCTCATTTTGAACGCTTCTCTCTATTCTGTGCCGCTTCAACTGTCCAGAAAATTAAGAAACCCCCACCTCATGTTTTGCTAACATTTTGAAATAAAAAAGAAAACCAAAAACGACGTTGGCATAAAAATACGCCCTATGGGCAATAATTATAAGAATCAATGCTCTGGTAGGAACCCCAAGGGGTTCGAATGCTCTGCTAACAATACCATTATACTGCCCCCCTTCGGGGGGCGCTGGAGGGATTTGTAAAAACGCGCTAAAGCGCGTTTTTAGTCTCCGCTTCGCTCCGACCTCGGCTTCGCCTCGCGCAAAACAGTCCCCCGGACTGTTTTGTGAACCCCAAGGGGTTCGAATGCTCTGCTAACAATACCATTATACTGCCCCCCTTCGGGGGGCAGTATAATGGTGCCGCTGGAGGGATTCGAACCCCCGACCTTGGCTTTACGAAAGCCCTGCTCTACCCCTGAGCCACAGCGGCAATACTGCTCCTCTTTATCAAATATCTAAAAGAGGTCGCATGCTATTAACGACTATACGCTCTATCGTCAACTTGTTACACACGCTTGCAAAAAGTATAAACCACCATTAGATATGGACCCTCCTATCCGCTTTCTCTAATCGGAGATTAGTTTAATGCCCTATGTCGTTACAGAAGCCTGTATCCACTGCAAATACATGGATTGCGTCGAGGTTTGCCCCGTAGATTGCTTCTATGAGGGAAAAAGCATGCTGGTCATAAACCCTGACGAATGCATAGATTGCGGCGTCTGCGAACCAGAATGCCCCGCTGAGGCTATTATCTCCGATACCGATAAACAGGCCGAAAAATGGCTCGAGTTAAACCGCAAATATTCAGGTCTGTGGCCTAATATAAATCGTAAGAAAACTCCTCCTAAAGACTCTGATGATTGGAAGGGAAAACCGGGCAAATATCCCGCTGATTTCAGCGAAGAGCCTGGCGAGTAGTTTTTGCATCCATAGGTATTCTTTTTATTCTAGATTTAGTTAGATTAACAACCCTCAGTTGTTAACTTTGTTAACCTTATTGTGATTTCTTAATCATTACAGAATCAAAATTAATCTCTAACCGGTTGATTATAAACTATCATTTTTTATCTTTTATGAAAGTTTTGTAATAATCCCTAATAAATGGTATATAATTACTGAAGTTAGGCTTCGATCCTTCTACTAAAAACTGGCGTCACTGAACAAAGGCTGCTTTTTGCCTTAGCCCTGTTTTTTACCGATCGGACCTTTAAGCATACGGATAGTTCAAAGCTTCTAACCAAGGAGTCGAGTTAAAATGGCTGATAAACTTGAATTCAAAAAAGGTGATTTTGTTGTGTATCCAGCTCACGGCGTTGGCCGGGTCGAGGGCATAGACAGCTATTCCGTCGGCGGCGCCGAAGTGACTTTGTACTCCATCATGTTTGAGCAGGACAGAATGCGCCTTAAAGTTCCTGTCAGCAAAGCTAAGACTTCCGGTCTGCGCCGACTAAGCTCGCGTGATCGTATCAAGGAGGCTCTTTCCACTCTACAGGGCAAGTCCAAGGTTCGCCGCGTTATGTGGAGCCGTCGCGCTCAGGAATATGAGTCAAAGATCAATTCCGGCGATCCGGTATCTATTGCGGAAGTCGTGCGCGATCTACATCGTGGCACCGATCAACCCGAGCAGTCGTACAGCGAACGTCAAATCTATCAGGCCGCTTTAGAGCGTTTGGCTCGTGAGTTGGCCGCCGTCGAGAAGATCGATCAGGATAGAGCCACTCAAAAGCTGGAGAACGTTCTCCTGCGCGAGCGCGAGAAAAAGGCCGCTTAATTTTTAAAGTTTCTTACAGCAGCATAAAGGGCGGGAGCACATCCCGCCCTTTTATTTTGCGCGCTACTTTTTAATGCACGAATAGAAAGTTTCGGCGGGTTCGTCCGGTTTAGTTATGGAATTACTGGCTTCAACTCCGTGACGCCCGGTCATAACCGACTTCCATCCGAAATCGCATTCACATTTGTTTCCGGATACTTTTGCAGGCGATATGGCCTCGTTCGAAGAAGCGTTTCCTCCTCCTTCGCTGACACGGCACCATCCAGCCATAGCACCTTTAACAAAAGCCAGCTTAACACCCACGCTATTCATGGGATCATTCTGTTCATCATCATTCAAATTATAATTTCTTCCCCCTCCATGTACAAAAGGCGGACCAACAACCGTCACTTGCGGCACATTTAGCTGTGGAGATAAAACATCCGCCGCCTCTGCTGAAGACACTACGCAAATACATGACAGCGCAATC
Source organism: Alphaproteobacteria bacterium (assembly GCA_028692635.1). Lineage (GTDB taxonomy): Bacteria > Pseudomonadota > Alphaproteobacteria > UBA9219 > UBA9219 > JAQUWX01. Next base: position 5,952 of record JAQUWX010000042.1, read on the forward strand.
ATCGACACAGCACGTGTAAAATTACGAACGTTCATATGACCTCTATGAGGAATAAATCTGCACGAAAACCGATTTCCATCATATGCTTTTCAATTAGGCGAAAGAAGGAAATTATTCGGCTCTGCCCCCTACCGTCATGTGCTCCAAGCGCATTGTCGGTTGGCCTACGCCTACGGGGACCGTTTGGCCGTTCTTGCCGCAGCTGCCTACGCCTCCGTCAAGAGCGCAGTCGTTGCCAACCATGGTTATGTGCTTCAGCACTTCAAAACCGGTGCCAACCAATGACGTTCCTTTGATGGGGCGCCCAACTTTTCCGTCTTTTATTTCATAGGCTTCGGTTGCTGAGAAGACGAACTTGCCGGATACTATGTCCACCTGCCCTCCGCCAAAATCAGCTGCGTATATTCCGTCCTTCACAGAAGCGATTATTTCATCGTGGGTATATCCTCCAGAGCGCATTATCGTGTTTGTCATGCGTGGGTAGGGCTGGCAGGAGTAGCTCTCACGGCGGCCATTGCCGGTCGATTTGGTTCCCATGAGCCTCGCGTTAAGACGATCTTGCATATATCCGACCAGCACTCCATCGTCGATAAGGGTCGTGCACTGCGACGGAGTTCCTTCATCATCCACAGTTATAGATCCGCGACAATTATCCATTGTTCCGTCGTCAACGACCGTTACTCCCTTGGCTGCGATCCTCTGGCCCATTAGACCGGAGAAGGCCGAGGATTGTTTCCGATTAAAATCTCCCTCAAGTCCGTGGCCAATGGCTTCATGCAACATTACGGCAGGCCAGCCGGGGCCTAGAACAACTGTCATTTCTCCTGCTGGAGATTCTACAGCTTCAAGATTTACCAGCGCTTTGCGCAACGCTTCGTCGGAGAATTTTTTCCATTCGTTGGGATCAAAATATTTTTCGTATCCTATTCTCCCGCCACCGCCGCTGTATCCCGTTTCCAGGCGATCTCCCTGCTTTGTGACAACGGAAATTCTTAAGCCTACGAGAGGTCGGATGTCGGCTACGCGCCAGCCTCCGGCTCCTATTATTTGGATTGCCTGCCAGCTTGCGCCTAGAGATACGCTTACCTGGTGCACTCGGCTGTCGCTTTTGCGTATGTATGCATCTACATCTTGCAGCAATTTTATTTTTTCAGCGAAGCTTTTGCCCGGTAGCGGATTGGTATCTTCGTAAAGAAGCCGATTGGTTTTTTGTGGACCTATTGCAAGATTGCCGGAATAGCCGCTTTTTACGGCGCGGACAGTTTCAGACGCCCTCTTTATGCAGGATTCATCCATGTTTACAGAATGCGCGTATCCGATTGTTTCTCCCGACACGGCTCGCAAACCAAAGCCTTGCTCGACATCGAAGCTTGCGCTGCGCAGCTTGCCGTCGTCCCAGGTCATTCCTTCGGATTGGCAATACTCTAAAAATAATTCGCCGTCGTCGGCTCCGACCAGAGTTTCTTTTACTATGCGTTCAACCGAGTTTCTGTCCATTCCCGTTTGGGCAAAAAACAACGCGTCTGTTTGATCCAATGATGACATTCTCGATCTTTCAATTACGATGCGACTTCAAGGACTTCTTTGACCTTGCTGGCAAGCTGTTTTAACGTGAACGGCTTACCAAGAAAATGTATCGCGTCCCCAGATGTGAATTGCTCACGCAAGCGATCTTCGGTGTAGCCGGAGACAAACACCACCTTCATGTTAGGCCAGCTTTCGCGCAAATTCTTGTAAAGCGTAGGGCCATCCATTTGCGGCATTACTACATCGGTTATGGTTAGATCTATTCTGCTGCCCTCTTTGGCGAGCACGTTGAGCGCTTCTTCGCCGCTGCGCGCTTCATAGACATTATACCCTTTGTTGCGTAACGCTCGCGCAGAGAATACGCGCACAGCATCCTCATCCTCGACCAGCAATATAGTTCCTGCTCCTGTAAGATCGGAACCGGATTTTTCCTCGCGCAGTTCTTCAGAAGAAACTTGCTGCTCACGCGCCTGGTCGCTTTCACTTAATGCCGGGATATAGACAGTAAAGGTCGATCCGTGTCCGATTTTGCTGTCAACTCCGACAAATCCTCCGGTTTGGCGCACGATACCGTAAACGGTCGAAAGACCAAGGCCAGTGCCGGAACCCACCTCTTTGGTAGAGAAGAACGGCTCAAATATGTGATGAAGAATATCTTTCGGAATTCCAGTGCCGGTATCCGACACTTCAATCGCGACATAATCTCCCGGAGGCATTTCATCTTGCCCGCGCAGCACGGATTTGTCCTGATGTATGTTCCCGGTGCGTATGGAGACTAAGCCGCCGTTGGGCATGGCGTCGCGAGCGTTTACGACCAGGTTTATTATAACTTGCTCTAACTGGCCCTGATCCACTTTTACGAGACCCAGATCGCGTCCGTGTATCATCTCTAACTTTATTTGAGCGCCAATCAGGCGGCTTAGCAGATTGGTCAGCTCGGACAATATATCGACCAGATTTAGAACTCTTGGTTGCATGGTTTGCTGGCGTGAAAATGCCAGTAACTGTTTCACCAAATTCGCGGCGCGTCTGCCGTTCTGTTTTATTTGCATAATATCGGAGAAGCTTTGATCTCCCGGTTTGTGCCTTTGCAGAAGTAAATCGCAGAACCCGATCATTGCAGTCAGCAGATTGTTGAAATCGTGCGCTACGCCTCCGGCCAATTGCCCAATCGCCTGCATCTTTTGAGATTGCGCAAATTGGACTTCCAGTTTTTTCTGTTCGGTCGCGTCTATGAAGTAGAGCATTAATCCTTGCTCTATCGTTCTGTCTTCAGCAGCAGCTCCGAAGCGCTTGGCAAATACCTGCGTTATAATTTCTCTGTCCGCCACCATATGGACTTCAATGGGCTTGTTCATGTCCGTTCCGGAAAGCACTTCCGTCAGCTTGGCCGCAACCGCCGCACGATCCGCCGGAGCGACAAGATCAACCAACGGCAAGTTCACGATAGCTTCGCGTTTGCGACTTACGATTGAATGAAACGCGTGGTTGCATTCCATTATCACAAGCTTTGCATCCAAAAGCATTATGCCTATCGGCGCTTCGGCAAATAGTCTTTGAAATCTGTATTCCGACATCGACAGCGCTTGCTGCCATTCGCGCTCGGGCGATAAGTCGCGCACAATCGATCTGGTGCGTAACGTCTTTCCGTCGTCTCCCACTACAACCGTTTGCGTAATGGCAACAGGGAATAGCTGTCCATCACGGCGGCGGAATACTACTTCGCCTCGCAGCTCTCCGTGCGCTCCGCTTGCTATGGCGTGAGCTGCCACTCCCTTGGGAGGTTCGCTCATTACATCGTGGAGGTGCACGTCGCCTTTGACAATCTCCTCCGGCGTTACCTGAAGCCAGCTGGCTAATGTCTGGTTCACAAATTTGAACCGGCCATACTGATCCACCGCGTATATTCCCACCGGAGCGTAGGCCATGAAATCTATTAGCTTGCTTTGCTCATCGCGCATGGCTTTTTCCATGCGGCGACGTTCGCTTACGTCATCAAAGCGCCAGTGATAAAATCCGGCAAAGCCTTCTATCTGTCTTGCGGCAATGCGGCGCCACTCTACCACCTTGCCGCCGCGAACCACCGGAAGCTCAGCTATCGCAGATAATCCTCGTTTAAGCTTGTCTTGCAACTGCTTGAATTCAGCTTCAATTACAGGGGTGGCGGAAAAGCGCTTTGTTATTGCTTCATGCGCATTCTGTTTTCCTATATCGATCCAGCCGCGAAAAGCTCTGTTGGCCAACACGACGTTTCCGTTCTGGTCTGTAATCAATTGCGGAGTCAGCACGCTATGGAATGCTTCGCGCAGCAGAATTTCCTCCGCCGCTTCGTGGTTTATGTGCTTTAGCTGCCACCAGGTGAACCATGCCGCGCCCAAAAGCATAAGCGTCAGAATTACGCTTATTATTGCGCCCGCTATTCCTCCGACGATATACGGGACCAGGACATTGAGCGTCGCGATAGACGTCAACCCTCCCAAGCTCCACAGCATTCTGTGCAACCAGTTCTTTTCAGCGCCGCTTCCGCTTTTCGTAGAAACCTGCTTTGTTTTTGTCCCTAGTGCCTTCACTGATCGCGCCTTAAAATTATCAGAAAAAATGCCGCCATGCGTAAGTCGCTCCCGAATCATAACTCGGCGCGACTGCGCAAGCCTTACTCATGCAACAATAAAGGTATTAAAGAGGTTAACGAGCAGCTATTTATGCCGGAACGTTATGCGGCCCTTTGAGAGGTCATAGGGCGTCATTTCGACGTTCACCTTGTCCCCAACAAGAACCCGTATGCGGTTTTTACGCATTTTGCCGGATGTGTGAGCCAGCACTTCATGCCCATTATCCAGTTTCACGCGAAACATGGCGTTCGGCAGTAACTCGGTCACGGAACCTTCAAATTCCAGTAAATCTTCCTTGGGCATAAAATTCCTTGCTTTGGTTTAGCTTCAGCGCGGGAAAATGACCCCTTCCCGCACTCCCGTCAAGGGAGAGTTCCTTAAAAACACTCTATAGTTGATAAAATAGGCTGTTTTTTGCTCAGGTGTGGCATGGTTGGTGAGTCGTTGGCCACGGTTCGCCAAAATCCTCTAGTTTCATGGTCCAATCTTCCAGCTCCAGCTTTATTCGGGATTCTCCAGAAAAAACAAACTGCATGCTGTTATTTTCTAGAAAAACAGCCAGAAGCTCCAACATCTCGCTTCTGTTGCTCAGATCTATTCCCTGGACCTGTACCGTCCTGACGCCGCTTATGCTCACGGCGCAGCATACTCGCTCAAAGCTTTCCTTCGGCCTTTCTCCGTCGCACCAGCAAAAGCGGTGAACTACCATTATGAAATTTTTATCCGCTACTTCGTAAGTCATGTCTTCCAGGGGGACTATGGCGTCCTGTAACACTGCGGAGATAACTTCGATGTCCTCTCCGTCCTTCGCAAGAAGTTTTAGCGGTTTGTCTGTCATGCTCTGATCCTCTCAATCTTAGCTCCACAGGCTCGTAGCTTTTCTTCAAGACGCTCATATCCTCGGTCAAGGTGATAAATACGGTTTAATATTGTCTCGCCTTCGGCAACCAATCCTGCCAAGGCCAACGATACTGAAGCGCGTAGATCTGTCGCCATAACAGGAGCGCCTTTGAGCTTGCTTACTCCACGGACCACCGCGGTGGAATTATGCACCGTTATGTCCGCTCCCATGCGCAGAAGCTCGGGGACGTGCATGAAGCGATTTTCAAAAATAGTCTCGCTGATCGTGGCTGCGCCCGAGGAAACGCACATAAGCGCCATTATTTGAGCCTGTAGATCGGTCGGAAAACCGGGGTATGGTTCCGTGGTGATATCTACGCTTTGTAAGTCGTCCGTTCTACGACAAACCATTACGCCATCTTTCGTCGGCTCGGATTTAATTCCGATGCTTTCGAGAATATTCCATAGAGACAACAGGTGCTCGTGCCGAGTTCCTATTAGCTCTAATTTGCCGGAGGTTATCGCTGCGGCTATTGCGAATGTTCCTGCTTCTATTCTGTCGGCTACTACTATGTGCTTTGCGGATCTTAGGCGCTCAACTCCGCATACTCGCAGGCAATCGGTTCCAATGCCTTCTATCTTTGCTCCCATGGCAGCAAGGCAATTAGCCAGATCGGTTATTTCCGGCTCTCTCGCGGCGTTGATTATGACCGTCTCGCCTTTGGCTATCGCAGCAGCCATGAGTATGTTCTCGGTGCCGGTTACTGTCACCATAGGGAATACTATTTCAGCTCCGTGCAGTCCTTTGGGAGCGCGAGCGTTGATGTATCCGTCCGCTATGACTATTTCCGCGCCCATGCTCTCTAATGCGGCGATGTGCAGGTCAACGGGGCGCGTGCCTATGGCGCAGCCTCCTGGAAGAGATACTTTGGCTTCTCTGCATCTCGCGAGCAGCGGACCCAGCACAAGGATGCTGGCTCTCATTTTGCGGACCAGATCATACGGAGCCAGCGTGCTTGATATGCGGCTTGCTTTTAGATCAAGAGTTTGACCGGAAATTCTCGGCAGCGAGTTGTCATTGCCGTTTAGACCAAGCTCTACTCCGTGCTGGCCCAAAAGATTGGCCATCGTCGCTATGTCGGCAAGGCGCGGCACATTTATAAGCGTCAATGTCTCGTCCGATAAAAGACTGGCAGCCATCAACGGCAGAGCTGCGTTCTTTGCTCCGCTTATCAGAATCTTTCCTTTTAGCGGCACGCCACCGCAAATACGCATCTTATCCATAAAACAACCTTTACATGCGCGGTAGAGTTACTCCGCGCTGACCCATATATTTACCTGCGCGATCGGCATACGAGACTTCGCATGGTCCTTCGCCTTTAAGAAAAAGGAATTGGCATACTCCTTCATTGGCGTAAACCCTGGCCGGTAACGGAGTGGTGTTAGAAATCTCTAACGTCACATGGCCTTCCCATCCCGGCTCCAGCGGAGTGACGTTCACGATCAATCCACATCGCGCATATGTAGATTTGCCGATGCATATAACGAGAACGTCCCGGGGAACTTTGAAGTATTCCACAGTGCGGGCTAGCGCGAATGAATTCGGCGGTATTACGCATATGTCCGTTTTGCGATCGACGAAGCTGTTATCGGAAAAATCCTTCGGATCGACTATCGCGTTATCGATGTTCGTAAAAATCTTGAACTCATCCGCAAGGCGGGCGTCGTATCCGTAAGACGACAGGCCGTAAGAGATTACTCCCTTGCGCTGCTGCTTTTCCTCGAAAGGCGTTATCATGCCGCTGGCTTTTGCCTGCTCGCGTATCCATTTGTCGGGAAGTACGGACATTACTTAATTCCTTCTTCTGTTTCCGTTTTTGTCTTTTGTCTTGCTTGCTGTTGCTTCTTTCTTCTTCTTAAATTTTCGCGCATAGCTTCAGCTACTCGCTCTTCGCGCTCGGCTTTGTTTTTAGGCGATAAATCGATTCTGGTCATGCTGTTGATACTGGTTGATTACATTTATAACGGGAGGCAAACTTAGGGCATGAAAAACATTCTGACAATGAAGCCTTATTTAGCAATACCCATACGCGATTGCGGCGAGCCTTTGGTGCCAATTGCGCCGGATTTGCTGGTTTTTTTTGAACCTCACCCTTATGCAAAGCTTGGGGCCGATTATGGCAAGGCTTCTCCATGGATGCTTAGGAAAGGCGTCGCGGAGGCTTTGGTTAAGGCTCAAAAGAAGCTCGATGAGGAGCGCAGGGGGTGGAAAATCAAGGTTTTTGACGCATATCGCCCTAATACCGTGCAGATGTTTATGGTCGAGCTGGAGTTTGTTAAACAGGCTGAAATCGTCAATATAGACCCGAAAGTCCTTAAAAACGGTAGCATCTGTTTGTTTAAGAACGATCCAGAACTGTATGAAAAACTTGCAGAAAAGGTGTTTCGGCTGTGGGCTTTGCCGAGCGATGATCCTGATACTCCTCCGCCTCATAGCACCGGGGCCGCTATTGACTGCACTTTGACTGATTCGAGTGGAATGGAGATCGATATGGGATCGCCTATCGATGAAAATTCCGATAGATCGCTTCCTGGATATTTTGACGCCTCTACCGACGCTGCAAAAAATAGAGCGCTGATTAAAAGCATAATGCTTGGCGCTGGCTTCCATCAGAATGAAAAAGAATGGTGGCACTTCTCTTTCAAAGATCAGATGTGGGCATGGATAGAACGTAAAAAATCAGGCGATAATAGTATTTGTGCAATTTATGGAAGGTGCGAATAAAAAAAGGGGGAGCAGACGCTCCCCCTTCTCTATTGCCGCTTGAACGCTATCAGAAGTTATACATGAACGACGTTTGAACGCGGTTCAAGTTTCCTTCAGCACCGCTCTGATGCTTGCGATATGCGTGAATGTATTCCGTTCCAACCTTGAACGACTGAATCGGCTGCCAGACCAAGTTGAGATGGCCGGATGCTACCGTTTCGTTCACTACCTGGTTCGGATCAAGAACGCTCGTTATAGTTTGGTCGTTCATTATGTGCGTGAAACCGCCAAACAGGTTCGAACGCCAGTGTGGGGACCAAACATGCTGGTATCCAGCATAACCGGAATATGCCTGCTCGGTCTCAAGGACGCCATTGAGATAGGCATTGCCCGCATTCGGCACTGCCAAGTCGTAGAAGTAACGGCCAACGCCGTCGCCCCATGCTGCCTGGAAGTTGATGCTGTCCTGCGATCCCTTGAATATCTTCTGCTTGCCGGACACCGCAAAGGCATAACCGTATTTTGTATCCTTTTTGCTTACGCCAGATGTCGTGATTAATCCCGCCGAGCTTCCAGTGTAAGTGGCTACGTTAATCTGGCGAACCAAACCACGCAAAGACACATATCCAAGATCATGCTTGTAATCTCCGCGAGCTACCATGTCAGGCATCTCGTTTTGAGCTACGTCATTGGCAGAAGACGCGTTAGCTGAGAAAAAGTCTCCCTGCGGATTTTCAATAGATCCAATCAAAGTCCAGTTGCCGATGTCATGCGTATAGCGAACCTGCGCCTGACGTATGAAGATCAGTCCCGACGGGCCGCCGTAATCCATCGTTTCATTAAGTGAGCCAACATCCATGAAGTTCGACCATGTTTGACCCGCAAGTACCGGACCCAACGAACCGTAAGCATGGCGCACCGTAAAACCGTCCGCGTTCGTTATAACACGGCTGCCGACTGAACCGCCGTAGAAGTCGCCTTCAATAAGGGTTTTAAGTTCTCCCATGTCGGTCGCCGAGCGAGTCTCAATGCCAAAGCGCGATTGACGGGCGTTAAAGCGAGTCTCCTCATTGATCTTTGTCTTCGCAGACCCATCAAGCGGTATCGCCGCAAACCTGTTGTATTCACCGCCATATGACGTGCCAAGGTCGGTGATGACGTCCAACTTTACATATCCGTTCAGCTTGATCGATGTATCCGTTCCAGGAATAAGTATCGAACCAGGGAAACTTCCTTTAGCAAGGTACAACCCTTGCGCTTTCGCAGCAGCCGCATCGGCAGCGGCTTTTTCTTCCGCCGTAGGTTGCGCGGCAACTTGTTGCTTCACTTTACCTTCAAGCGCATCGACCTTTTTCATCAACTCGGATATTTGCTGACGTAACGCGGCGATATCCTGACCTTCACTTTTTTCGGCTGCCAAAGCAGGACTCGTGGCCAAGGCCAGTGATAAAAGCGGCATAGCAAGCAAATAGCGTGTGCGCATAGCAATCCCTTCGGGCTGTGGTTGTAGGAAGAAAGAGAAAATCAGAAAATTAAGGATGTCTTAACTGTGTGAAGAAAATTAACCACTTGGTCAAGGTATATTTTTTGCCTACCAATAAATTACCAACTCAGAATACAGACGTACCGTATTCGAAATTTTCCTTGAATTCCCTTGTGTTCAAGGCACTTAGCAACTGCGTACAACTTGATAATTGTCTCTCCTCATGCTTAGCTGAGAATCTTAATACCTCCCCTCCTTTGCTACTTGCAGACCCTGCATTTTCTTCGATCTGCCCCCATCCCAATCAAGGAGCGCCTTTAAGCGGCATTCAAGGGCAGACATCTCAGGCTGTCGATACTATCGCCAACATTACTAGCACCATAAAACGCATAAATGAGATATCTACGGCCATCGCCTCTGCTGTCGAAGAACAGGGCGCCGCGAC
>JAQUWX010000001.1:0-27484 GCA_028692635.1 Alphaproteobacteria bacterium
GCTGACTTGCGTGACGAAGCTATTGTCTTGTCCCGCTTCTATGACGTAATCGTGGTTCGTGCGCTTAAAAACGAGACGCCCCGAATTATGGCGGAAAACAGCGAGGCTCCCATCATTAACGGCATGTGCGATCGCATGCATCCATGTCAGGGGCTTGCCGATTTTATGACCATATCGGAATTCTTCGGCGATAATTTGGCTGGATTAAACCTTACCTATATCGGAGATGGAAACAATGTCTGCCGGTCATTAATTCACGGCGCAGCAAACATGGATGCAAAAATAACTATATGTTCTCCACCAAATTATACTCTTGATAAAGAGACTCTGTTATCAGGCGACGGCATTGTTAAATGCGTTGACAGTCCTGCCGATGCCGTGCGCGATGCAGATGTGATCTATACGGATACATGGATATCAATGGGAGATGAGAGCCAAACTGAAGAACGGCTGGCCGCCTTTCAGAATTACCAGATTAACGCCGATCTAATGGCTTTAGCGCCCAAGCATGCGCTTTTCATGCATTGTCTGCCAGCGCATCCCAACCAGGAAGTTACACCCGACATACTACGCGGACCGCGCTCTATCGTCTTTGACCAAGCGGAAAATCGCAAACATGCGCAGAAGGCGCTTTTAGAAAAATTTGTATCGATAAATGTGATGCACCAAAGAAAAAACTCGAAATGACCGCGGCCAGACAATAACAACACAAAGACACAGCCTTGTATGTTGTTGTTGTTTTTTTGCGTTTAAAATATGAGAAATTGAAGAAAAAAGGCTATCTTCTTTTTCCTATTTTAACCTCAAAATGCTTGAATATATTACAAGCTGGCTTTGGTTGTCATGGGATTTGCCCGATGTCCACACCGATCTGGAAGGGACCGCCTAAACTTCCGTTTTTTTGGAACGGCCCCTCACCGCCTTCAAATACAAAACAAACTATATTCTGGAAAGATTCTCCGGGATATTCAAAGCCCAAACGCCCTTTGTTATGGAGAGATACACCAGCGTCAGAGACTAAGCGGCCCTTATATTGGAAAGATTCTTCAGGATATTCAAAAATAGATCATCCATTATACTGGAAAAACACGGCGGTGTCGCATGAACCGGTTATATTTTGGAAGTCCCCATCCAAACGACCGGAAGAGCTACCGGATAAATTACCTCTGGATTATAAGTTCAATATACGCCCACGTTCTTATACCAATCGCATGATAGATGAGGAGAAAAGTAAAGACCTCACATGGAAACTTTTGGGTGTCTTGTATTGCATATTATGCATAGTTGGATTTATTTTCCTCATTAATAATTATTCAAAACCATATAAGCCGCTAATCTGCATGGATAGCCCGCAATCCAAATCATGGACCACCTTTGGGCGCTGTAGGACGGAATAATTTACAGCAAGGAAGCCCCCGCTTTAAAAAAGTGGAAAGAAACGCTCTATTGTTATAATGTTTTCAAAATTGTTTTAAGGAATTAATCCTCCGATGCGTTACATCTCCACTCGCGGCCAGGCCGCTCCTGCGTCTTTTTCTGAAATCCTGCTTGAAGGACTGGCCAGCGATGGCGGGCTTTATATGCCGGAAACATGGCCAACTGTAACCTTCGATGAACTGGAGGCTTGGAAGTCCCTGCCCTATGCAGATCTGGCGGCAAAGTTGCTGGCTAAATTTGCCACTGATATTCCACCAGAAACTCTTCTTATGCTCACTCGCGCAGCTTATACGCCGGAAGTCTTTCAACATGCGCGCAATGGCGAAGATGCAAAAAAGATTTTTCCTGTTCGCCAGCTTGAAAAAGGCATATTTCTTCTTCAACTCTCCAATGGCCCAACGCTGGCATTCAAGGACGCTGCCATGCAGATTCTCGGGCAGCTTTTAAGCTGGGCGCTGGAAAAACAAAATAAGACGCTGACAATTCTTGGCGCAACCTCTGGCGACACGGGCAGCGCAGCTATTCACGCTCTTCGCGGCAAAAAGCGCGTTAAAGTCGCGATGCTGTCTCCTGCCGGTCGGATGAGCGATTTTCAGCGTGCGCAAATGTACTCGGTGCTTGATGCCAACGTAATGAACATCGCGGTCAAAGGAATGTTCGATGATTGCCAGGACTTGGTAAAAACACTTAACGCAGATTCCTCGTTCAAAGCCAAACATCATCTAGGCGCGGTCAATTCGATCAACTGGGCGCGAGTGGTAGCGCAAACGGCATATTACATATCGGCCTATCTGCAAACAATCAAAGTCATAGGCGATTCTGTCTCGTTCTGCGTGCCAAGCGGAAATTTCGGCAACGCCTTTGCGGGACTTGTTGCAAAGTTTATGGGCGTTCCGATTGATCGGATTATTGTCGCAACAAATGAGAATGACGTTTTACATCGAGCGCTACAAACTGGCCGCTACACCCCGACCGATGTAGCGCAGGCAACATCCTCACCATCGATGGACATCACCAAAGCCAGTAATTTTGAACGCGCCGTTTTTGAAGCAGCGGATCACGATGGCAAATTGGTTGCTGAGATGTGGACGCGGCTCGCAAATGAACGCAAAATTGATTTTGCAAAAGATTATCCTGCCGTCTGGGGGCGACTTGCTTCTCTGGGGCTTTCATCCTCCACAAGCACACATAAAGATCGTCTTGCGAAGATAAAGTTGGCTCATGAACGGTGGGGAATATTTATCGATCCACACACAGCGGATGGCGTAAAAGGCGCGCTCGAGCTGCGCGAGTCGGAAGAAACCATGATTATCCTCGAAACCGCACAGGCAGGAAAATTTGCGCCCACAATTCGCGAAGCGCTTGGCATTGAGCCACCTATACCGAAAGGTTTTGAGAATCTCACATCTCTACAGCAAAAGGTTGAGACAATAAAAGTTGATCCCGAAGCGTTAAAAGCAAAAATAGATAATTTTGCCTAAACCATCCGCTGCCGCATTCGCAGGATATTTCTGAAATAATCAGGATCGAGCGCTTTCCCGTCAGGATCGCGAGGAAAATGATAGTCATAAAGCCGCGACAGATAAAAACGCAGCGCCGCAAGACGAAGAGCCATAGGCCACGCCGTTTTTTCGGCATCGCTTAAAGGAAAGACACTTTCACGCGCCCGCAAAAGAGTCTTCAACTTCTTTTCATCCAAATCGAAGCCATCTTCCTTCAAGCACCATTCATTAGCCACAATAGCCAGGTCATAAATCAGCGGCACATCGCTGGCGCAAAAGCCCCAATCAATTACAGCGCCGAGCGATCCATCGGGTTTGAACATAACGTTGTTGCGGAACAAATCAGCATGAACAGGGCCACGCGGAATCTCGGCCCCTACGCCGCTTTGCCAAAATTTTCTATGAGCAGACATCTCATCTTCAAGCTCAACGCGCAACTCGTCTTTAAGCACTTTGATTAACTGCGCCGTCGCATCTTCAAACCACTTCCACCCGCGAGGATTTTCACGCCGCCAATCTTTGCATTTTTCCAACCCCACCTTAGCCATATGTCCCATAAAAAGCCCAATAGCTTCAATCTGTTTTTGCGATGGTTTTGGCACCCACGCTCCATCGATCCAGGGGAACAAACATGCCTGTTTTCCATTAAGCGGCATAAGAACGTGGCCCGAGCCATCCTCCAGAGGAGGACAAGTAGGCAATCCGCAATTCGCCAGACACATGGCTATAGAAAGAGGCCCCTCTGGCTCTGTGCGCTCAAAAATACGCAGACAGACCGATGAGCCATCAGCTAGGTCGAGCCGAAAAACACTGTCCTCAACGCCCTCTCCAACAGGAGAAATAGCCACAGCGCGCCCCAAGCTGCGCGCCGCCAACCATTCATTGGCCTCATCAAGCGATACCGGCGTCCATACAGTCATATATCCTCATTCAAGCTTTGCGATAAACTCGCAACTCTCCTTGATGGAAATAAAGCGTTTTAATGCGCATAGTTTCTTCTGGCACCCAGCCATCTCCCAGACTGAATTTATTAGACGTTATAAGCGTACCTGATTTGGCCTCCTCATGCAGTTTTTTGCCGAGAGAATTCATAAATCGAGGAACCAGATACATGACAACAGCATCGGCTTCTGAAAAATCATACAGAAGGAAGTCCATCCTCCTGTATTCAAGGTTGTTAATTTTTGCACGGCGTTTACGCCAATTGGACCACATCACCGATTGTCTTGTTATCTCGATACCGATAACCCTAGCCTGAGGCAGCGCCTGCGCAATTTCCCTGGTGAAAAGGCCATTACCAGAGCCAAGATCGACAATGGTATAGGGACTTATTTTTCTCGCCTCGAAATCTGTTTTCAAAAGATCGATGATTTTTTTACGTATTGCCGGAGCCGTCCTTATATTTGGTACATCTTTATGAAAGAGAATGTTGTACGCTTGAAGCGCCAGTAAAAACATAAACGTCCAAAACAGCACTACATTAACGAAAAAATCGAACAACGAATATCTCCTTGGTTGATTTAGAGACTCAGCTTGATACTGCCAAAAATAGCATCGCATACTATCTAATGAAATAGGTCTAAGACTCAGACAAACTTAATAATATCCAGTTACACTGCCCTGCAATTTCCTTGTTAGATCATGTAGCAACATATATCATGGCTCTCCATGAGTGATGCAGAAACAACCAATTTTGCGCGCAAAAGAAAACAACGCCCCATTATAGTGGGGATAATTTTCGCTATCTCAGCCGTGGCGCTTCTCGCCTGGTTTGTTGCGTCAAAAATAGACCAGGATATGCGTGATAACTTGCTTCTACAGGCGAGGTTATCGGAAAGAGCCATTAATATTGAGCGCATTCAAAGCCTGTCCGGAACGGAAAAAGATGCTGATAACCCAGATTATATTCGGCTAAAAAAGCAATTATCGTCGATACGTTCCGCGAACCCAAAATACCGTTTTCTCTACATTATGGGACACAACGCCAGCGGAGAGGTTTTTTTCTTTGTGGACAGTGAGCCAAGCGGTTCAAAGGATTATTCTCCCCCGGGACAGATATACCATACCCCCACGCCAGAGCTTATTAATATATTTGACAACGGACAGGAATTTGTTGAAGGCCCTTTGCTTGATGAATGGGGTAAATGGATATCTGCGCTGGTTCCTATAATTGACAAACAAACCGGCAAAGTAATTGCTTTGTTGGGAATAGATGTTAATGCCGACTCATGGGCGTGGGATATAGCCATAAGAACCAGTCAACCCATAGGATTAGTATTGGTTCTGTTGATCTGCATACTTACTTTTACCGAGATTTCGTTGCGCAAACAATCCGAGAAAGCGCTTTATGAAACAAACCGTCATCTTGAAACTGCCAATAAACTGGCAAACATCATGGCCGAGCAAGCGCAATCCGCCAGCATAGCAAAAAGCGAGTTCCTGGCTAATATGAGTCACGAAATACGCACGCCGATGAATGGGGTAATAGGTCTAACTGACTTGTTGCTGGACACAAAGCTTGATGACGAGCAGCGGCACTATGTAGAAACTCTGCATACCAGCAGCGAATTACTAATGGCGCTTATAAACGACATACTGGATTTTTCTAAGATTGAAGCAGGTAAACTTGATCTTCAGACGGTAGATTTCGATCTACGCTCTATGCTTGACGACTTTGCGAACATAGTTACGCCTCATGCCCGCGAGAAAAATCTCGAGTTTATATGCTACGCTGACCCGAATGTGCCATCTCATGTTGTTGGAGATTATGCCCGATTGAGGCAAGTGCTGTTAAATCTTGCAAGCAATGCCATAAAATTCACAAACAAAGGAGAGGTAGCCGTAAAAGCAAGCCTCATATCAGAAACCCCCACAGAGGCCACAATACGTTTTTCCGTAAAAGATACCGGGATAGGAATTACTGCGGACAAACATCATAAGTTGTTCCAGAAGTTTTCCCAATTGGATGCATCGACAAAACGGAAATATGGCGGCACTGGGTTGGGGCTTGCAATATCAAAGAGCCTTGTTGAAATGATGGGTGGCGAGATCGGCATTGCAAGCGAAGAAGGTCGAGGCTCTGAATTCTGGTTTACCACACATCTAAACAAACAGATTGCGCAGGAATGCAGCCCGAAGGCCATGCATCCTCATGCCAGTGAAATACATGTTCTAATAATAGAGGAAAACGCGACTAACCGCGAAGCGTTAAACAAACAACTCTGTGCTTGGGGCATGCGCGTAGAGACAACATCCGATGTTTCCACCACCATGCAAACGCTCGGCCATGCTCGAAATGTGAAAGATCCGTTTAATATAGTTCTCATAAATAATTACGTTCCGCCTATGGACTGGGCGTCGCTGCTTCAGATAATCAGAACTGACGCAATGATTAAGAACGCCAAACTGGTGTTAATGGCCCCTTTGGATAAACGCAACAAATCGGAAGGAACGGGACAGCTTAGGCTTGCCGCCCGTCTGAACAAACCGATTCAGTATTCTGAGCTTTTCAGTTGCTTCCATGCTTTGTTGACAGAAAAACCCACTACCTGAATTTAGGCTGCGCGCTTTCCCTTATAGCCCTGCCCTTGTCCCTTACCACCCTTATTGTTTTTCCAGAAAGTCTTGCGCTTACCTTTATTGGGAGCGGTTCTTTTGTTTTGACCCGACCCCTGGTTATCGCCTTCTTTTCCGTGCAACAGATGATGAATAGCCCTCCACTTTGAGCTGTCCGCCGGAGTCAAAAGATTGACAGCCGCACCTTCGGCGCCAGCCCTGGCAGTGCGTCCGATGCGATGAATGTAATCTTCCGGGCACTGAGGAAGATCATAATTTATGACGTGCTCGATATGAGGAATATCAAGCCCACGAGCCGCGACATCGGTAGCGACCAGTATGCGATATTGCTTATCGCGGAATCCCTGAATCACACGGTCACGACGGCGCTGTTGTAGATCGCCGTGAATGGCATCCGAATGATGGGATGATTTATTAAGCTTAGCCGATAGCTTCTCTGTTCCATATTTTGTTTTAACAAAAATAAGGACGGAGCCTTTGCGTTGCTCCAGTTGCTCTAAAAGCTTGCCATATTTTTCGCTATCGCTGGTATGGATCAAATCCTGCTGAATCTTAGCAATAGGAGCCGTGGTAGAACCGACGGCTACTCGAACCGCATTTTTAGTGTATTTTGCAGATAGCTTTATGATATTTGCAGGAAGCGTAGCCGAGAAAAGCAACGTCTGACGCTCAGCAGGCATAAAGCGAACGATTTTTTCGATCTGAATGCCGAAGCCCATATCGAGCATACGATCTGTTTCGTCAAGAACAAGAAAGCGCACCTTATTAAGCTTCAAAGTACCGCGCTCTAGATGATCGTTTATGCGCCCCGGAGTTCCAACAATAAGGCGAGGATTCTGGTTTAGCTGACGAAACTGGCGAGGCATTGGCTCACCGCCGATCAGAAGAGCCGTCTTAATATCTGCAACCGGTATCATTTGTTGAATTGCAGCCATAACCTGCCCAGCAAGCTCACGCGTAGGAGTCATAATCAGAGCGTCAGCATCGCGGTTTTCCATCAGCTTAGCGATCATGGGAATGCCAAAAGCGCCTGTCTTTCCGGTGCCGGTTTGAGCCGAACCAAGAATATCTTGTCCAGCGAGAATAAGCGGAATTGTTTTTTCTTGAATTGGAGTAGGAGTCGTAAACTGCATACGCGCAAGCGCCTGTAGAAGCTTGGCGGGAAGTCCGAAATCATTAAAGTCTTGAGCCATGGTTTTTCCTTATAAAAATAGCGCTCGCTCTCGCGCACCTCCGAAAAAGAGGTGCGTCGTTCAAGTCGTCTTCATCAAGTTTTTCTCTCGGCACATGAAAAGATGGGCAAAACAGCCCAAATTCTCGCCGACAGTGAAAACTCTTAAACTAAAGTGAAGGGAAAGAGGGAGCCCAACAGGGTCCGCCTTGAGCCTTAAAAAGGCCTGGCCGACAAGATCGGCACCACGCACAAGCAAGAGTATTCTAAACTCAAGGAGCGTCTTAGAGGATTGCCGGGGCGAAAGCAATTAAAAACAACGAGAAACAGTTTATTTCATTTCCTTGCCCTTAACCATGTAAGGGAAACATTTTAGGCCAATCACATACCACCATACTCGTATTTTTCCTTTATTTTATATCATGTTGTTATGATCATAATTATATAGAATGGCTTAGGAAAATAGCAGCTTCTAGCTTCTCATCATTTTCGGATTTACATCCATGACTAATCCTATAGTCCGCTTCACAATATCGACCAGACTCCTGCTGCTTATCGGCATTATTGCGGTTGGCATGGGAGGAATATTGCACTTAAGCACTATTTATATACGGGACGCTTTATTTGATAAATATATAGAACAGACGCAACATCTTGTTCAAACGGCATACTCATTACTGACGCAATGCGCCGACAAAATTACAACTGAAGGAGCTTCATTAGAAGAAGCCCAAACTTGCGCGATCACCTTAATCGGCAATTTGCGTTATGGAAAAGATGAGTACTTCTGGATAAACAACATGGACGGAGTCATGCTGGTTCACCCATTAAAAGGGATGGCTGGCAAAAATATTTTTGATGATAAGGATATAACCGAGAAATACCTGACGAGAAGCGTCATTGATATCGTTAAAAAATATGGCGAAGGCCATGATACTTACTACTGGCCGCCCAATGAAAAAAACGCAAAGATGAAAATCTCCTACTTCATGGGATTTCCCAAGTGGGGATGGATAGTGGGCACAGGCACCTACGTTGAACAGATTGAGACGGAAATAAACGATATTTTGATAAAACTGATATCGGCAGCATCCTTTCTTGTGTTGATATCTCTTTTGATAGCTTCGATTATCGGACGCTCCATTTCCAAACCAATTGTGGATTTAAACGGCGTAATGCGAGAATTAGCCGCCGGCAATCTTGATATAGACGTTAAACCTAACAGCCGAATGGATGAGATTGGATCCATGGCTCAAACGGTCCAAATTTTTGTTGAGAATGCTCGTCGGATTGCGCGCATTGAAACCGAAAAATCCGACATGGAGAACATGAAAAGCGAGTTTATATCTGTCGTAAGCCATGAATTGCGCACTCCGCTCACATCGATACGCGGCGCACTGGGCCTCATCGCTGGCACCATGGCCAAAGATATGCCGGAAAAAGCAGCGCACCTTATCCAGATTGCCTATATAAATTGCGACAGACTTATGACTCTAATCAACGATCTGCTCGACATTGATAAGGCTGCTGCTGGCGAACTGCATTTTGACATGCGGCATGAAAAGCTTGCTCCAATTATGTCACAGGCGATTGAAACAAACCGATCCTATGCGGAAAAATATTTTGTGCGCCTCTCTTGCGATCCCCTGCCGGATAGCATTGAGGTGAATGTGGATAAGGCGCGATTATTGCAAGTGCTGTCGAATCTTTTATCGAATGCAGCTAAATTTTCTCCCGCAGGAGGCAAAGTGCGCCTATATGCCGAGACGGACACCGAGAACGTCAGGATCAACGTCAGCGATTATGGCCTTGGCATTCCTGAAGAATTCCGTTCACGAGTATTCCAAAAATTTTCACAGGCAGAATCCTCATCCACTCGCAAGAAGGGGGGGACTGGCCTTGGCCTGCATATTTCCAAAAACCTAGTAGAACTAATGGGCGGACAAATCGGTTTTGATTCAACCGTTGGACTTGGATCAACATTTTGGGTCGAGTTTCCAATGATTAAACACGGAGCAAAAACATGACGCCCGAACTTCATCATATTGTCTTCATTGATGACGAGCAGGACATCGTCGAGATAACGCGCCTTTGCCTGGAAATGGTTGGAAATTTGCGAGTTTCTACTTTTTTAAACGGACAAACGGCTTTAGCTTGCATTGATGAGCTTAACCCGGACTTGATAATTATTGACTGCATGATGCCCGGCATGAGTGGCTCGGAAACTTTTTTAGAACTGCGCAAACGGCCAGCGGTTCAAAACACTCCTATTATTTTTATGACTGCTCGCGTTCAACCGTCCGAGATTAAGGAATATCTAAGTTTGGGCGCAGCAGGAGTTATACCAAAACCTTTTGACCCCATGAAATTGACTGAACAAATCCAGGATATTTGGGGAAAGCATCACGAAAAACAAATTGTCTAATCCCGCATTGTCTTAAAAATGGAGCGCCGCATGGCTTTTTTTGAGTGGAGCGAGGAAATAAGCGTCGGGATCGAGATTATCGATGAAGAGCATAAGATATGGATATCTTATGTTAACGATCTTCATGAAGCGATCTCAAGCGATCAAACGAATGCGATATTAAACAAGCTTATTGAATCGATCATTGCCTATTCGTTCTATCACTTTAAGCAGGAAGAAGCGCTTTTCTCTCAAACGGATTATCCCGATGTTTTATTGCATAAAAATGAGCACCAAAAACACCTCCAATATATGAGCGATTTTCAGAATAAGTTTCGAGCAAACAAGGCTGACCCCCTATCGATTGATTTTTTGTTCTACATGAAAAAATGGCTGATCAATCACATTCAAGAAATGGACCAGCAGTATGTCTCTTATGTAAAAGCAAAGGGATTAATTTTGAAATAGCCCTTCAGGAGTCTCTATATGCAGGAAATGCAGGATAAAACGCTCCCACTCATCCTTATTGTCGATGACGATGAGGCCATCCGCGACATTCTTCATGCAATTCTTCAAGACTATGCGAGAATTATTACCTGCTCCGATGCGGCTGAAGCCATTCCATTGATGGAGGAAAAACATCCCGGCCTTGTTCTTCTGGACGACAAAATGCCGGGCGAGCTTTCAGGTATTGACCTGCTGGAAAAAATGCAGAGAAACCCTGTTTTGAACACGACACCAGTAGTGCTTATAAGCGCAAATAGCGATCACAAAGAAGTAATGCGAGGACTGATGGCCGGAGCCATAGATTATATACTCAAGCCGCTAAAACCGCAGCAAGTTGCGGAAAAAATCAAAGCCCGCCTGCTACGTCTGAATATGACAATACTTATCGCGGATGACGATGTTATGATACGCGATCTTCTTGAATATAAATTTCGCATGACGGGATATCATGTCGTTTTGGCTGAGGAAGGAGAACAAGCGCTATCGATGATGCAGCAGTCCCCTCCTGATCTTGCGATCCTGGACCGCATGATGTCGGGATACGACGGCATGACTATTTTACAAAAAATGCGTGAGGATCCTCGGCTGAAAAATGTCCCCGTTATTTTTCTGACCGCCAAAAAAAGCGAAGCGGACGTTATGGAGGGCCTCAATCAAGGCGCTGCTGATTACATTATAAAACCCTTTAATCCAAGCGAAGTAGTTTTTCGCTGCATGAAGGTTTTAAATTATTCACAAGCGAGCGCAGATGAAAAATAGGATTTTTATCGCGTGCGCAGTTTTGTGCCTTATCCTGTCACCACCAGTTTTTGCTGACGATGCATCCGACCTTCTTACTAAGGGGGTCGAGCTGGCAACGCAACAACACTTTACCGAAGCCATCGTTATTTTGAAACAAGCCCAAGATAAGCAGCCCGCAAACGCGGATATAACGCTTGCCATAGCCCGGACCTACAGCTGGCAAGGAGCTTATGATAAAGCCGATAAGATTTTAAACTCGTTGCCACTGTCGGAACAAAGCTCGCCAGACGCCATGTTTCTCAAGGCCAATCTAGCCTACTATCGAGAAGATTATGACAGAGCGGAAAAACTCTTCGAGAGCATTTTATCCGAAACTCCAGATAATGCCGAAGCGAAAGATGGCTTAAACAAAGTAAAACGAGCGATCAAAGCCGCATCCTCAGGTTTTTCATGGCAAGCGGATATTGGCCACGAAATAAGCAATTTTGACCGCGTCCATCAACCGGGCTGGAACCACAGCTTCCTTCAAATAACGCATTTTACAAAAAACAAGGAATGGGCCTTTCACGGAGCATGGCACCGCTATGAGCAATACCGGCAAAGAGACGCCAACATCGAGATAGGAGCAGATCACAGGTTCTCAAAACGAGCGTCCGGATATATCTGGGGAGCAATAACGCCGGAAGCAAATTTCAAACCCGAAGAAACATTGAGCATCGGCGGCACGATAAGACTGGACGATCCATCTACCAACTGGCCTGTCGCAGTATTAGCGACAGCGGACACTAAATTCGACCAATATTCCAGCACCAACAGCCTCACTCTAAATCCCGGCCTGCGACTTGAACCATATGACGGGTGGGCAATATCAAGCCGAATGATCTCTGTTACTCCCAAGAATACCGACACTCTTTATGGCTGGGATTGCCGGTTTGACGGAGCGCCTTTAGACGATTTACGCTTTTACGCCGGATTAGCCGATGCGCCGGAAACCGAGAACAACGCGACAGTCAGCACGAAAACCATTTTCGGCGGAGCGACCGTTGACATGACATCACGAACCAGCTTTCGCCTAAGCTATGCGCGAGATGATCGTGATAACTCCTACATCAGGCATATATATAATGTCAGCGCTAGCTTTCGTTTCTGAAGACTGGTTTCTCTCGGGATTGTGGACAACGTCCTGGATACTGGCGTTCGCGGCGGGCGTCATTCTCACAATGCTTATAATCTCTCGCATTATCTCTGATCGTAAAGATCATAGAGACAAGCTCACCAAAGAGAAAATGGCTCACTACTTCCATGTAGCCATCAACTTTCCCACCGATCTGACAACGATTGATCTTCCCAAATTGAAAGCAGAAGAACTCCCGCTTATCTGCACTGTAGCTTTAGACATTTTGCGCGCCCTGCGAGGAAACGACTCTGACCGCGTAATTACTATGCTTAAGATATGGGGGGTATGCCCCTTTCTTATCGAAAGCCTCCCCAAATTGCGTGGAGGGAAAAAAATAAAAGCGCTTACCCTGCTTTCTCTTTTCAATAATCAGGAGAGTCTCAACGCTCTTCTCCATCATATAGAGGACAAGGATATCTATGTTCAACTGGCTGCAATGCGCGGGCTAGCCCAGCTTGGAGATCTGCAACACATCAATTCTATCCTTGTAAGCCTGACCAAGACTGACAGAACGAACATGCCTCTTCTGGCCGACATTTTGCGGCGATTTGGCGAGCCAGCGTTATCCGCCTTGCATCTGCTGGCGGCAGTGGCAACGGCAATTGAAGTACGCGTTGCCGCCCTAAAAGCCATAGGCAATATAAGATCTCCAATATCTCTTGGCCCACTTCTATATTTATTGAAAGATAATCTAGCAATTATAAGAGCACAGGCCGCAGCCTCGCTCGGTCAGCTTGGAGACATTCGCGCTATTGATGATTTGATTATATGTCTGTCTGATATCGATGCTGCTGTGCGCATAAATGCAACACAATCTCTTGGACAACTAGGCAACTACCATACGCTGCCGCATCTTATAAATGGCCTTAGCGATCCGGACTGGTGGGTGCGCTATCGCTCTGCCGAAGCCATGTATAATTCCAGCGAAGGAGGCATATCTCTGCTTCTAACATTGGGAGGACAAGAAGGAGTCGTCGGGCAGACGTGCAAGCAATACCTGGCAGAGAAAGGAGACATAAATGCCTGAAACTTCTTATTCCATAATAGTCCACATACTTCAGGAACACAGCCAGTCTCTGGTTATTTTGTCATGGATAATCCTGATAACGGGATTGATTCAGAATATAGTTTACGCAATTCAACTTCCGGCGGCATGGTTTGAGCTACGCCAGCACTCACAAGCAGAGGATACTGAATCTTTCTGGCAACTTCTGATTTCGGACGTGACCATCCCGATAAGCATACTTGTTCCTGCCTTTAACGAGGAGGCCACAATCGTCAACAATATTCGTGCGCTAATGTCTCTGAAATATCCCAATTTTGAGCTAATTGTCGTAAACGATGAATCCAAAGACGCCACGCTCAAAAAAATAATAGACGCCTTTGCCCTGCGTCCGGTTTCCCGAGCGCATGAACTTAAAATCCCACACGAACCGATCAAGGGACTTTACGGCTCTCCTAATTACCCACGCCTTCTGGTCGTCGATAAAGAGAACGGAAAAGGAAAAGCCGATGCCATCAATGCGGCAATAAATTTCTCACGCAACCCTCTTTTCTGCGTTGTCGATGCTGACTCCTTGCTTGAGCCGGAAGCTCTTCTACGCTCGGTACGGCCTTTCATGGAAGATCCGCAACGCATGGTAGCCGTCGGAGGCACTATCCGCATATTGAACGGATGCACGGTTCTGGGCGGACAGATAAAAAAAGTCGTATTGTCGCGCCGACTGCTTCCTCTTATCCAAAGCATGGAATATATCCGAGCATTTTTGATGTCTCGCCTTGCCTGGAGCAGATGGAACATGCTGACAATAATATCCGGGGCTTTTGGAATTTTTCGCCGCGATATCGTTGTAAAAGTAGGAGGTTTCTCGCGTGGAACTGTAGGCGAAGACTATGACCTGGTCATAAAAATACACAAATACATGCATGACCGTAAAATTCCCTATGCCATGCGCTATGTCCCGGAGCCGGTATGTTGGACCGAAGCGCCAGAGACTCTGCGAACATTAAGCAACCAACGCAAGAGATGGCAACGTGGCGCACTGGAGGTCTTTTTCAAGAACATGGGCATGTTTTTACATCCTCGCTATGGAAAGTTGGGCATGGTGGCTTTTTTAAATAATTTTATCGTCGATGTTTTTGGCCCTATCTCCGAGCTTATAGGCTATATCCTGATCCCCATATTCTGGGCTGCGGGCGTGCTTAATGTTAACTTTGTTTTTGCCTACATCTCTGTCTTTTTCCTGTTTGGAGTCTTCATAAGCGCTTGTTCTCTTATACTCGAGGAAATGGAGCTGCGCCGATGCTCTGGAGCAGGAGATTTGGCGCTTTTGGGCCTAGTCTCGATCATAGAAAACTTCGGATATCGGCAGTTGAGTAATGTCTGGCGCGTCATGGGCTGGTGGCAGTTCATAAAACGCCAGAAAGAGTGGGGAGAAATGACGCGCATCGGCCCTTCCCTTCAAAAATGATATTTTACGGCAAAGGTATCATTTGCTAACCTGTGGCGTGGCGCGTTGCCGGTTATTGAATAGCAGGAGTCGATTTTGTCAAATTCTTCCAAAAGCAAAAATAAAAAGCCCGTAATTCTTACTGGGGACAGGCCCACCGGTCCCCTGCACCTTGGCCATTACGTTGGCTCGCTTTTAAACCGAGTATCGATGCAGGAGACTCATGAGCAGTTTATCCTTGTCGCAGACTTACAAGCTCTTACCGACAATGCTGAGAACCCGGAAAAAGTAAGCTCGAACGTGCTTGAGGTAGTTACCGATTATTTAGCCGTAGGCATAGACCCAAAGAAAACCAGCATAGTCCTCCAATCCCAAGTGCCGGACATAGCGCTTTTATCAATGATCCTATCCAATTTGGTATCGGTATCCAGGGTCGAAAGAAACCCCACCGTAAAAGAGGAATTGCGTCAAAAAGGCATAGACCGCGAAATCCCGCTTGGCTTTTTCTCATATCCTGTAAGCCAGGCGGCGGACATAACCGCATTTAAAGCCACAGTAGTTCCGGTCGGACAGGACCAACTTCCGATGATTGAGATAACGAACGAAATTGTCCGCAGATTTAATCGCATATACAATTGCAATGTTCTTATGGAAGCGGAAGCGGTTGTGCCGAAAGTTGGCCGCCTGCCCGGCATCGACGGTAAAGCCAAGATGAGCAAAAGCCTTGGAAATGCGATTAATCTGAAATCATCGTCCAAGGAAATAGAGAACGCGGTCAAACAAATGTTCACCGATCCCGGGCACTTGCGCATAACCGACCCCGGCAAGGTCGAAGGAAATGTAGTATTCGATTATCTTGATGTATTTGATGCTGAAAAAGACGTCCTTAAAGAGCTTAAAGCTCAATACAAAAAGGGCGGCCTGGGCGACACCACGATAAAAAAGCGTCTCAACGGCATCTTGCAAGACCTGATCTCCCCCATACGCGAGGAAAGAACCCGTCTTGAGAACGACAAAGCCGAAGTCATAAAAGTCATTGAGGCAGGAACCCGCAAAGCCAACGAAGTCGTATCGGAAACGCTGCAAGAAGTCCGATCGGCGATGGGAATTAATTACGGATCGAACTGGTCGAAATATAAACGGCATGAATAGCGATCTTAAAGAACTGGTTTTTATATCCGCGCTGATGGGATCTAACGCTGCCTATGCTCAGGGCGGAGGGGGCAACACATCCATAAAAAGCGGCGACCGGATGTGGGTAAAAGCGTCAGGAATCAGCTTAGCCGATGTTTCGGCAAGCAAAGGATTTGTCGCAGTCGATCATGAAAAAATCCGCAAAGGAATAGACTCCGCCCACAATGAAGCTGATTATTCAAATCTTCTGCAATCATCGATCATTGCTCCCTCTTCCGACCGCCCATCTATCGAAACCGGCTTTCACGCTCTATTGGGAGCCGCTGTCTTACATAGCCACTCTGTATGGGCAAACTTGATCGCATGTTCAAGCTCTGGGCGGGATATACTCAAAGCCGCAATCCCAGAAGCATTGTGGATACCATATGCGCGCCCCGGCCTTGAAATCGCAAAAGCCATAAGCGGCACACATGCAAATTCAGCAGTAATAGTCTTGCAAAACCACGGCTTAATCGTAAGCGCCGATAGCGCAAAAGCCGCATGGAAAATGCACGAAGACACAAACGCACGCATTCGAAGCTATCTGAAAATCGACGATAAATATCCTATAGAATGCGATTTCAAAGCAGACGCCGACCACTTACTGTTCCCGGATCAAGCCATCTATCTATCCGGCAAGGCGCAGGAACAAACCCACCAGGCATATAATTTTATCCGCTTTACGCTAGACCAACTCGGGCTATCCCCGAATTACCTCCCCCCAAACGAAGCCTCCGCTTTACTAAACATGGAATCTGAAAAATACCGGCAGAAGAAGCTTTAAGTTCTCCGAACCATATGCCCCGTATCGAAAAACAGAACATCGAGCTTTGATTTCACAAAACTTCTAACTGCATCGCCAGGAGAACAAACTATAGGTTCCTCGTGAATATTAAACGAAGTGTTGATAATAGCCGGATTTCCCGTTATGCGCTTATATTCAGAAATTATAGCATAAATAAGCGGCTGCTTATCCACATCGACCAACTGCGGCCTGGCGGTACCATCCACATGCACCACTGCGGGACAATGCGCTTTCATGAAATCGGTGCATTTAACGGCTATAGTCATATATCCCAAAGCACGCTCGGCCCCGGCAACGTTCTCATAGCAAAGCGAAGCATCCTCACGCAGAGTCATAGGAGCAAACGGCATAAACTCCGTACGGCTAAGCCGATTATTAAGCGATAAATTGATATCTTTATCCGAAGCTGCGGCAAGTATAGATCGATTGCCAAGAGCCCGCGGACCGAACTCCATCTTTCCCGAAAAGAACGCAACGGCCAACCCATCCGCGAGAAAACGAGCTATAACTTTCTCTGGCTGTTTTATTTTCTCCCATTTAAGCCCGGCCTCGCGCAAAGCATCCTCAATCTCGCTTTCCGAGAAAGAAGGCCCGACAGACATAGTCTTCACGGCAGCATTTTTAAGCCTCCCCTCACGAAACAGAACGTCGAGCGCCGCTCCATGAGCCGAACCATCATCCGTCATAGCTGGAGAAATAAATATGTTCTTAAATCCGAACTCTCTCACGCGGCTATTCAGCTTCACATTAGAAAAAAGCCCTCCCGAAAGACAGATATTGTCGTTCTTCCACCCATGAGCGCACGCCTTTGCGAGAATATCCATCACATGCTCCTCGGTCATGGATTGAACCGTCGCAGCGATATCTTCCTTAGATATTGAATCGAACTCTGTGCGGAACTGGCTTAACGCGCCTGGCTCAACGGCCAGTTGAGGTGAATTTTTTTTATCTCCGACAAAACGCCAATTGAAGATGCGTTCCATCTTTTCATAATCTTCGCCAAAAAATCGATTGAGAATATCGCGACAACGAGCGGAGGCTGCCCCATACGCCGCCAGCCCCGTAATTTTTCCCTCATGCTTGTTTGGAGTAAATCCAAGCAGCGCCGTCACAAAAGTATATAAAAGACTTATTCGAGCATAACCAGACGTAGCAAAACGATCCAAAGGAACGATGCCCTTATCGAAACTGGCATCGTAAAGCCCGCCGAACCACGCGCAGTTATTCATCCCGCCGTCATATGTGAGACAAAGCGCGGAATTAAATCCGCTGGCCCAAAAAGTGGACCCGGCATGAGAAAGCTGATGACAAACGTAATCCACCGGCACAGGAATCGACGATATAAAATCATGAAACAACCTACCGTGTTCATTGCGCATTTCCTGAGGAGAACACGGCCTTACAAGAGGATTAGGATGCAAAAAACTTTTCGGACTCTCTGCCCTCAATAGCTCTTTTTCCGTTGAAACGGCGACGCGAGCTATATTCCTCCACGGAATTTCATCAAGCAAAGCATCCGGCCTTCTTCCGTCCTGCTTAACCCTGGATATGCGCTCTAACGAGCAGGCATACAAAAGCTCTCCATCAGGCCCTGAAACAGCGACGGCGCTGTCATGCATCCCGCTGTAATTAATGCCAAGGACGGAATTTTCCGGGAACCCAATCATCAGGAAGCTTGCAGTTTTCTGAACATTTTACGCAAACAATCGTAATCTTCAAAAACGGCATCGGGGCGATGTTCGCCCTCCCCCAACCTTACGCCATCATGAATCTTCTGCAATGTAACCGCGTCAATCGCATTTCTGGCTCCAGCGATGTCATTCACCGGGTCGTCGCCTATCATCCAGAAACGATCTCTCTCAACCCGCATTTTTTCAATCGCAATATCAAACGGAGCGCAATCCGGCTTTTCAGAGCCAGCCTCTTCGCTAGTGACAATGCAATCGAAATATCCATCAAGCTCAAAATATATAATCTTGCGGAACTGTATCTGAGCCGTAAGATTAGTCACCAAAGCAACCGGGATTCTGGCAAGACGCAAATCGTCCAAAAACTCTTTAACTCCGTCAAACAAAACGGCATTGCCAATAAACGTCCTCCAATAGGTCTGCTCGAAATCCAAAGCCAACAGAACTTGCGACCCCAGTCCAATAATCTCAAGCATGCGCTGAAAATACAGCAGCCGACTACACGAAGCGGCAGTCATCCCAAGGCGTTTTTTCACCTCGCCCCGAGCCTGATCGAACGCATCATCGAACTGTTCATGGCTTATTAGAAACATGTCCGATACTTTTCTGCGAACGGCATTCATAGCCGCCGCATGAGCGGGATCATAAGGATAAACCGTGTTATCCAGATCGAACAGAACCGCATCGGGGGACCGCTCAAATTTCTCAGCATTGATTATTTTCATCATATCAACCGCCTGCGCAAAGCCTGATTGATATGAGACAATATAATAATCTGCATAATCCCTTCCATTCCGCCTTCCCACACAGGCTTGGTATCGAGCAATTCCATCATGTCGGGCATAAGCTTGCAAGCGGCCATCATAACATCCTCAGCCGAGGCGTCGCCCTCTATGGACAAAGACAGCTCCGAGCTGCCATTGCCCAGAGCCATATCGACCTGAAGTCCACACACTCCAATAAGCATGCGAGCCAAAGACTCTCCGTCCTCACCACGCTTCATCCTGACCGACAATTTTAAGCGCAAAGGAAGCGCAGAACCTTCTTTCTCAACGCTCCGAGGCTGAGCTGGCTGTAACGACAACACCAAATCGGCATGCTCGGCCTGCTGCCGCACGAATTTTCCGGCGTCTGTCTCGCGCTTATCAAGATCGGCCTTAGCCCTCTCGACGCTGTGCCCACGCTCTTCGACATCGCGCCGCATCTTGAAATAGCGCCGCAGCCCCTCGTCCATATCGAGAAATATGCTTAAATCATAGCAATCGCGCAAAACCGGCAGATATAAAGCATGAAGCCCGCTCGCGATTATGAAATCATTGCTCTTTATCTTCTTCGCCTCTGTTTTCATGCCTTCCTTATGGTCGTACTGGCGAGACTGTATGCTTTTTCCATCCACCAAAGCTAATAGATCGCGTGAAAACTTCTCAAGATCGTTAGCCCGAGGATTCAGGTGCGTCATAACCTGCCACATAGGCTTCTGACGATCCCAGAAATGATAGTCATCGCCCGACAACGAAACGACAGAGCACCGCCCCAAAAGCCCGATCAAGGAATTCACCAAAGTATCTTTTCCCGAACCAGAGTCCCCGGATATCCCGATAACGAATGGCCGACGGCTGATCCTGAAATAATCGTTTTTGCGAACCGCGTTATGCCAAACGGTAGCAAGCAGCATGCATCCCGTAGTCACCAGAAGAGTATTAAGCAATCCTATGCCGCGTTCCCCCAGCGCATTATTTATGAACGAAGCGGATTGATCGATCATATCCATGCCGACGATAGTCGGACGCGGCATAGCCAGAAAATTAGCGATCGCATAGAACGCGGAGAATCCGCCGACAAGAAAAATTCCGGTAAGCCCTATAGAAGCCTGACAGAACACAAGCAAAGGCATTATCCAAACGTACCATCCCGGAGACGCCGGAGTCAGCAGAAGCACCAGAAAGAACGACACTCCCAGAAGAACCAGAAAAAGCTCCGAGCTGATCCTTCTTATATTCCACACGACAAACAGCATCATTATATAAGCCATGGGAAGCACATATAAATTGACCCCACTGCCTATATGAATGACAAAATCATATACCTTACCCATCTCTGGATTGCTGAAAAGCATATGCGCAGCATCCTGCGACATAACAAACGGCGCTCCCAAAACAGCCAGAGTGGCAAAAAGCCCAACGATATATGGCAGCAAGAGATGACGCAGAGTTCTGTTGCGATAAAGATATATAAAGAACAAAGGAACGGCGATAACCATGCTCAACTTAGCGGACACAGCAGCCCCGCATAGAGCGCCAGCTTCCATAAGACGCAATCTCCGAGCGCTCAATATAGCCAAACAAAGAATGAAAACCGGGATAATATCGTTAAGCCCGAGCCAGTAAGTAGCGAACAGCACGATAGGAGACAACCAGTAAACCAAAAGCATAGTCCGATAAGGGATCGCAATAAGCCTCTGCAAAACGACAAGCAGCCCGACATCAGCCGCAAGCAACGTCAATCCATATCCAAGATAAGGAGCTATACCCGCAAAATGGCACAAAGCCGAAAGCGGCAGAAGCGCCAACCACATCACATAGCCGTAAGGAAAAGCTAAAGAAGACCCGCCGGAAGCCAGAAAAACGCGCCATGGATCGATGCTGAAAGAAGCGACGCTGCTTTCCATAAACGGAACGTACCAGATCATAGCAGCATGGGGCAGAAGAACGACCAGCATAAAAACCCGCAGAAACAATCCTGCGACGAACAACGGATGTTTAAACTGCGATCTTGTCATTTATCCGCCGATGAAGAATTTTTTAAATCCTTCTTTAATTTAAAGCTGTAATCAATCGTGCGGCATATAAATTTGAATCTGGATTTAAAACCGACATTCCAACTAGATCTACCGTGAACTCTTTTTTTAAACGACACAGGAATGCGATGAATTGCAATCCCATTTTTAAGAGCCATATAATAAGCGTAAAGATCCAGTGAGAAATCATGCGGAGGGTTATTCCATGATTCAAAAAACTCCCTCGAGAACATAGTCGGTTGAGCGTTTATATCGTTCATCTTAATTTTCAGAAGCAGAGTCTCAAAAACGCTCATCCCGAAAGTAAAGAAAACATCCGCCAGAGGACGCCCTATTCGACGGCCCTTCACCATGATATTCTTTCCGTGAAGCGAGAAAAGAGCCACGCCCCTTACAAAATCGAAAGGATCAGTCTGCATATCGGCATGCGTCCATCCGATAATATTTCCCTTTGCCGAGCGCAACCCGGTCAAAATGCCGAAGCCATATCCCCGATTTTTATCTACGCGAACGCTCCGCACGCCCGGGCATCCCGGAAGCAACATTTCGAGCACTTGCCTGGTATTGTCCGTAGATCCATTATCCACCAAAACGACCTCGATAGGCCATTTTCTCGACAACTCATCGCAGCGCTCAAGCAAAGAGGGCAAATTGCCCGCCTCATTATAGCAAGGGATAACCAAAGAAAAAGTCATCATATGCGTGCATCCTTGGCAGAAGTCCTAAAGACGAAGAATTTCATCCCCACAAAATTAAGAGCTGCCGAAACCCCCGTAGCGATTACGAATGCGACATCAATGGCTTCGGTCATTCCGCTGAGAATCTCCAGAACTGATTTGTTTACAAGAACATTGGTGCACAACGTGGCCCCATAGAGCAATACAAAACGAAAAGCGCTGTTACCGGGGATGTTGTTTTTGTGGCCGAAAGTCCAGAAGCGATTTGCAAAATAAGCGAATACCGTCCCCGTTATAAATCCCGCCGCCTTAGCCGGAGAGACAAGGATATCCAGCCATAACAATAGGTTATACGAGGCAAAATCCACCAGAACCGTCAGAGTCCCAACGATAAGAAACACGCCTATCTCTTTTCTGACTATCTTATGTTCGGGATTTTTCATCGTTTTAAACAAACATAGTCCCCTACTCATCCGCAAAACTTAAAACCAGATCGTCAATTTTTTCCCTCGGCACACGAGCGTCAAGTTTCAAATCATAAGGATGCCCGCTCCATTTATGGAAGCAGGATTGCCAATATTCAAAAGTGCGCAAATTATCCGGAGTCCCCCACGACAAATAACTATCAACCTCAAATACGCGGCACCGCAAACCAAGAGCTAAAGCATCGTTGACGCAAGTATCAAGATAGAACTCATTATTGACTCTGGCGTTTCTGGATATCATGCGATCCACGCAACGGTGAAAATCCGTAGATTTTTTAAAAGTAAAAGTGCCAAGAACAATAGGATCGTTCGCAGGATTGGAAAGCGGAACCTTTACCGAAACGTTTTTTATAAGATCGCCCTCGACATCTAGCCATCCATACATTTTGGGATACAAAGCAGCATTTGCATACCCGCGAATGGCCCATACAACAACGTCGGTCCCCGGATCGTCGATAAGCGCCGCGAAACGAGAGGCATCATAAACCGCGCCGCTATCGCATGCTCCAAAAGTCACAGGACCGTCCTCCTGCTTCCAGTGCCGCTCACGTTCCAAAGCCCTCATGCCTATATCGGCAGTGCAAGCCTGCCCCTCGGTCACCTTGTCGATGAATTCCAGCACAGCTCCCGGGAAAGCCTTGCGCAAAGCCAAACAAACCTCATCGAACTCCGGCATATCGCGACGAATGACAAACACATAATTCCCGACACGAGGCAGATCTAATGTCGCCTGCACCACCATAGGCAATCCAGAAACGGGTATCATCGGCTTAGTCGTCGTATATCCTTCGTCAGCAAATCGCTTACCAAGCCCCGCCATAGGCACCACAACAGCGCCACGAGCAAGCGTATTGCGATCCGTCTTAGGAGAAGCCAGTTTTCTGAATGTCTCCGACCAGTAATTATACTCGGCCAGATCTTCAGGAGTTCCAAACTGCATAAAATGCTGTATGCCGTAAACCGCTATAGCGCGACCGGCCTCTATAAGAGGCTTATAAGAAAGGCTTACATAAAACTCTCCGGCCACATTTAAATCGCGCTCTTTTACCGCACGAAAAGCGTCAAGCATAAGCTTCCCAGAGGTATAATAATACGTCCCGCTGGAAGCGTATTCCTTCATTTTATTATCGGTAAACGGTTTCTTCTCCTGAATATCGGAAACCCACCCGCCAACTTCTTTCATATAAGCGTAATTAGTAGCCCCCAAAGAATGAGGATGAAATCCTTTATACGCAACGATAGCTCCATCGCATTTTGAAGCTTCGACAAACTTTAAAAAGCGTTTCCAGTCCCAATAGCAGGTAAAATCGCAATAATTCACAACCACAGGCTCCGCAGCATCGATCATATCGCCAGCCTGCAACACAGCATGAACAGGCCCCAGCTTATGAGGCGATATCCCGACAATTTTCCCAGTCGGACAATACTTTAAAATAGTCTCCCTCATTTTAAATGAGGCTTCCGCAAGATGATCTTTATTGCATATGAACAGAAAATTCTTTTCCCCGGGAAACATGTCTATGACATGAGCAATAATCGGCTTGCCCTCGACTTCTATCAAAAATTTTGGAATTTTATACCCGGCGCGAAGAAAGCGTTCGCCAAACCCGGACATAGGAACGACTATCTGCATTGCTGCTCCCTAAAGGATAACCCATTCAATATCCTAATAGAATGGGGCATAAATTCAAATGATGAAATTACGCGGCAATGGCCTTTAAAAACACTTCCCCATACCGCTCCAGCTTTGCCACGCCGATACCGGATATTCCGCCCATTTCCTGCAAAGTACGCGGCCGCTTTTGAGCAATAGCCATCAGAGTCGTGTCATGGAATATTACATAAGGAGGAACATTCTGCTCCTTTGCTATACGAAGACGCAAAGCGCGCAAGGACTGAAAAACATTCTCGTCCTCCGCATTATCCAGAACCTGCTTAACTTTAGAACCGTCAGAGTGTTTAGCGCGTTTTTCCTTCACTTCGCGTTTAAGAGCAAAAGTCATATCTTCGCGCAGCGTAACTTTTTTCTCGCCGCGCAGCACCGATCTAGAAACATCCTCCGAACCAAAACGCAACCCGCCATGCCCTTCCATGTCAGTAATCAAAATGCCATGAGCGACAAGCTGCCGGAATATGTCGCGCCATTGCGAACGAGTAAACTCTTTCCCAACGCCGTAAGTAGGCAATTTATCATGCCCGAATTGCCGAACACGCTCAGTATCCGCGCCGACAAGAACATCCGTAAGATGAACCGTGCCAAATCTCTGCCCAGTACGGTAAACGCATGAGAGAGCCTTCTGCGCGGCAACGGTTCCATCAAAAGTATCGACAGGATACAAACATGAATCGCAATTACCGCAAGGCTCCGACAGAACCTCGCCGAAATATTCCAAAAGAGTCTGCCTGCGACAACGCGAGCTTGAACAATACCCCGCCAAAGCATCCAACTTACGCCGCTCCAGTTGCTTGCGTTGTTCGTTTGCCTCGCCGTCTTCTATCATCGAGCGCAGCTTGGCGACGTCTTCATTTCCATAGAGAAGCAGCGAATCCGAAGGCAATCCGTCACGCCCGGCGCGTCCGGTTTCCTGATAATATGCCTCAATACTTTTAGGCATATCCATATGAACGACGAATCTCACATTTGGCTTATCGATCCCCATGCCGAAAGCGATGGTCGCGACAACGATAACGCCCTCATCTTTAATGAACCGATCCTGGTTCCGCGAACGAACGCCAGTCGCCAGCCCAGCATGATAAGGCAAAGCGTCAAACCCTTGCTGAGAAAGCCATTCCGCGATTTCTTCCACACGAGCGCGAGACAGGCAATAAACAATGCCGGAGTCCTCCGCATGATCTTTTTTCAAAAACCGCAACAATTGCTCACGCGGTTTATTTTTGGGCAAAACATGATAGCGGATATTAGGCCGATCGAAACTGGATATAAAAACCCGCCCATTTTCCAGCTTCAGCTTTTTAATAATCTCATTGCGCGTAGGCACATCGGCAGTAGCCGTCAAAGCAATGCGAGGAACTTTAGGAAATCTCTCCGACAAAACGCTAAGCTGCAAATATTCGGGTCGAAAATCATGCCCCCACTGAGAAACGCAATGAGCCTCATCGATCGCGAACAAAGAAATCCTACACTGCTCTAAAAGCCCAAGAGTCCCATCCATCAAAAGCCGCTCAGGCGCGACATAAAGCAAATCAAGCTTCCCGGCCTTTATCTGATCGATGATCCGCCCGGCCTCTCCACTCTCCAAAGCCGAATTAAGAGCCGCAGCGCGAACTCCCAGTTGCTTCAGAGCCTCCACCTGAT
Organism: Alphaproteobacteria bacterium; assembly: GCA_028692635.1. Classification (GTDB taxonomy): domain Bacteria; phylum Pseudomonadota; class Alphaproteobacteria; order UBA9219; family UBA9219; genus JAQUWX01. The sequence continues at coordinate 25,907 of JAQUWX010000001.1, forward strand.
CGCGCATCAAAGCGATAAGAGGAGAAATCACAACCCCCATACCTCCCTTACACAAAGCCGGTATCTGATAACACAAAGACTTTCCGCCCCCTGTAGGCATAAGCACAAGAGCCTCTCCACCATTAACCACATGGTCGATAATCTCTTCCTGCCTACCCATAAAGGATTCGAACCCAAAAACACGGCGCAGAACATCTGACGGAGCAAAAGACATCCCCCTGCTTAGCATCACAGGAGGGAATTGTACAAACGCGGAACTTTTGAGTGTGGCTTGCCGAGCCGTAGCTCGCGCAACGGCAATAGCCCGACTTCGCCCTTCGGGCTACGTCGCGGCAGCCTTCTCTCGCTACGCGAGCGAAGGCTGGTGCCCCAGGAGGGAATTGCAAAAACAGGCTTAAAGCCTGTTTTTGGTCTCCGCTTCGCTCCGACCTCGGCTTCGCCTCGCGCCAAATAGTCCCACGGACTATTTGGTGAACCCCAAGGAGTTCAAGCCACTTGAATCATTAAATAACAAAAAGGGGAAGCAATGCTTCCCCTTTTTGTTATTTGGTGCCCCAGGAGGGACTTGAACCCCCACATCCTTGCGAATAGCAGATTTTGAGTCTGCCGCGTCTACCGATTCCACCACTGGGGCACAACTATGCAACACCGCTGCAAGGGCGGCATAATAGCGTCATAAACCGCCACGTCAACCACAAGTAAAACGGGATCATTACGGAGCAAGAATGAGCAAAAACACGTTAAATTGACACATATCACATAGGGTTCAAATTGTTAAAATTTTATCTATATACATAGATCCAATATACATGCGACGAATCACCATGGAGCTTGCCCTTCTCGCCAAAGAGCTGGCTTTTACCAGAAGCCGGATATTCAATCTCTTTTCTTCGGAGCATAGACGTCATGAAAACTGTCGAAGCGATTGTTCGCGCTGGACATCGCGTAGCGTCTGGAGAATCCAAGACGGATGTGCGCTTCCCAGAAGGCACTATTCGCATGCAAGCGCCATTTTTCAAAGAGCGCGGGTTTGATCTGAGAGCGTATTTTGATGGCGATTTCGTGTACGGTACGCTTAACCTATCGATCGCGCCCCATTCTTTTGCGATAGCTCAACCAGAACATTTTTTTGATTCTATAAAATGGACACCTCTACAGCCCGCTGAGAATTTTTTTATGACTCCGGCACAAATTAATTTCAGACAGCAGAATTATAAAGCGATCATCTATATTCCTGATCCAGCGACAAAACCGGCCCATTTTCAAGCGCCAGATATCATTGAAGTCATCGCGCAAACCATTCCCGATTTACATTACGGCGATAAGGTTAATCTAACCTATAATCCCAAAGCTATTGTCATCACTCTTGCCGAAAATGGATTCTGAACGGAGGTTCATCCATTTGTATAAACATATGCTACCTGAGCAGAGACCTTCTGACCAACCTCTGACCGCTCAGGTGGTTTAATCTCTTCTTCTTTTCTGGATTTGAGCAAAAGAGCAAGTTCCGACGCAGCAGAACGCACATCGTCCGATCTATTGCCACCACCATTTATGTTTGGCAACCCAACTCCTTTA
>JAQUWX010000001.1:27584-59891 GCA_028692635.1 Alphaproteobacteria bacterium
CCGCTCAGGTGGTTTAATCTCTTCTTCTTTTCTGGATTTGAGCAAAAGAGCAAGTTCCGACGCAGCAGAACGCACATCGTCCGATCTATTGCCACCACCATTTATGTTTGGCAACCCAACTCCTTTAGCAATAGTTGGCGCTGCCTCAATAATCTTTTCAATCACCCGTTGAGAAGACTGCAAAACACAAGCAGCCTTTAGAGCATAAAAAACCCCTTCAGCAACATACGGCTTTTTTACAGCAATCTCTGGCAGATTATCCGCCATTCTTTCCATTATTTTTTCGATTCCGTCTCCTTTTCGCGATGCTATGGCATCCTTAAAAAGAGTTTCTCCAAAACCTTTTCTATCGCTATCCCCAAAGGATTTCAGCTTTTTGTCGAGCCAATTAGCAAAACTCATGTGATTAAATGGAACAACGTCTGACATAATGCGCTCCCTGGAACAGTTGAAACGGCTAGAATCAAAAACTCATGCGGGAACATTAAGGATGCAGATTATGTTCTTTTAGTGTCGCAATATCGAATTTTTTGCGTTAACCATATGAACCATGCGCATTAACATAAAAAAAGAAAATCTACACTCAGCGGCGGTAACCTTTATTACCGCATTCTTAATGTGCCTTCTAATGGTTCTCTATCTTGGTGGTGAACTGCGCGGAAACATTGACTGGTCGATCCTGCCGAGCAGCCAGTACGGCATCCCAAACGATCTTACGGCTAATGGTTTTGAACCTCTCTACATCCAAAAAGGCCAGAGCGGATGGGATGGACAGTTTTACTATTACATAGCCAACGACATCCTGGCCCAGGGAGATACAAAGTATAAAGTCGAGATGTCCCCCTATCGCTACCAGCGCATAGGGGTATCGCTTTTGGCAAAAATCGCGAGCGCCATTATGGGATATGATTATGTCCCTGTGGCGATTTTCTACCTGACCTCGGCGTTTCTTGTTTTAGCTGCATGCTTTTTCTTCAGCCGTTTTCTACAATCCAAGGGATATTCGGCATATCTAGCCCTGTTGTGGTCACTGGCTTCCGGCACACAAATGACGATCATGAACGGACTGCCCGATGCAGGAGCGGACGCTCTTTTGCTTATGGCAATGGTCGCGATTATGTCTTTTCGCCACTGGCTATATGCTTTTTGCATAGCGCTTTGCACGTTATCCCGAGAGATTTACATAATCATCCCCGCATTTATAGCCCTTGCCCAGTTGATTAAAGACAGAAAAAATATTTTTGATAAAAAGACAGTCCTTCATCTAGCCGCCTTGGGATTGCCGCTTATAATTTTTGGAGCATGGCATCTTTATATAAAAATACATTTCTCGGACATGGCTCCGATCAACGCATTTAAAGAGAATTTACTGACCGCCATCCCCCTATCGAGCTGGGTTTCCTTCACGCTGGGAGCGCTTATCGGAGAACACAGAATATTTGGCAACACAAGCGCATCGCATTACGAGGCGATTGATCTTTTATCTTTCATAGGACTGCTGGGATTAAGCTTCTGGTTTCTTATAAAACTTGAATGGAAAAACAAAAATTCGCCGGTTGTGACCGGAACCGCCTGCGCTTTTCTAGTTATATTCACCAGCTATCTCTTTTTTGGAGATACTGTAATGCGCCATCACACGGGATTTTTAAAAACCATCTCAATCTGCTTTGCCTGCATTATATTTTGCCATGTATGGCAAATGCGCAAAATCTCCCGACCCTTGCTTGGATTTTTATTATTGCTGTTTGCCGCCTCACAACCGACCCTGCTGGCCAGAGCATCCGCCCCACCCTCATCGCAAATGCAATACTCTGGAATATACGATCATGATTTTGACTTGTCGGCAGTGCCAAAATTCGCGCCTTGCTCGGAAAATCTGTCGCCAGAAATGGAATTGACGGACAATAAGGACTTTTACAAAAACCCTGTATTTGCCCGCATTACCGGCCAAAACGACGTTCGCATAATGAGCATAAAGGCAAAGAATGGTTCAAAGGACAAATGGCCCGTAGCATCGCATATCGGCCCCACAGCTCTCTCTTATTTCTGGAAAGAGAGAGAGACGCAAAAACCGATTTTTGAAATGGGTTTTCCTTCGTTTTTGCAAAAACCTCTATTGCCGGGAGAAGAAAGAACCATCCCCATAGTTCTGCGAGTTCCAAAGCACAACAAACCGCTGGTGGCGGAATTTTTCATTTACCAGGCAAATTGCCCCAGACAAGGCAAGAACCAACGGCTTCTTATAAATTTTGATTAGGCAATATTGCTGTTGGCAAAATCCCAGTTCACCAGATTATCCAGAAAATCCTGAACGAAGTCCGCTCTCCTGTTCTGATAATCCAGATAATAGGCATGCTCCCATACATCGCAGCAGAACAACGGCATTCTTCCGATTGTCAGAGGATTGCCTGCGTTCGGAGTTTTAACGATGCTCAGCCCGTCGCCATCGAGAACCAGCCACACCCACCCGCTGCCAAATTGAGAAATGGCGATTTTTTTAAACGCCTCAGCAAATTTACCGAGATCGCCGAAATCTCTCTCGATCATTTTAGCGATTTTTCCCGAAGGCTGCCCGCCGCCCTTAGGCTTCATGCTGCGCCAAAAGAAAGTGTGGTTCCAATTTTGAGCGGCGTTATTAAAGATCGCGGTTTTAGATTCATCGCTTGAAGTTGCGAGAATAATTCCCTCAAGCACCATTTTCTCGAAATCAGTATTAGCGACAAGATCATTCAGAGCGTTTACATAGTTGTTGTGATGCTTGCCATAATGAAACTCCATAGTTCTTGCCGAAATGTAAGGAGAGAGAGCGTCCATTGGATACGGTAAAGACGGAAGGGTAAAAGTCATATCGTCCCCCACTTCTACAAGATGTGACAAAAAAACTAGCTGAGCACAAAATGTATACCAGATATCGGAGAAAGCGGAAAGTTTGTTGGCATATTTTTAACTTTCTGTATGGCATATTCAGGTATCCGTTAAGTTTCTTTAAGAGGAAGTAAAAGGGGAAGTAGCATGCAAAAGATTCTGGTTACCGCTTCAATCATAGGGCTTATGTCTCTGACAGCCTGCGGAGAAACCACGGTTGAGCGCTCTCTTTCCGGAGCAGGCATCGGCGCTGGCGTTGGAACGATCGGGAGTCTTGCCGTTGGCGGAGCAGTATGGCCCGGCATGATTGCAGGAGCTGCGGTTGGAGCTGCGACGGGAGCAATCACGGATACGCAACAAATAAATCTCGGCAACCCGATCTGGGACAAGCAATCGTCCTCGAATTGACGGTGTAATTTTGCTCATGAAAACCGGGTAACCAGTGGAATAATCTCCATAAATGGCCCTATCCGTCTTCAAGCCCTGCCTTTACATAAACCGCTAACTTCTTGGAATGAATCCGGTTTCACGGTTTCAAGCACTCCTCTTGCGCGAATCAAGGGAAAAGATTCATATGTACGGGTGTTTTTTTCAGCTGTTTCCTCATTTCTTTTTTTTAACAGGAGCCGTTAAATGATCAATTTATCGATGGCCGAACCGGATAACATTCTTCGTCCTCGCATTGCCGTAATGGGCGTCGGCGGCGCAGGTGGCAACGCCATCAACAATATGATCAATTCGCAATTGATAGGTTGCGATTTTGTTGTAGCGAATACTGACTCGCAAGCTCTTGCGATGTCGATGGCTCCACATAAAATACAGCTTGGAATAAATTTATCTCGCGGACTTGGAGCGGGATCGAAACCGGAGATTGGTCGCGCCGCAGCAGAGGAACAGCTGGCTGACATAATTTCATGCCTTGAAGGCGCCGACATGCTGTTTATAACGGCAGGCATGGGCGGAGGAACGGGAACGGGAGCAGCTCCTGTAATTGCTCGCGCCGCCCGCGAGAGCGGAATACTTACAGTTGGCGTTATCACTAAGCCGTTTCATTTTGAAGGCAGCAATCGCATGCGTCAGGCTGAAGCCGGCATTGCCGAATTGCAGCAGTACGTTGATACGCTGATCGTAATCCCGAACCAAAACCTCTTCCGCATTGCGAACGAGCGCACGACTTTTGCCGAAGCGTTCCGCATGGCCGATGAAGTTCTGCACTCTGGCGTGCGCGGCATTACCGATTTGATGGTGATGCCCGGCTTTATGAATCTTGATTTTGCGGACGTAAAGACCGTGATGCAAGAGATGGGCAAAGCCATGATGGGAACGGGAGAGGCCGAGGGCGACAACCGCGCCATCCGCGCTGCCGAAGCCGCTATATCCAATCCATTGCTTGACGATATCTCGATGAAGGGAGCACGCGGCGTGCTTATCAACATCACCGGCGGCATGGACATGACGCTGTTCGAGGTGGATCAGGCTGCAAACCGCATCCGCGAGGAAGTCGATCCCGAAGCGCAGATAAAAGTCGGTTCGACGCTTGGAGAATCTCTCGAAGGCAAGATCCGCGTATCTGTGATCTCTACCGGTATTGACGCAGCTCTCGCTGAACAGCAGAAGCAGCGCGCTGCGACTGCCGCAGCCAACGCTCGTCCGGCGCAAATGGCGGCGGCTCCTCGTGTTATTGAGGAACCGGTTGTCCAAGCGCCACAGGCTCAACCGACAATGACCACCGTTTCCGCTTCTCCGACGGTTGCGACTTCTTCGTTGAACGTATCGTCGTCATACTTTGCCATGCCGCAAATGATAACTCCGAAGATGGTGGCGCAGCAGCAGGCAAAGCAAAAACCCGCAGTTGCAACGGAACAACCGAAACAGCCCGTGGCAGCAGCCCCTACTCCGGCGATGTCCATAGCTGCTCGTCAGGCCGAAATGCTGTTGGCCACGCAAGCGGCGGCGGCTCCATCGGTTCGCCCGGTTCAGCAAGCCTCGACTCCTGTAAGCGCCGCAAAAGTTGCGCCTCAGGCGGTAGTGTCACCTGTCCGCACGATGGCTCCTGCGACTAAAGCCGCAGCAGCAACGACGCACAGCATGGAGCCTGTAAGCGCTTCTGCCGATATCCGCATGACGCAGCTAACCACTCCGAACAGCAGCCTAAGCCCGCAAGGAAGCCAGCGCTCACAATCGCTGTTCCAGCGCATAACGGGATTTGGCTTGGTTCGTCCGTCATCTGCGACAAGGGATGAGAATGATCTGGATGATGATCGTGACGCTTTGGCCGAACAGCCAAGGCTTGGCGTAGATCCATCTGATCGTCCGGCGATATCAGCGGAACCGTCTGATCTTCTGGACATTCCTGCATTCCTGCGTCGGCAGACCAACCACTAAGAAAAGCGCACGAAGCCAATAATTTTCCTTATATATCAACTGATTACCATCGTAACAAATGGTAATCAGTCTTGATTTCAACAATCAATCATTAACATGTACAAGTGCTTAGAATCATTGGGCATATGGTGTCGCTATAGTTAAGCCGCACACCATGTTCCTCATAGTATGCACGCAAGCTTGGAAACATGTTAATGCTTATGCCTTCTCCAGATCAGTCCCAGGACATCGCCTCCGCAGTAAGCGGCTTGGCTCCTTCGTTGAATTTATGGCAACGCACATTGCGCGGCGCGGCCTCGTGCTCTGGCATCGGCGTTCATTCTGGGAAAAAAGTAACAATGAAACTTCTGCCAGCTGAACCAAACAGCGGCATAATTTTTGTCCGCGTCGATCTTAAGAACGGCGCTCGCGCAACCAAAGCGACATGGGACAACGTCATAGACACCAAACTGTGCACTGTGATTGGCAACACGCACGGCGGTTCTGTCGCGACGATTGAGCACTTGATGGCCGCCATTCGCGCAGCAGGCATTGACAATGCGGTTATTGAGATTGACGGACCGGAAGTCCCTGTGATGGACGGAAGCTCCGATCCGTTTGTGTTTTTATTGGAAATGGCCGGAATTGCCGAGCAGGACGCTCCGCGCCGCGAAATCACGATTCTTAAACCCGTCGAAGTAAAAGTGGACGGCAGATGGGCCAGACTCGTACCGGACGATGCTGCGCGTTTCAGCTTCAGCATAAACTTCGACAAGACCTTTATCCGCAAACAAACCTATGACTTCACGCTGACGGCATCCGGCTTTAAGTCCGAGATAAGCCGCGCTCGCACGTTCGGGTTCTTTGAAGAAGTCGATCAACTGCGCAAAATGGGGCTTGCTCTTGGCGGATCGCTACAGAATTCCATCGTCATAAAGGACGATGCGGTAATGAACGAAGACGGCCTTAGATACAGCAACGAATTTGTGCGTCACAAGCTTTTGGACGCCATTGGAGATATGGCCCTATCCGGAGCGCCGATTCGCGGCCATTTCCAGGGAAACTGCTCTGGTCACGCAATGAACAACCGGCTGCTGCGGGCCGTATTTGCCGATCCCTCGGCCTGGACCCTTGGGGCCTAAAATCAGATTATTTGTATCTGTGGCTTGTGCTATAAATCCAGCAGCAAGGATTCAACCTGATTCTGGAAAATAACGTGAAAATTCGCATCAACTTTTTGATATTGACCGCTTTTCTGTGCCTGACCCTCGCCGCGTGCGCGGGAGACGGTAAAGAAGAATTCCTGCCCGACGCTCCCGTTGAGGAGCTTTATAATAAAGGGCTGGAGATGATGGATGAAGGCTCATTCAAGGAAGCCGCCAAGCAGTTTGAAGAAGTCGAACGTCAACATCCATATTCCCAGTGGTCCACGCGAGCGGAGCTTATGGGAGCGTACGCGCAATATGAAGCCATGGACTATGACGCCGCGACTACGGCCTTAGACCAGTTTATCCAAATACATCCTGGCAACGCCAACATCGCGTATGCCTATTACCTGAGAGCCTTATGCTCTTACGAGCGCATAGCCGACGTAAAGCGCGATCAAACCTATGCGATGAATTCTCTTAAAAGCTTGCAGGAAATAATCAGCCGCTTCCCTGACACGACGTATGCGAAAGACGCCGTGCTCAAGACGGCTTTGGTGAACGATCATCTTGCAGGAGGCGAGATGGAAGTCGGGCGCTATTACCAGAAGCAAAAGATCTATACCGCAGCAGTAGGACGCTTTCGAACCGTAGTTGAAAAATACCAAACGACGAGCCACGCTCCTGAAGCCTTGCATAGGTTGGTTGAATGCTATCTCACTCTCGGCATAACAAACGAAGCGAGAACGGCAGCGGCAGTACTGGGGCACAATTTCCCGGGAAGCAAATGGTATGAGGACAGCTACAAGCTTCTTGCGGAGAAAAATTTAACTCCGAAGGAAGACAAGGAGTCGTGGATTTACAAAGCATGGGACGCGATTTTCTGAAGAGATATCATGAGGATTAGCCGGTGCTAACGCGCCTTTCCATTCAAGACGTAGTTCTGATCGATAAATTGGTCATCGACTTTGCCGATGGCCTTAACGTGTTCACGGGGGAAACCGGGGCCGGAAAATCAATCCTCCTGGACTCGCTGGGCCTGGCTATCGGCGAACGCTCCGACGCATCGCTTATCCGAGCGGGAGCAACGCAAGCAACGGTATCGGCTGAATTCACATCTCCACTGCCTCCTTCTTTAAAAAAGCTCATCGATGAGCAAGGGCTAGAAGCGCAAGACAACCTGATCCTGCGCCGAATTATATCCAAAGATGGAAAAAGCCGCGCTTTCATGAACGATCTGCCCATCAGCATTGGCCTGCTCAAGCAAATCGGAGAAAACCTGCTGGAAATACACGGACAATCCGAAAGCCACGGACTGCTGAATCCCTCCACTCATAGAGGATTGCTGGACGCATTCGCAGGAACAGCTTCTCTTAAAGCAAAAACAGCTGAAGCATATTCCAAATGGAAACAGGCTGAGATTGATTACAAAAACGCCTGCAACGAACATGAGCGAGCCAAATCCGAGGAAGACTTCCTCCGCGCCGCCGTCTCCGAATTAAACGACCTTGCGCCCGAAGACGGAGAGTGTGACCGCCTGGCACAACAAAGAACGCAACTTCAACATCACGAGAAAATCGTCGAAGCATTGCAGACGGCGGAACAGTCCTTAAATGAAGATCAAGGCGCAAGCTCCGCTCTTGCGAAAGCAGGCAAAGCGCTGTCTCGGATATCGGACAAGGCGACGGAATTAGCGGCTCTGCTTGCGAACATAGACCGCCTAGCCCACGAAATTGACGAAGCGTCAGCGCAGATAACCCGCTTTCTCTATGACATCGAGTCCAAACCCGACACTCTTCAGAAAATAGAGGATCGCTTCTTCGCTCTTCGCGCAGTTGCAAGAAAACACGGCGTTGCCCCCGACGCTCTTGTCGAAACGCAGAAAAACCTGACCGATCGCCTGTCCCTAATTCTTGACCGAGAAGACAGATTCACCGCGCTGGCGAAAGCGACTGTGGCGGCGAAACACGAATACTCGCAACTTGCCGATAAACTAAGCGCCACACGCAAGAAAGCCGCTACTGGCCTAATGAAGCAAGTCATGCAGGAGCTGCCCTCGCTTAAACTTGAACACGCCAGATTTATCGTAGAAATTGACTCTCTGCCCGAAGACAAGTGGAGCGCCGACGGCATGGACCGCATATCGTTCATAGCGGCGACCAATCCCAACACCGCCCCCGGACCATTGCACAAAGTTGCATCCGGCGGAGAGCTTGCGCGTTTCATGCTGGCGATCAAAGTCGTGCTGGCAGCGGGAAATCCTGTGCCTGTCCTGGTATTCGACGAAGTTGATGCCGGAATAGGCGGATCAACGGCATCGGCAGTCGGAGAACGGCTGGCCCGCTTGGCTGACGACATGCAAGTATTCGCAGTCACGCACAGCCCTCAAGTAGCGGCGCGAGGAACCAACCACCTGCGCATAACCAAGCAGCAACGCGGCAAATTTGTTATAACTCAGGCGACCGTTCTTGACATGCCCTCCAGAGTCGAGGAAATAGCCCGAATGCTGGCAGGAGCGCAAATCACCGAAGCCGCAAGAAAAGCGGCAGTAAGCCTTCTTGAAGATATAAAAGGACACGCACTCTCAAAGAAATCAGCCCGCGCATGACAAAGAAAACAAAAAACGACGGAGGGTTATTCGGAACGGCAGAGGAAATGTCCGCCCTCGCGCAGCAGATACGTCGCCACGACGAATTATATCACCAGAACGACGCTCCAGAAATATCGGACGCAGAATATGACGCGCTGCGCGCCAGATATCGCCGCCTGCGCGAACTTTTCCCAGACGCAATTCCCGACAACGATCCCGAGAAAAAAGTAGGAGCTGCTCCTGCGGCAGGCTTTGGAAAAATAACTCACTCTGCCCCAATGCTATCCCTGAACAACGCCTTCAGCTCCGACGATATAGTCGATTTTACGTCCCGCATAAGGCGCTTTCTCCAGCTTTCCGACGACACCGCGCTTGCGTTCATGGCTGAACCTAAAATCGACGGACTGTCGGCGGCTCTACGGTATGAGAAAGGCGTTTTAATACAGGCTGCGACCAGAGGCGACGGAACGACGGGAGAAAATATAACCACAAACGCCAAGACGATAAAAAACATTCCGCATAAACTAAAAGCGCCATTCCCTGACGTTGTTGAAATTCGCGGCGAGATTTATCTGAACCGCTCTGACTTTATGGACCTGAACGCATTAAGGACAAAGGCGGGAGAGCAACTGTTCGCAAACCCAAGGAACGCCGCCGCAGGAAGCGTGAGACAGCTTGATCCTCGCGTCACAGCAAGCCGCCCATTAAAATTCTTCGCATACGCTCTTGGAGAAATCAGCGGCACAGAAAGTCAAACCCAGCACGAACTGCGCGATCAGTTAAAACAATGGGGCTTCGATCTGAACGAACCCGCCCGCATGTGCTTTGGCCCCGACGAATTATTAGCATATTACCAGAACATGGAAGAACAACGGCACGCCCTGCCCTTCGATATAGACGGAGTAGTCTATAAACTTGACCGCCAGGACTGGCAGGAGCGCCTAGGCTTCGCCAGCCGCGCCCCCAGATGGGCGATAGCGCACAAATTCGCCGCCGAGCAAGCCGAGACAAGACTAAACAAAATAATAATTCAAGTAGGCCGCACCGGAGCGCTCACCCCCGTAGCCGAGCTGGAACCAATAACAGTAGGCGGAGTCGTAGTCAGCCGAGCAACTCTGCACAACGAAGACGAAATAACGCGCAAAGATATCCGCGAAGGCGATATTGTGCTCATACAACGCGCTGGGGATGTAATTCCCCAGATTGTATCGAGCAAACACATAGGAAATACAAAAGCGTTCAAATTTCCGGATCGCTGCCCCGAATGCAAATCATTGGCTCTACGCGATGAAGGCATGGCCGTGAGACGCTGCACTGGAGGCATCATATGTCCGGCCCAGGCTGTGGAAAGACTCTGCCACTTCGTGAGCCGCAACGCCTTCAACATCGAAGGCTTCGGAGAACAGCGCGTGCGCGAGTTGTGGCAAGACAAACTAATAACATCCCCTGCGGACATATTTAACTTACACAAACACAAAGACGAGATAGCAAAGCGCGAAGGATGGGGAGACTTATCGACAAGCAAACTGCTAACGGCAATAGAAGCCCGCAGAACGATCCCTCTGGATCGCTTTATATATTCCTTGGGCATCCGCCAAATCGGAGAAGCAACGGCTAAACTGCTGGCAAAACGCTATGGCGACCTGAACAACTGGCGCAAATCCATGCTGTCCGCACGAGATGCGGAATCCGACGCATGGCGAGAGCTTACCGACATAGATCAAATAGGCCCTCTTGTAGCTGGCGATCTTGTCTCGTTCTTTTCTGAAAAGCACAATCTGGACGCGCTGGACGCATTGGCCAGAGAATTGAACATCGAGAAATACGTCGCGACCACGACCGGAGACTCTCCACTGACCGGAAAAACCATTGTTTTCACCGGCTCCCTGACGAGCATGAGCCGAGCCGAAGCCAAAGCCCGCGCTGAATCCATGGGCGCGACAGTCTCCGGCTCAGTTTCAAAGAAAACCGACTATGTAGTGGAAGGCGAAGAATCCGGCAGCAAAGCCGCCAAAGCCCGAGAATTAGGCGTCACAATCCTAAGCGAAGCCGAGTGGGTAAAAATATCTACCTGAAGCCATAATTCGATTATAGAATGCCTTCTGAACCATTTTTCAGGAGGTTTTCACAGTTATGAGCGCAACAAACCAAATCATCATCTTCGACACCACGTTACGCGACGGAGAGCAGTCTCCCGGCGCCGCTATGAACCTGGAAGAAAAGCTGAAGGTTGCGCTATTGCTAGAACAGCTCGGAGTCGACGTTATGGAAGCGGGATTTCCGATATCGTCCAACGGCGACTTCGAGGCAGTCAACGCCATCGCCAAAGTGGTCAAGAACTCGACGGTGTGCGGCCTGGCCAGAGCCACCGCCAAGGACATAGAAAGAGCGGCAGAAGCCATAAAGCCCGCGCCCCGCAAACGCATTCACACGTTTATCTCCACATCTCCCCTGCACATGAAATACAAGCTTCAGATGGAGCCGGAGAAAGTGCTGCAAGCGGTAACGGACAGCATCGCGCTAGCCCGCAAGCTCTGCGACGACATTGAGTGGAGCGCGGAAGACGGAAGCCGCACCGAGCACGATTTTCTCTGCCGCTGCGTTGAGGCCGCCATCAAGGCCGGAGCGACAACCATCAACATTCCCGACACAGTAGGATACTCGACGCCGCAGGAGTACGGAGACTTATTCAAGATGGTAATAAACCGCGTACCGAACGCGGACAAAGCCATATTCTCCACTCACTGCCACAATGATCTTGGATTGGCGGTTGCGAACTCGCTTGCCGGAGCTATCAACGGCGCTCGCCAGATTGAGTGCACCATAAACGGCCTTGGAGAGCGAGCCGGAAACGCGGCTCTTGAAGAAATAGTCATGGCGCTAAAAGTCCGACACGACATCATGCCGCTTTCTACCAATATAAAAACGGAAGTAATTACGCGAGCGTCTCACTTGGTTTCAACCGTAACCGGCTTTAACGTCCAGCCCAATAAATCAATCGTAGGAGCCAACGCGTTCGCCCATGAAAGCGGAATACACCAAGACGGCATGATTAAGAACCGCCAGACATATGAGATCATGACTCCCCAATCGGTAGGGCTTACTAAAACATCCATGAAACTGGGCAAGTTATCTGGCCGGGCCGCCTTCCGAGGCAAGTTGCAGGAGATGGGCTACACCCTTGACGACAACGCCCTGACAGAAGCATTCAATCGCTTTAAGGACCTGGCAGACAAGAAAAAGGAAGTGTTCGACGAGGATATAATGGCGCTTGTCGATGACGAAGTCGCTCAAGCCAGCCAGAACATACGCTTTATCTCCATGGAACTGCGCACCGGATCGAAAGAACCAGCGCAAGCGAAGATCGAGCTTTTAATCGACGGAAAAAATGTCTCTGCCTCTGCAACAGGCAACGGCTGCGTCGATGCCACGTTCAACGCGATCAAAGCTCTGGTTCCGCATCAAGCTAACTTGCAGCTCTATCAGGTGGGAGCAGTCACGCAAGGAACGGATGCTCAAGCAGAAGTCACCGTCCGTCTTGAAGAGATGGGCCGCACTGTCAACGGACAGGGAGCTGATCCAGACACCATAATTGCGTCTGCGAGAGCATATGTGCACGCCCTCAACAAACTGGCGATAAAGCGGCTAAAGCAGGAACCGCCGGAGGATATCCTAACGCCATAACATCCTCGGTAATATTATTGCGCGGATATTAATCATTTAGCATTTTCAATATGTTAGATATATATTTTTATGATAAAAATTCGCAAAACAAGCGAACAAAAGGCGAACATATTGTTGACTTGGGGCGGGGCAAATACTAGTCTGGCCACATCTGGAGTAGAGAGAAAAGCAGGCTCCCGACCTTCGAGCCTGCTTTCAGATATTGGACGTCAGAGTAGAGCCTTCCTGTTTTCGCAACCAGGCAGCCGCTCACTCTGGCCCCGATAATCTTCCGCGTTATTTTTCCGAATTAGCCTTACGCCGAGCCTCGCTTGCACGCGAGAACAACTCTTTGAGCTTGTCCCCATCTCCGTCGCTGATAGCTTTTTTCAACTCGCCTAAATTTTCGGCAAATTTTTCAACGACTTCTAAAGCGGCCTCGCGGTTGTGGATAAATATGTCTCTCCACATGACAGGATCGCTCGCAGCTATTCTTGTGACATCGCGAAAGCCGCCAGCTGAATAGCGAACCAGCTCCATCCCGAAAGCGTCAGACATATCCCTTGCAGTGTTCATAGTGGTGTATGAAACCATCTGCGGCAAATGAGACGTAGTTGCCAGCGCTCTATCATGCTGATCCGGAGTCATAATCTCAACCTTTGCGCCGAGGCTCTCCCACAGCGAACGCAAACGCAGCAACGCTTCGGCATTCACATCCGGCAGAGGAGTAAGAATGCACCACCTGCCCTGAAACAGCTCCGCAAAACCAGCAGCAGGCCCAGATTCCTCGGTCCCCGCAATAGGATGGCCAGGGATAAAGTGAACGGCAGGAGAAAGGAGCGGTAAAATTTCTTCGATCACAGATTTTTTTACCGATCCAACGTCGGTAAGAATGCAGCCTGTCGCCAGATGAGAAACTATTTCCCCAGCCACTCTCCCTATGGCTCCGACAGGAGTGCATAAAACAACCAGATCCGCAGCCTCAACCGCCTCCTGGTTATCGTCATATGCGGCATCCACCAGACCCAACTCCAAGGCCTGCTGAACGTGGGAAGGATTGGAGTCTCCGCAAACTATCTCATCGGCGATTTCATACTCGCGCAAAGCTGAAGCGATAGACGAGCCGATAAGCCCTATCCCGATTATAGCCACGCGTTTGAAATGAGCTTGAGAGGTCACAGACATATGCGGCTATAGCCCAGAAGTTTTGTTTAATGGATAGGTAAAGAGAGAACCCTATTACCTGCGCCCGATTTTCAGAGGCACAGCATATCCACCCATGGGGGCCAAATGCTGCAACCTGCTGCCCAGCATAGCGCGCAGACGAGACAACCTGGTGTCATTGCGCCCTACATAGCCATCCACTTCCACCCAGAAGGAAATAGGAGCGGACCCACCGCGACCAAGCGTCTGCACAAGCATCTGCCTGACTTTGTATCCAGCCTTTCCGAGAAGACGGCGCATCTCCGCATCGGGCACATGAACGCACTGAAGAGCAAGCATGCTGCGATCGTCTCCGGTAAGCTCTGGATAAAGCTTTCCGACGATCAGCCCCATGGGAGCGGAATTACGAGCATTGCTGCGTCCGGGTTTAAGAACCTCGAAAGGCAAAGAAGCGAAAACGGTAAGAACGTTTTTCTTGTCATTAGCCAAAAGAGGCCACCAGGAATCCTTATCGTTGACATCGGGCGGAGGAACCACAGCCACAGAAACCTTATTGGCCTGCAACGCCTTGATAGCTGCGGCAGCAGAAGCAGCCTCGACCAGCGGAGTAAAAGATCCATAATGATCGCGAGCCAAATCCCAAAGATCGGCGCCCTTAGAAGGAGCATAAACCGCGACCTTGAGCATGCCTTCATGAAGAGTGAATGCCGAGATCATCTCTCTCCACAACCGAGAGATAAGCCCCTCAGGCAACTTGCCTTGAGGTCTTGCGACAAGAGCGCGGATCATCTGCGCTTCGCGGCCTGGACGTATATGGAGATGTTGTTTAGCTTTAATTTTTCTAACTTGATCGATAATCTCGGCGCGTTCGCGCAGCAAGTCGTGCAGCCCCACATCGATTTGATCTATCTGAGCGCGGAAATCGGCGAGCGCTTGTTTGTCAGGATTAACGGCAGCGAATTTTGACGGTGTTTTATGCATGGGCTTAATAGACATGGCCTTACTTTCAACTTTAAAGAGCAATGTGTATTTTTCCATCATACGGGACTGGTCACAAAAGACGGAAAAAACGCTCTAACTGTTTATGTTGCCGGACAGGTGCCTGCCTCGGTTCAACAAGCACAGGTTACAACAAAACAGGATTAAAGCCAAATTGCTTTATATTATGCCTGCGATCATAGTAAACGATCGTTGATTAACGATAAGAATCGCGCCCCGCAGGAAGGGGATTAGCGGGGAAAGACAGATGTAGAGCTAACCCTCTGGAAGGCGCTCTAGATTTAGTAAAAACCGGAGCATACAGCTGTTTTCTTGCCTCCATGACGAGAATTCCGCCCATTCCCTGAAACATCCAGCCGACATATTTCTCCCACGCAGCAGCTACAGCCAACAAGAATTTTGATTGCACCGGAGGAAAATGAAGCCACTTCCATGTGCGATCTATAATAAATCCGTGATCTTTAAGAGCGTTTTTCAATTGATCCGAAGAATAGGGCTGCCCTGTCCCGAAAGGAGTTTTATCGCTATGAGCCCAACATCCGCGACGATTTGGCACGATTATAAGAGCTTTTCCTTCTCCCTTAAGAACGCGCCAAACTTCTTTTAGAACGGCATTGGCATCCTCGGCTCCCTCGAGAGCATGCATCATAACGACTCTATCGACGGAGTCGTCCGCGAACGGCAGCAACCTGAGATCTGCCAATCCGACAAGATTAGCCCCATCCGAAGGCCAATAAACGCCCCCCTGCACCCCAGCCATCACGGAAACAAGCCTTTTGACCTCTGACAAATAAGGGCGCAGCAAAGGAATAACATATCCGACGGCGAGGACGTTCTCATCCGAAGCAGCCACAGGCCATGCGCGGCGCAGCCGAGCGCGCAGAACGCCAACAACCACCTTTCCCAGGGGGCTAGCGTAAAATTCCCTTAACTCTATAACGTCCGTTGTCATTAACCTCATGTTAGCATGATTTGGGCAGATTATGGATATGGGATTCTCGATCGACATACTCCCGGCTCTAGCCGATAACTACATCTATATGGTCAGCGATAGCGACCTTGGACTTGCTATGGCCGTTGATCCGGGCGACGCCGATGTCGTGCGGCGCTTTTTGCAGAAAAAAGACCTGCACCTGGCGCTAATTCTCAATACGCACCACCACTCCGACCACATAAACGGCAATGAAAAGCTGCAAAAAGAATACGGCTCGCCGATTGTGGGCCCGGACAAGGAAAAGCACCACATAAACGGCATGACGCGTGGATTGTCTCAGGGCGATGTGGTCACATTCTCCGACCTGCGCGGAGAGGTAATAGAAACCCCGGGCCACACCTCCGGACACATATCGTTCTATTTTCCCTCACTAAAAGCGCTGTTTTGCGGCGACACCCTTTTCTCTCTCGGCTGCGGCAGAATGTTCGAGGGCAACGCTGTCCAGTTATGGGATTCGTTGATGACTATAAGAAAACTGCCTGACGACACACTTGTTTATTGCGGTCATGAATACACCGAGAAAAACTCTAAATTCGCGATGCTGCTCGACAAGGACAATTCCGAATTAAAGCTCCGCGTAGCCGAGGTAAACGATCTGCGCCGCAAAGGACTGCCTACACTGCCGGTAAAGCTTGGCATGGAGAAAAAAACCAATCCATTCCTACGAGTTGATTGCCAGGATTTTCAAAACACGCTCAACAAGAACGGATTTCCTGTGCAAGGAACCGACCCCGCCGCAATATTCGGAGCGCTCCGTGCGGCTAAAGACAGATTCAATCCGGGATAAAAAAACGGCGCGTAAAACCGAAATTTTACACGCCGTTGATTTTCTTAAATCAGCGAAATTACATAAGGTACTGCGCGCCATTCAGGTTAAAGGTAGCGCCGCTGGTGAATGAAGATGCATCGCTGGCAAGGAAAACGACCATATGAGCGATTTCCTCAACCTTACCCAAACGCTTTACCGGTATCTTGGCAACGATCTTCTCAAGGACTTCCGGAGAAATAGCGCGAACCATATCAGTCTCGATATATCCGGGAGCGATAGCGTTCACGGTAATTCCCTTAGACGCGCCTTCTAAAGCGAGAGCCTTGGTAAATCCGATAATGCCAGCTTTAGCCGCGGAATAATTGGTCTGCCCGGCTTGCCCGGCCTGCCCGTTGATCGAGCTAATGCTGATGATGCGCCCAAAACCACGTTCACGCATGCCCTCGATAACCAGACGAGACATGTTGAACACGGAGTCAAGATTAGTCTCCATAACCTCATGCCACTGCGCCTGAGTCATCTTGTGCAAGAAACCGTCACGAGTAATGCCGGCATTATTTATAAGAACTTCGACCGGCCCCAAATCTTTCTCTATCTTGGCGAGATTTTCCTTGCAGGCGTCGAACTTGCTGACGTCGAACTTATAGGTGGCAACTCCGGTTTGTTCGGAAAAAGCAGCGGCGGCTTTGTCGTTTCCGGCATATGTCGCAGCTACTTTATATCCTTCCGCATGCAATGCCGAGCTGATAGCCGCACCAATGCCACGGGTGCCGCCTGTTACGACGGCCACTCTTTTATGCTTAGTCATAATGTTTTCTCCCTTGTTGTTTTTTTTGTTTTTTGTCTTTTTTGACTTACTTAAAAACGTGGCGCCTCGACGCTATTCACATCCAAGCGCCACGTTTCTTTTTCTTATAGTTACTTAACCACGCTCGACCGCGAGGGATATTCCCATGCCGCCGCCGATGCAAAGAGTAGCAATGCCTCTCTTAGCGCCACGACGCTGCAACTCGTACATCAAAGTGACGAGAATGCGGCATCCCGAAGCGCCGATCGGATGGCCGAGAGCAACTGCGCCGCCATTCACGTTAACGCGAGAGACATCCCATCCCATATCGCGGTTCACAGCGATAGACTGAACGGCGAAAGCTTCGTTAGCTTCGATCAAATCGAGATCGCCGACTTTCCAACCGAGCTTATCGAGCAAAGCCTTGCTGGAAGCGACAGGACCGACGCCCATGATCGCAGGATCAACGCCGCGTGTAGCCCAACCGACTATGCGGGCCAAAGGCGTCAGGCCACGCTTGGAAGCTTCAGCCTCGGACATGACAACGACGGCAGCAGCGCTATCGTTAATGCCTGAGGCATTACCGGCAGTCACAGTTCCGTCTTTAAGAAAAGCTGGCTTTAACTTGGTCAGCATATCCATGGTCGCGCCAAGACGGGGATATTCATCCTGTTCGAAGACCACATCGCCCTTACGTCCTTTGATTACGACGGGAACGATTTCATCCTTAAACTTACCAGCCTTGATCGCAGCTTCGCACTTGGCTTGAGAATCAAGAGCGAAAGCGTCTTGTTCTTCGCGAGTAATGCCATATTGCTTGGCGACGTTTTCGGCAGTCACACCCATGTGATACTTGTTGAACACGTCGGTCAAACCGTCGCTTATCATAGTATCGATCAAAGTGCCGTTGCCCATACGAACGCCATCGCGAAGATGAATGCCATGAACCGACTGGCTCATGCTTTCCATACCGCCAGCGACGACGATATCGATTTCGCCGGATAGAACAGCCATATAAGCGTTAGCAACGGAACGCAGACCCGAACCGCAAATTTGGTTTACGGCATAAGCGGTGCGTTCCTGAGGGACTCCGGCAGCCATAGCAGCCTGACGAGCAGGCCCCATTCCCTGAGCAGAACCAAGAACCTGACCCATGATAACTTCTTTGACGTCTGCCGGAGAAAGCTTAGCGCGTTCGATAGCGCCTTTAATAGCGACAGCGCCCAAAGCGCAAGCAGGTTGACTTGCAAGCGCTCCATTGAAAGAACCGATCGCAGTGCGTGCGGCTGAAACGATGACTACATTATTTGACATAGGATGAACTCCTGATTGAGGGAAGCAAGAAAAGAACCTGCCCACATTAGGAGAGCGAACACATCAAATCAAGCATTCACAGGAGAAATAACGAAAGTAGCAACGCACCCGCACATGCTGCATCGCAACATTGGATTCGGGATCGAAACGTATTGCTAGATTGATGCGGGTAGCTGAACTACAAAGCGAGCGCCGGTTATCCTCCCGGCAGCGTCGAGTATATTTTCCGCCCAAATACGGCCTCTATGAGCCTCTATTATTTGTTTAGAAATACTTAAGCCAAGACCGGAGTGTGTTCCGAATTTCTCGCTTTTAGGGCGCTCGCTATAGAAACGATCGAAGATATTGGTGAGTTTATTTTCTGGAATTCCCGGTCCTTCGTCCTCGACTATAACCAATACGGTGCCCTTGTATGACTTTGCCCCGATCATAACGCACCCGTGAGGGGGAGAAAACGACAGAGCGTTAGATATAAGGTTTTGCAAAACCTGAACCAGCCTTACCTCTACGCCGCGAACGATAATCTTCTCCGTCGGCATTTCCGCGAGAATTACCTCGGCTATTTTTCTGTGTTTTTTATCGACGTCTGGATCGGACATCACCCTGTAGAAATCGGTCAGAGTCAAAAGCATTTGATTTATGTTTATAGGAACGGCTTCATCGCGGCTAAGCTCGGCATCGAGACGAGAAGCATTCGAAATATCGCTTATCAAACGATCCAGGCGATCGACATCGTCACGGATAACAACCATCAGGCGGCGCTGCATGGAAGGATCCTGCACCCGCTCAGCCGTCTCCACAGCGCTACGCAAAGATGTAAGCGGATTTTTTATCTCATGAGCGACATCGGCGGCGAAATTTTCTATCGATCCTATTCTCTGAGCCAAAGCCGCAGTCATATCGCGCAAAGCAGCGGACAAATCTCCGATCTCATCCTTGCGTGAGCTGAAATCGGGAATAACGTTCTTGTTAAGAAGGTTCGCCGTCCCGGCCAAACCTATAATCTGCATCTGTCCGTGACGCACGCCTTCTGCCGCCTGAGCCAAAAGCCTGATGGGCCGAGCGATAGCCCGAGCCAGATATAAGGACAGCAAAGTAGTAATAAACAAGGTTATGGTGAAAATTTTAAGAATATCCAGCCGCACCTCGCGAATAGCCTCATCGATAGAGTTGTCAGGCCGAGAAAGCATCAAAGCGCCAAGCACCTGCTTATATCTCTGCACCGGAACGGCCACCGCAAGCAGCAACCCGCCTTTAGGCAATCTCCAAACCTGAGTTGCACGTTCTCCTTGAGCGGCTTTTTTCACGATGTCATATTGATTGCCGCGTTGAATATGTTCTTCTTGATACACCGGAAACTGCTGTTTCTCGACAAGCCTATCGATAAAATCGAAGGCACTCATGATAAAATTACTGAACCATGACTGATCGGCGAAAGAAGACTTTAATTCCTCGACCTGTATTTTACCCATACGTCCAAGCAGAATACTGCTATCCGCAATAAGAGTATTGCCGACGCCGAACAAGCGAGTGCGAGTATCTGTAGCTTCGACGAGGCGACGTATCATAAGTCGCGATAAAAGAGGAGATAGGATATTGCGCTCATCGTCATCGATAACGACGGCGCCCTCGCCCAAAGCGCTTGCCGAAAGGCGAGCCTGTAGTTGTAAAGCCTCGAGAGATGAATCTATCAAGCGATCCTGATAGCGGCTGAGATAAAGCACGCTTCCCACGAGAATAGCCAAAGCCATAACGTTGACAGCCAGGATTCTCAACATAAGGGGGGACAAATAACGCTCTTCGTGAACGTCCGAGGAAACCCGGTTGTGCCATTTCTCCCAATGCTCCCGCACAGCACGAAACGCCGAGCGGCAGGGATTAGAGCCAGCGAACGCGATAATGCCGGAGCTAATCCTCCTTATATTTATACCCAACTCCATAAAGCGTCTCTATCTGCTCGAAGGAAGAATCTACTACGCGGAACTTCTTGCGCAGGCGTTTTATGTGGCTGTCTATAGTGCGATCGTCAACATATACGGACTCTCCGTAAGCCGCATCCATAAGTTGATCGCGACTTTTCACATGGCCCACCCGTTGCGCCAGAGCCTTCACGAGAAGAAACTCTGTCACAGTAAGATCGACCGAAGCATTTTTCCATGTGCACACATGCCTGGCGCTATCCAGCATAAGCTCTCCGCGCACCATCACGTTTGCAGGATCGGGAGTAGTAACGGGCTGCTGACGCAGTTGCTCCCGACGCAACAAGGCGCGAATGCGAGCCATCAGGAGAACCTGCGAGAACGGCTTAGTAATATAGTCATCCGCCCCCATGCGCAGGCCCATGACCTCATCGACTTCCTCGTCTTTAGAAGTAAGAAATATGACCGGCATATTCTGAGTAGAGGGAGATTGCTTCAAGCGCTGTAACAGCTCCATCCCGTTCAACCTGGGCATCTTGATATCAAGCACCGCAAGATCGGCAGGACGCTGCATAAGTCCGTGCAAAGCCTCGTCACCATCTGAATACGTGCGAACCTCAAACCCCTCGGCCTCCAAAGCGATGCTTACGGAAGTCAGGATATTACGATCGTCATCGACTAAAACTATGTTCTGCTGAGTCATTCAAATTCTCCGGGAAATCCCATATCCAGCCACGACACTGAAGTTTTTCATAAAAACAGCCATTGGTAAACACACTGATTATGACAATTATTAGGCATATTTACTGCTTTACCCGGGGCCTTAGTATGGGTTATACATTCTCGCCATCTTATATGATTGTTTAATTTCATGCAGCCCTACTCAAAAAGAGGCACCGATGGCTATATTCCGCGAAGCTTTAACCTTTGATGACGTACTGCTGGTTCCACGCCCCTCGAACGTGCTGCCCGGAGACGTTGACACAAGCGCCCGATTAACCAAGGAAATCACCCTCGGAATACCGTTAGTATCGGCCGCAATGGACACTGTAACCGGCAACCGTCTAGCCATAGCGCTGGCCCAGGCCGGAGGCATAGGCGTCATCCACCGCAACATGACCCCTAAAGAACAAGCCGATGAAGTTCGCAAAGTAAAGCGCTTTGAATCCGGCATGGTAATAAATCCTATAACGATTCCGCCTGACGCCCCGCTTTCCGAAGCTCTGCGGCTTATGGCTGATTTTCATATTTCCGGCATTCCGGTTGTACAGAAACCGTCCGGCAAGCTGGTAGGCATCCTAACCAACCGCGACGTTCGCTTTGCCAGCAACATGCAGCAGCCCGTCTCCGAGCTTATGACTAAAGACAATCTCGTGACCGTCCGCGAGGGAGTGGACCGCTCGGAAGCCAAACTTCTTCTGCATAAGCACAGAATTGAAAAACTGCTTGTCGTTGACAGCGATTATCGCTGCATAGGGCTTATAACGGTAAAAGATATAGAGAAAGCGCAGCTATTTCCTAACGCCTGCAAAGACTCCAAAGGAAGATTGCGCGCTGCCGCAGCTGTCGGCACTGGAGAAGACGGGATAAATCGCGCTCAAGCTCTGATTGACGCCGAAGTTGACGTAATTGTCGTAGATACCGCTCACGGACATTCCTCACGAGTGCTGGATCAAGTCGGCAAAGTGCGCAGACTGTCGAACGGCACGCAAATCATTGCCGGAAACGTCGCCACATCCGATGGAGCGAAAGCCCTGATCGATGCCGGAGCCGACGCGGTAAAAGTCGGGATTGGACCTGGTTCCATATGCACTACCCGCATGGTAGCCGGAGTTGGCGTACCGCAGTTATCCGCGATAATGGACGCAACGGAAGCCTGTCGCAAACAGAACATACCGGTAGTCGGAGACGGCGGCATAAAATATTCCGGCGAAATTGCGAAAGCCTTAGCGGCAGGAGCGGACAGCGTAATGCTAGGCTCGATGTTTGCAGGAACGGATGAATCCCCCGGAGACGTAGTCCTGTATCAGGGCCGCTCATATAAAGACTATCGCGGCATGGGCAGCGTAGGAGCGATGGCGGGAGGATCGGCGGATCGTTACTTCCAGAAACTGGTCGGAAGCGACATAGGAAAGCTGGTCCCCGAGGGCGTCGAAGCCCGAGTTCCATACAAAGGCCCGATTGCGCAAGTGATCCACCAGCTTATCGGAGGACTCCGCGCATCGATGGGATATGTAGGCGCCGCCAATATATCCGAGCTGCAAAAACGCGCAGAATTCGTTCGCATAACAGGAGCCGGGCTGCGAGAAAGCCATGTGCACGATGTGCAGATAACGGAAGAACCGCCCAACTATCGCTGCGACGATTAGGAACGAATAGTGATACCATCAGCAAGAATTAACGCGTCGCTAGAGCTGCTCACAGCGATAGACACAGTAGCTCGCCCTGCCGACGCGATTGTAAGCGGCTATTTCCGCGCCAGACGATATATAGGTTCTAAAGACCGCGAAGCGGTTTCAAGAACGACATATGACGTTCTGCGCCATTATGCGCGTCTAAGCTGGTGGATGGATAAGATAGGAGTTGAGAACACGCCAAGAGCGCGCCTTATCGCTTATCTAAAATTAGTGGATAAAAAGAACGTCAAAGAAATAAGCGAGCTGTTCGACGGCAAGAAATTTTCTCCTGAAACGCTGAACGAAGAAGATCGAGCGCTTTTGAAAAAGCTCGAAGGCCACACGCTGATACATCCCAACATGTCGGATGCGGTAGTGGTGGAATGCCCTGACTGGGCGGAGAAAGGCCTGCAACAATATTTCGGCAAAGAGTTTGCGAACGAAATGCAGGCATTATTACAACCGGCTCCGCTTGATCTTCGCGTCAACACGCTGAAGACGACGAGAGAAAGAGCCATTTTTTCTTTAAAGCAAAACGGCATTGAAGCGACTGAATGCCGCCTTTCTCCGCATGGCATCCGAGTGCTGGACAGACCGGCCCTTAACCGCATAACGATGCTGCGCGACGGATCGATAGAGATTCAAGACGAAGGCTCGCAACTGGTATCGCTTTTGGTCAACGCCGAACCGGGACAGCGCGTAGTCGATTTCTGCGCCGGAGCCGGAGGCAAAACGCTTGCGATTTCAGCGGAGATGAAAAACAAAGGCCGGATAATCGCGTGCGATGTCCTGGCCAATCGCCTGAAGCGCAGCAAAGAGCGCTTCATCCGCGCAGGATTACACAACATTGAAACAAAGCCGCTATCCACTGAACACGATCCATGGGTCAAACATCACAAAGGAGAATTTGACCGAGTGCTGGTAGATGCTCCATGCAGCGGCACCGGCACATGGAGGCGAAATCCTGACGCAAGATGGCGCTCGCTCGGACCGGGATTGGAAGCCCTGCTTCCGCTTCAAACCAGCATACTCGACAGCGCCGCCAGACTAGTTAAGCCGGGCGGTAGATTGGTGTATGCAACGTGCTCAATGCTGCCAGAGGAAAACGAAAAGCAGATTGAACAATTTCTCGCGTTCCATACCGACTTTAAGTTAATTCCGGTAAGCGAAGCAGGTAAAGCGTTCTTAGGTAAGGATTATACCGGACAATATCTGCGACTCACCCCTGCGAAGCACGAAACTGACGGCTTCTTCGCGGCTGTATTGGAACGTGTAAAAGCATAACTTCAAACTATTGCCATAACCCTCGGAGCACCTTAGTCTAATCCATACGGAACAGATTCGGGGGCATAGCCATGCAACGCTTAAAAACCGCTCTTGAAGCGTTAGATGAAATGATTTCTCAACTTGAGGATAAGGTTGAGCTTGAAGCGTCAAACCGCAAAGTTGTCTTGAAAAAGCAGCTTGAGGTGGCGAAATCAAGCCGCAACCGGGAGACTGGAGCTATTGCCGCAGCCCAGAAAGTTGCTGCGCGACTAGACCACACCATAAGCCACGTTGAGAGAGTTCTAAGGGATTAATGGGAGGCACCAACATGTCAAAAGTAAACATCAAGCTCCATGACAGAGAGTACAGCGTCTCCTGCGACCCTGGCGAAGAAGATCGCCTCATGGAAGTGGTGGCGTTTGTTGACAAAAAGATGCGCGAAGTCTCCAGCCGCTCGACAAGCGCGGGAGAAACCAGATTGTTCATGCTGACCTGTCTGATGCTGGCGGATGAGTTATCGGAAACGAAGCGCGTCGGCGAAATAAGAAGACTGGCCGACGAAGACCTAATGGTCGCCGCGGTTGAGCACCTGAGCCAACGCGTAGCCCACATCTCCAGCCAAGTTGGCCGCGCTTAAGGCACTAACTTAAGCTCCACCGCGCCTTGCTTCGCAAGCTCCTCCGGGGTCCCGGATATAGTTACATATTTAAACTCGCGCCACATTGGAAGAAGGTCGCCATAGTGCGGAGATAAAATGTGCCCTGATTGTCCAGTTGCGATCATAAAGCGCGAAAGAGCCATATTGCCAAGATCATAAATTCCCCTAAATCCCCCGCCATGCTTGCGCGGGAAAATATCCGGCTCTTCCATCTTGAAACTCCCGCCGCGATCCAGAGTATAGAAATCCCCGGAAGACGGAAATTCAAAATCGGAATACTTATCGAAGAAAAACGTTTTAGAGAAAAAGCGATTTTTCATTATAGCGTGGTGCTCTTTTCCCCACCGCCACTTATTTATATCCGAGCCCTGCCGAACGACTATCCAACCCAAAGCGTTGTCGAGAGACTTAATCATCACTTCATCGCAAGGCATAGTCCCCACTCCAGCTTTTCCAGAGCACCAGTTGCTTTTATACTCCCCGATTATTTGTGAAATCAGATCGGCCTTTAATGGCCCCTCGTCCGATATATCGCCAAGGTCCTTAAACAAATTGCGCTGCATAAAATAAAGCCATGCGTCGAATATAAGCGGCTCCGGCTTATCCTCGCTCATCACGCCGTCCCATCTGCGGAGCAGCTCCAAAGCGTCCGCCGCCAGTTTAGTCTTAGGCTTCAGGCTCACAAGCCGAGGAACGATATCCCGAGCCACCGGAGACAAATGATCCGACTGCATCAAAACGGAAGTATCGACGGTGTGTTTTAAGATAGTCTCAAAGAACTGTTGAATCCTTATCGCTCTCCAAGGCTCCTCCCAGTCAGAGCCAAGACGATAAACGCTGTTAATCCCGGCAACAGCGTTATTAGCGTTGAAAAGATACCCAGCGGCGGGATTAAAAGTCTGAGGCAATTCCTTAAACGGAATAAATCCCATCCAGTCATAGTTTCCAGAAGCCCCATCTACAGGGAGCATCCCGTTACCCTGCTTACGAACAGGAACCCATCCCGGGCTTATAAAACCGATATTTCCCTTAACATCGGCATAAACCATATTCTGAGCCGGAGTCTGATACAATTTCACAGCATCGAGAAAATCGCCCCAATTTTTAGCCACATTGATCCGCAGCATAGCCTCTGCCGTAGTATCGGCATTATGCAATCCCGAAAAAGCCAGCGCCATGACCTTTCCCTTACCAGCCATTTCGGCCAGCTCTGGATTTACATCGGAGAGAACCGGACCATGACGTGTCGAGCGCACAGACAACTTAACATCGCCGCCGCCCTTTACGCTTATAACCTCGTTATGAATTACAAATGATTGGCTTCCTTTAGGAGTCAAATATTTATCGTCATCTTTTTTATCTATCGTTTCAATAAACAGGTCCTGAACGTCAAACCCGGAGTTGGTAAATCCCCACGCGATATTTGAATTCTGCCCGAGCATAACGACCGGAGTCCCAGGAACCGTAGCCCCCTTAACCTCATCCCCTGGAACGACAATGCGAGTCAGAAACCACAAAACAGGAGCATCAAACCCAAGATGAGGATCGTTAGCCAGAATAGGCTTTCCGGTATCGGTAAGTTTGCCGCTAATAACCCATTCATTGGAAGCAGCATGAGAAAATCCGGTAATATCCCCAATAAAATCGAGAGGGGACATTTCTGCACGCTTTTTAGTATTAGCGTTTTTATTAACAGGCCGCGGATTTAACGTAACGGGAGTATCCCCCGCATTCAAAGGAAACATCTGGCCAAACTGAGCACGATTAAGCGTCGCTGACAGCTTTGACCTAAGAGCGTCCATCTTCATGCCTTTGCTGCTGTGCTGCAAAGCCATAAGCTTGCCAATAACCAAAGAGTCCGCGATCTGCCAAGGCTCTATAATATCCTCAAGAGACATAAGCTCTAAAGGAAGAGTGCTCTTGTTATGCTCTATCCATGCATTAACGCCATCTGCATATGCCTGTAGAAGATTTCTAGCCTCTGGAGAAAGCTCCCTAACGCTGTCTTGAGCCAACCCGTAAAGATTCAGCACGCGTATCAGTTTATCCGCATCCAAAGTCGAGGCCCCAACGACCTCGGACAAGCGTCCCTGCCCTGCGCGCCGGGTTATTTCCATCTGGAACATGCGTTCATTGGCATGCAGATATCCCAAAGCCCGAAGAGCGTCGTTCCTGTTTTCAGCAAAAATATGTGGGATGCCGAATTTGTCGTGATACACGTTGACCAGAGATTTCATGCCGGAAATCTGCTCAGTCCCGGAATAATTCGGCACAGTCTGCTTCAAGCGGAAATACATCCCGCCCCCTATTCCAATAACCGTCATTACAATGGCCATTACCAGAACAGCCGACGCTATCCACACGCGCTTTCTGGCGACGGGATCGTTCAGCATGTCGTGAGGAGAAACGAATGGCATTTAAAAAGCCTGTTTCCGGTTAAAGGACTTCCCATACTTTACCTTTTGTATCATCTTCTTTAAAGCAAGAATAAATTAGAATGAACAATTGAGGCAAAAAATGGACAAACTTCATGTTGCAGCGCTTATAGACCTGCCACGCTCTGCCCAATCGGGAGGACATGTAAAGTGCTGGGAAAGGCTGGCCGCTGCGGCAGCGACCGAGAATATTCCATTGGACCTCACGGTATATTTCTCTGGAGACTTTTTGACCGAAACCCTGGGTCCGCAAGCGAGAATCCGGCAGATCCCGCCGGTTTTCAGCACATCGAACTTGAAGTTTCTGCCCTATACGCCTGATTACACTGATCTTGCGCCCTATCACCCACGGCTTGCGCGAGAACTATCCCAATATGACGTAATACATACAACAGATGGATTTTTCGCCTTTGCCCGAACGGCAGAGAAAGTGAGCAAAAAATTCGGCATTCCGCTAGTGACATCCTTTCACACAGACACACTATCATATGCGGAAATTTTCACGCGCCAGACCATCGAGCATGTTTTCGGAGAAGACACAAAGCTGGGAAGCTTTATGCTGGACACGCTAAAATTGCCGGAAAGACAGAGAAAGAAGATGGAGAGAAGGCTCTCCGCCCACGTCCGCGCATGCAGCCATGCCCTGGTCACACGTGCCGAAGATCATGAATTCGCGGAAAAAATTCTAGGGAAAGCCAACGTAAGCCATCTCCGCCTCGGAGCCGACCGAGAAATGTTCGGACCGCATCGCAAAGACCGCGAGGGAGTCAATCGCGACTACAACATTCCCCCAAACATGATTACAGCCCTCTTTGTTGGAAGACTGGATGTTGGAAAAAACATATACACCCTTATATCCGCAGCGGAAAAACTGATCGCCGAGGGCGTGCCCTTGCACATAATAACGGCAGGCATAGGCCCAGCGGAAAAAGACCTGAAACAAAGGCTTGGAAACAACGTATCGGTTCTTGGATTTGTGTCTCCGACAGAATTAGCGAGACTGTACGCAAGCGTTGATTTTCTCGCCCTCACATCGGAAGTAGAAATACGCAGCATGGCAGGCGTAGAAGCCATGGCCTCTGGCTGTCCCGTGCTGGTATCCGAAAAGAGCGGCATAGCCGATCTTTTTCAAAGAACCTCAGCAATGCGCGTAGTCAATGCTGGCATCGAAAATTGGACCGACGCCTTGCGTGAATTTGCCTCCGATCCGAAACAAAGAGACAACATGCGCGCCGCAGCGATAGATTACGGAGAAAAACACCTGGCAAGCTGGCACGATGTTCTGGATGAGGACTTATTCTCGATATGGAAAAGAGCAAAAGCGGGAAATTGAAATGACATTCGGCAAAAGAATACTAATACTGGTCCCGCACCCCGACGATGAAGTCGTGGCGGCGACCGCGACGATTGGACGAGCGATCAATCAAGCTTCCGAGATTTTTGCGCTGTACCTGACCACCGGATGCATAGCCCGCGAAACGATGTGGCCATGGGAACGCAGCAAATACGAAGAGCGAATAACCACCCGCCGCGAGGAATCTCTAAAAGCGGCGCAGTTTCTCGGAATAACCCCCGTCGGATGGTCCGACACCCCTGCCCGGCACTTATGGAAAAACATGGACGAAGCGCACAAAAACATAAAGAGCGCCATATCCGCCAACAACATCGACCAAATATGGGTTCCGGCCTATGAGGGAGGCAACGCCGACCACGACGCGCTTAACGCGATCGGCAGTATTTTTACGAAACGACTAAGCGTTCTTGAATTTGCCGAATACAACTTTTTCGGAAACAAAACCCACTCCCAAGAATTTTTCACACCCACCGGGAAAGAAACGATCGTAGAACTAACGATGGATGAAAGCCGCCGCAAAAACGAAGCTTTAGAAATATACAAATCGGAAAAAATGAATCTTGGTTATGTAAAAACCAAGCGAGAATGTTTCCGACCGTTAGCTCAAAACAATTACAGCGTTCCCCCTCACGAGGGAACGCTGTGGTATGCTCGGTTCCAGTGGGTGCCGTTTAAGCACCCACGGGTAGATTTCTCGAAACCGAAAGAAGTAAGTGAAACTATTACTTCTTTTCTGGCTTCACGGCTTCCACAGGAGGCGGAACCGGAGCGCCAGCCTTAACGGCAGGAGCCGGAGCCTTAGGTGGAACAGCCAATGGAGGAGCAGCCGCAGGAGGCGGAGCCATCATCGGAGGAGGAGGAGCCTTCCCTGGAGCCATCATAGGAGGCACCTTCATAGGAGCCGCCTTAGCGTCAGGACCACCGGCGGGAATCGGAGGAGGAGGAGGCGCAGCATCGCGCATACGCATCATTCTTTCCTCATGCATTCTCCTAAATTCTTCGGGGCTGCCAGGCATATCGGGGTTGGTGAATTTGAACACTCTGGCGACAGCATCGCGACCGTCAAAGATGTACGCAGCCGGAATAGCTTTTGACACGGTTGCTCCGAAAAGCACCACGACAACAGCTAAAGCAGCGAGGATCTCGAATTTAAAGCTCGAGAAAAACGCCTTAATGCCGGTTAGGGAAAGGTGCGTTTTTGCGAATACCTTCAACGAGCATCTGTTAACAATGGCATATCCAACTACGGTCAGGATAAGCAACAGCTCGAAGATGATGCTAATAGCTTCCCAATCGCCCTTACTTAGGAACAAAGCTCTCCACTCACGTTCCCAGGGTCCGCCCGGAGGAGCGATATAGACAAGAGCGCTGCTAAGCAGAAATACAACCAATCCGCAGAACAGAAGGATGACAGCCATCGCACGACAATTCATGCGACCAGTTGTGCAACAGCAATTTACAGGTGGTTTGTTCATGATCTTCCTCGTGATTCAGGAAAGGGGAAGCGTCGAGTATATCATCAACCACATTTGAGGAAAGATATTTTAAAAATCCGATATCAGCGCCTTACTTTTTCTTAAATAGCAGCAACCGCCCTTCCTGAGCCTGCCAAAATATGAGTCCCGGGACATATATTAATATATCTCGGCAACGTCTTATGATGGCCATAGCTGCTGATATTTCAGGAGTGAGTCCCAGCAAATGCCCGAACATAAGGAATCCGGCTTCCTGCACACCCAAAGCACCGGGCACTATAAAAGCGGCGCTACTTGTGGCCTGTATAAGAGCTTCAATCATAAAGCACTCAGCCAAAGGCATCTGGTGTCCGAGGAAATAAAGAGCCAACCATATTTCCCCAGTCCCGGAAACCCATGAAGCGAACTGCCACCATCCGCAAGCAAGAATTCGCCCGCGCCGCCTATACATAGTGCGCACAGCGTGATCCAACCGAGCCGTGCTACCTGCGACGCTTTTCCACTTATCACGGAACATCAGATTGAAAATTTTATTAAGCAGACCGAAGACTCCGATCTTCTGAACCACGAACAAAGCAATGATAAGAGGCAAAGACACCAAAAGCCCCATCATCAACTGCCATTCGATATTCTGATCGCTTATCCTCAACGTGAACATGGCGACGCCGAGAACGGTGAAAAGGAACACGGCAACGACGGAAAGAGTGGTTTCGACGACAGTGCAGGCGATAGCGGGAGATTTTTTAATTCCATGGATCATCAGCAACCGAACGGCGACGATCTCGCCGCCGATCCGAGCCACTGGCATCAAATTATTTATAGAAGCCCTAATCCAAAGAAGATAAAGGAAGAAAGCTCGCGAAGCCTTCTTTTTGCCTGGAAGAAGCAGTTGCCAGCCAATAATGGAAATAGTCATAGGAACCAGATGATAAAGACTGGTCCAAACAATGCCCCAACCGGCTATGGACAGAGCCTGCAACACCTGCTCATACCCGCTCCATATTATAAGAGAAGTGGCAATAGCCAGCCCCAAAAGGCCAAGAATAACTGCGAAACGCATCATGGAACGATACTTTGCTTCGGTTTAAGGAGCCTACGATATAAAGCAGCGCGCCTATACCTGTCGATAGAGTTGTTTAAACTTGACACCAAAGACAAAATATCGCACCCCATCATCTATGAAAAAACGCATAGCTTTTCAGGGCGCCGCGGGCGCCTATTCAGACATAGCCTGCCGCGCAATAATGCCGGAATACGAAACATTGCCCTGTTTCGTGTTTGAGGACGTGTTTGCTGCCGTTCACGAAGGGCGAGCGGACATGGCCATGCTTCCAATAGAGAACTCTGTGGCGGGCCGCGTCGCGGACGTGCACCAGCTTCTGCCATGCGGTGGACTTTATATAATCGGAGAGCATTATCAGCCGGTGGAGCATCACCTATTGGCGTTACCCGGCGCTGAACTAAAAGACATAAAAGAAGTCCACAGCCACGTTCAAGCCCTGGCGCAATGCCACAAATGGCTACGAGATCGCAACATCCGCCCTGTCATAAAAGCCGACACAGCGGGAGCTGCGCAAGAGGTAGCGAAACTGGGAGACAAAAGCGTCGCGGCCATAGCTTCTGAATTGGCGGGAATTATATACGGATTAAAGAGCATCGCGGCAGACATAGCCGACATGCCGAACAACACAACGAGATTTCTTATACTGTCGCCGAAGAACAAGCGCCCCGAAGCCGGGACCGTTCCATGCGTAACCAGCATGATTTTTCGGGTAAGGAGCGTGCCCGCCGCACTTTATAAGGCTCTGGGCGGCTTTGCCACGAATAAATTGAATATAACGAAACTGGAAAGCTATCTGGTTGACGGCAATTTCACCGCCGCGCAATTTTATCTGGATGTCGAAGGACACCCCGACGAAGCCCCCATGCGCAACGCGCTTGAAGAATTAAACTTCTTCGCGCACGAAGTAAAAATACTAGGCGTATATCCCGCGCATGAATTCAGGCTGAAACAGTAAAATTCACTTCCCTATCTTCTTCACCTTGTCGAAACTTCTAGCTCCGGTGTACCCAAGGTATCCGACTCCAAAAAGTTGGATTATCGGCTCTGGTATAGAACTAAGCCAGGCGCGAAACCCCTCGGTAATATT